>DATELY010000172.1:0-4797 GCA_035276085.1 Steroidobacteraceae bacterium | reverse complement strand
GCCGTCATGGCGAGCTCTGGCCGACGCATGCTGGGTTGAAGTCGTCGCGATCGTGGGCGGCGTGAGCCTCGCCGCGCTGGGCTTGTGGCTCGATCATCACCAGCACGCCGCAGCGCGAGGGCACTCTATATTGCCGGTTCTCGGTGGTACCGGCGTGTCGAGTGCCGTGATCGCGCTGCTTGCCCGCGCGCGGGGTTGGGATCCGCAGATTCCTTCCTTTACGCAGGTGGGAGCGGGGTTCCGTCAGCGTGCGGGCCGGCTTTCAGCGGTGCTCGATCCGTCTCGCGGCTTGCGGCTCGACTTCCTGATCGCGCTGGGTCTCGTGCTCGTCACAGCGGCGTTCGCGTATGCAGCATCCCGCTCCATTCCCGCTGCGGTGTTCGATACACGAACACTGTCGGTCTGGTTCGAATCCGATCTATCCGATTTCATGCACGCCATGACGGATCGGAGTCGAGAAGTCGGTACCAACCTCCACCCGTGGTACTTCCTCGGGGGATTCTGCTTCGTGCATGCACTGGTCGCCATTGCCGGCATGACCATGCTCGATGCAGTCCACGTATTCACTGCGGCACAGGCCGGAGTTTGGGCGCTGGTCTTCTACATCGTGCTGCGATCGATCTGTCGGTACCGCTTGGATGCGATCGTGTTATCCGCGTTGGGCTTGACGAGTGCGGCCAGTGTGTTCTGGCTCGCGGCGCCGGAGTCGTTCATCGGCGGATCCATCAGCCTGCTGCTTGCAGTGCTTGCGATCGCTGTCGCACAACGAAAGCGGCTGTCCGAAGGAGTCTACGTTGCGCTCAATGCGTTGACGCTGGGATTCACGGTGACGAACTGGATGGGCGGGATTGTTGCAACGGTGCTGAATCAGCCGCCGCGGCGTGCGCTTCAGATCATCGCGAATGGCTTTGTCATTGCGGTGTTGCTCTGGATGGTGGCGCACATCGTGTTTCCATCCGGCGATTTTCTATTTGCGGTGACGGCCAAGCACACCCGTTATCTGTACACGACGTTGAACGGCGGTCCCCTTGCGGTCCTCGGTGCCTTCTTCTTTCATGGCATGGTCATGCCGGATTTACAGCTCGTCGACCGGTTCTCCCCGCCGGTGGCCAATCTTCCGGGTAACTGGCCCATTCTCGTGACGCAATACTCCTTGCCAGGCTCTGGCACGCAACCGTGGGGCATCCTGGCGGTACTGACCTGGGCCGTGCTGCTTGTCTTGGGCGTCTGGAGTCTGTTTCGATTGCGACAGCATCTGAGGTTGCGCGTGGGAATTGCGCTCCTGGTACTGGGTCAGCTGGCGCTGCACCTGGTCTATGGCGAGGAGACATTTCTCTATGCGATGCACTATGTGCCGCTGCTCGTGCTGCTCGTCGCACTGGTCACGTGGACGCGGTTGCGTCCAGTCGTGCTTGCGCTCAGTGCATTGCTCGCGAGCACCACAGCGATCAACAATTCAATTCAGTTCGACCGTGCGACCAGCGTGGTTGCTTGCCTCGAGCAGCACGACACACGCGATCGCCTGCAGCGGGCAGCGCGCACACCCATCGACAAGCAGGCATTGCTGCATCTCTGCACGCCGCCGCTGCGCGCGGCACCCGGGCGATCCTCGCACAGGGTGGACGGTTAGCAGATGGTTGCAGCTACCGGACCTGTCGAAGAAACCCTCGACGATATCGATGTGCCCTTGTGCATCGACATGGACGGCACGCTGCTGCGCACCGACGCCTTGATGGAGGGCATCGTGCGCCTGTTCCGCAAGGACATTGCAACGCTCGCGAGTCTGCCGGTGTGGCTTGCGCGCGGCCGCGCGACGTTGAAAGCGCGAGTCGCAGAGCATGCGCCGCTCGATGTGGCGAGCCTCCCATACCACGCTGAGTTCATTCAGTGGTTACGTGCACAGCATGCGCGTGGCCGCAGACTGGTGCTGTGCACAGCGGCGAACGAGCGCGTGGCGCGGGATGTCGCCAATCACCTGGGCGTGTTTTCGGAGGTGATCGCGAGCACTCCAGAACTCAATCTGAAAGGGCAGGCGAAGGCAACGCGTCTGATCGAGCGGTTTGGTACGCGCCGTTTCGACTATGCCGGCAATGGTCCCGACGACCGCCACTGCTGGACGCATGCCCGGCGTGCCATTCTCGTCGCGCCGCGTGGATCGGGACGTCTCGAGCGTACGCGAGCCTCATGGGAACGTGTGTTCGCCAACGACGAAAGGCCACGTGCAAGGACTTGGCTGCGCGCGCTTCGTGTGCACCAATGGACGAAGAACGCCTTGGTGCTGGTGCCTGCGCTCGTTTCTCACAAAATCGTCGAACTGCCTGCGCTGTTCAGCAGCCTGCTCGCATTCCTCATCTTCTGCTGCTGTGCCTCGGGCGGCTACCTGCTCAACGATCTGATGGATCTCGACAGCGATCGACAGCATGCGCGCAAACGGCATCGGCCGTTCGCCTGTGGGGAGTTGCCGCTGGTACACGGTCTCGTCGCGGCTGGCGTACTGCTGAGTGCCTCGATGGTGTGTGCATTTGCACTGCTGGGCATGCTCTTCGGCTGCGTACTTGCCGGCTACTTCGCAACGACGTTCTGGTACTCGCGCTCGCTCAAGCGTGCACCGATCGTGGATGTCCAGGTCCTGGCGGGCCTGTACACAGTGCGCGTGATAGCCGGCGCTGCCGCCATCGTAGTGCTGCCTTCGTTTTGGTTGCTGGCGTGGTCGATGTTCCTTTTTCTGAGCCTTGCCATGGCAAAACGCTGCTCGGAGCTGGTACAGCAGGCAGGCAGCGGCCGTGCTGCCGCCGCCGGACGCGGCTACACGGTACAAGATCTTCCGTTGCTGCAATCCAGCGGCATCGCCGCGGGCCTGATCGCCGTTCTGGTGCTCGCGCTCTACGTTCGCGAAGGCGCCGATCCGCTGTATTCGCGGCCCTATCTGTTATGGCTGCTGTGTCCGCTGCTCATGTATTGGATTTGCCGGATCTGGCTCAAGACACATCGGGGGCAAATGCACGACGATCCGATCGTCTTCGCGTTAACCGATCGTCCGAGTTGGTTTGTCTTTCTGTCGATGGGCGCGCTCTGCGTGGCCGCCCTGTAGTTCGCATCTTCCGTGACCGCGCGAGGACCGGCCCAATCCGCTGATGGAGCTCGCTCGTGGGCAATAGGGCACGTGGTGCTCGTCGTGGCACTTGCGCTCGCCATTCGACTGATTCTTTGGCCGTACGCAAGTCAGGATACGAACGATCACGCAAGCCGCATCTTCATCGGCTGGCGTTGGGCGGATGACCCCTTTCCATTTCTTCACGGCCGCTGGCCGACGCTGCACCTCATGCTGGTCGGTGCGGTGATCCGCTTCTTCCATGACACGTTGCGGGCCCCCGTGTTGCTGCATGTTCTGCTGGGATCGCTGGTGCCTGGTGTGCTCTATGTATTCACAGCGCGTGAATTCCGTGCGCGTACCGCAGCGCTCGCAGTGGCTCTGTGTTGTGCGTTCTATCCGATCGCGATACGGACCAGCCTCGAAGTGTTGGCGCAGGCGCCCTTCAGTTTGTGCGTGGCGTTGACCTTGCTTGCTCTATCCAAAGCTCGCGAGTCCGACGCGCACATCGTTTACGTCGTGGCGGCGGGTGTTGCGCTCACGCTCGCAACGCAGTTGCGCACCGAAGGCTGGGTGTTGGTTCCACTGTGCGCACTGTGCCTGTGGCCCAACCGACGCAAGATGCTGCTGTTTGCGGTGGTTGCAGCGGTTGGCCCCGTTGCGGCAATGGTCGCCAACAACGCGTACTACGGTCAGCCGCTGTTTCCCCTGACGGCCGCCAGCGAAATCATGCGCAACGATGTGGGCGCGGGATATTTCACGCTCGTCGATCGCATTCGGCAGCCGCTCACGCTGCTGCGCGGTTTCGCCGCAGGTATGACGCCATTGTTTGCGCTGTGCGCCAGTGCCGGCGCGGTGCTCTGCATCCTGCGTCGCGATGAGCGCGCGCGCTGGATATTTCCATTTGCGGGGCTTGCCGCTTCGATGATCATCGCCGCGGCCCTGGGAACGCTCATACCGAAACCGATCTACACCGAGTCACTCGGCATCCTGCTCGCGCCCTTTGCCGCTGCGGTGTTCCAGATGGCGCCTGGGATCAATGAACAGCGATCAGTTCGAGTCGTGCTCTACGCAGCGCTGGTGACATCCACTGTCGCGATCTGCCTCGCCGGCGCGGCGCGTTCGCTGCCTGAGTCGCATGGCCTGCGGCGCATCGCCATTCGCATTCCGATGCTTGGCGAGTCGCCTGTGCCCACTTTCGCGCGACAACGACAAGCCGACCGGCTCGTGCAGCTGATTCGCGAACACCGGACGCACCCGCGGGGCGCCTTGATTCTCGACAATCTGCGCAGCCCTGCGACGTACTACGTAGGCCTTCACAGCGGCTATCACCCGGACCGGCTTTATTTGGCATCCGGTCAAGGTGCGGTGGACCTCGAAGACAGGTCGGCAGCCGACAGCCGACCGTTGAGGCAGCGCGACCAACCGTTACGCGGAACGGAGCCCGCCGATATCGCGGGATTCATGCGTCAGCAGTGTTCCGGAATGATCGTGCTGCAGCCGGGCTCGCGCTTCTCCGCATGGATCGGTTACCGCTCACCGGATCGCATCGTGAACGCGGGACGCAGCGTTTCCTTGCACGAGATCGCGCGAATCAGTTGGCCGATGCCGGCAGACGAACGATTGCTCGCACCGGATAAGTCTCCGACCACTGCGGGCTATGCCGTGTTGTTCGAGTACGAAGTGGAAGGGTGCAGATGATCGAT
>DATELY010000171.1:0-7389 GCA_035276085.1 Steroidobacteraceae bacterium | reverse complement strand
CGTCTGCTGCTGCGTTACAAAGCTTG
This sequence comes from Steroidobacteraceae bacterium, assembly GCA_035276085.1. Taxonomy (GTDB): domain Bacteria; phylum Pseudomonadota; class Gammaproteobacteria; order Steroidobacterales; family Steroidobacteraceae; genus DATELY01. The sequence goes on along the minus strand of DATELY010000171.1, from coordinate 7,363 downwards.
CTCATATCGACATATGAGCTGCGCTTTGCGCCTTGCATCAGACGCTTAGAAGCGCACGCAGCTCATGACTCAGAGGGTTATCAGGCCCTGGATCGTGGCGATCTACCTGATACTCATGGGACTCATCGGCCTCTTCGGCTGGCGAATCTGATGGAACACAATGCGTTACGACCAAGCGATCGCACCTGGGCTCATCATGCTCACGCCGCGCGTGCCACCTCGCGGCAGTGTGGTGTGGCTGCATGGACTGGGAGCGGATGGATCCGACTTCGTACCGCTCGTGGAGGAGTTGAGACTCCCGGAAACGTGTTCGCTGCGCTTTGTGTTTCCGAATGCGCCCATGCGTCCAATCACGATCAACAATGGCTATGTGATGCCGGCGTGGTATGACATTCGTTCATTCGGCGGCGATGACGACGACGAGAGAGGCATTCGCGCGAGCGCAGGAACGGTGCGCGCATTGCTGCAACGAGAGATCGACAGCGGCATCTCTGCGGACAAGATCGTGCTGGCGGGATTTTCTCAAGGTGGCGCAGTGGCGCTGCATACGGCAACACGCTTTGATGGACAGTTGGCGGGTGTATTGGCGCTGTCTACTTATCTGCCGCTGGCGCGACTCCTCGCAAGCGAAGCCGAGCCGGCGAGCAAAGCGACGCCCATTCTCATGTGCCACGGTACCCACGATGACATGGTGCCGCTGCAAGCCGGCGAACGGTCCTGTGCCTTTCTGCGCCAGCTCGGTTACGACGTCACCTGGAAGACGTACGACATGCAGCACGAAGTGGCGCTGGAGGAGTTGGAGGACATCCGCGAGTGGTTGTTGCGGAGGATTGCGTAGCTGCACGCGACCGCGGACTCTCGGCTCGGGGAAATGCTGAAATGCGCCTGGACTACGAGAGAGCGTGAAGTGGTCCGCGGCACTCCGTGCTGGCACGCTGCATCTGGCATCATCTCAGCCCAACCATTCGAATCCGGGAGAACACATGTACTCGAAGCTGCTTGCACTCTGCGCACTGTTGCTCATGGCCTCGGTCAACGCATCCGCTGACGACGCCAAGGCGAACGTCAAGTGCAAAATGCATTTCACGCTCCAGGGTTGGTCCGTGATCTACAAGACGGCCAAGGGTACGGGTGTCGTCAAGTGCTCGAACGGGCAGTCGGCGAACGTGAAGTTGAGCACCAAGGGCGGCGGGCTCACCGTGGGCAAATCCCGTATCGACGACGGTGTGGGTGAGTTCTCTTCGGTGAAGAGCATCGATGAGCTGTTTGGTGCTTACGCCGCTGCGGAGGCCCATGCGGGTGCGGTGAAGAGCGCGCAGGGTCAAGTGATGACGAAGGGCGAGGTGTCGCTGGCCTGGCGCGGCACGGGCCGAGGATGGGATCTGGGCATCGCGTTGGGCAGGCTCACGATCGAGCGCTGAGCGACTGCGCAGCAATCGTTCGACATGAAATTCGAATGGCCGGTGTTCGCGGCTCCGCTATCGGCCTTTCTCTTTTCGTTCATCGCCGCTTGAACAGTTCCCGCACACGCGGTTGTGCGGGTTTGCGGCGGTGCTGTATTTGGGCCATTCTCGTCCCATCGCTCAGCGAGGGACTCGACTCGTGAAATGCCCTGCGGATTTCGACTTCTTCGATCCGGCTGTGCAAAGCGACCCGCTGGAATTCCTGGCGACGCTGCGTGAACAGGCGCCGGTGTACCGGGAGCCGCGCACCGGCGCGTACATCGTGTCGCACGCCAAGGACATCCGTTACGTTGCCGAACATCCCGAGTTGTTCTCCAACATCATCGATCCGACCAAGTTCCTCGTCTGTCAGGGACTCTCGCTGGCGGAAAAGGATCCGGAAGTCGCCGCGATCCTCCGCTCGAAAGCGTGGCTGGTGCCGCACACCTTGCTGCTGACCGATCCTCCGGTACACATGCGCTATCGCCGGCTCGCGTTGCATGTGCTGTCGCCGAAGGCCGTGAAGAAGCTGGTGCCCTTCATCGAAGCTCAGGTGCAGCGCTTCATTCAGCCGTTCGACAGCGGCGCGCCCATCGACTTCGTGCCGAATTTCTGCGAGCGCGTGCCGCTGTCGATCATTCTTCATTTCATCCGTGCGCCCGACAGCGACTTCGATCGCATCAATCGCTGGGCACATCAGTTCTTCAGTACAGAGATGGGTCAGGGCACGCGCGCCGAGTATCTCAGGACCATCGATGCGATGTGCGAGCTGTTCAACTATGTGGCGCAACGCATCGAAGCCGTGCGGCAGCGGCCCGACGGCTCGCTGATCGACGACCTCATACACGCCCATGAGTCGACGGGCGATGAGCCGTTGACATTGGAAGAGCTGCTGTCGATCTTCCAGGTGTTCCTCATGGCGGGGCACGACACGACGCGACAGAGCCTCGCGAACGGCATGCGGATGTTGTCGACGCACCCACAGTTGTTCGCACAGCTGCAACAGCATCCCGAGCATGTCGGGTCGTTCATCGAAGAGGTGATCCGACTCTATCCGCCGGCCAACATCACGAGTCGCATCGCGGCGGTCGACACCGAGCTTGCAGGCGTGGCGATTCCGGCGGGCGCGACCGTGTTCGTGGCATGGGGATCCGGCAACCGTGATCCGGAGAGCTTTGCGGATCCTGAACGGTTCAAGTGTCCCATCGATGCCGGCATCGAGCACCTGGGGTTCGGTCACGGTCAGCATTTCTGCGTCGGCAACCGGCTGGCGCGCACGACGTTGGCCACGGCCTTCACTGCCTTCCTCGAACGCTACAGCGCCATTTCCATGGCGATTCCGGAAGACCAGCTGCGTTATGAGCCGACGATCAATCTGCGGGCGCTCGTGAGCCTGCCGATTCGTTGTTCGCTGCGGGCGCGCACGTAGTCGAATCAATTCGCGCTGGACGTCGAACGCACCCGTTTCTTCGGGCGGCGCCGTTGTGCCGGCAATGCGTTCGTTGGCGAAATTTTGATCAGCGTAGAGTCACGGCTCATTTTCTCGACCAGCGAATCCACGGCGCGGTCGATGGGTTCGGAGCTGGATTCCATGTGCGCAATGATCTGCGCCATCTGCCTGCACAAGATGGCCTTTGCCGATGTCGCATCTGCGGATTCGAGCGCCGCTGTAATCGCGTCGTACGCCTGAGCGATATCCTTGAGTACGCGCCCTTCGAGTGCGAGCTCGACGTGCCCCTGGTAATGCGCAATGTGCAGCCGCTGAAACAGCTGCGACAGATACTTGTTGCCGGAGAAATGAAACACGATCTGATGGTATTCGATGAAGCGCAGATTCAGGACGTGCACATCGCCGCGCTTGGCAGCGGATTTGATCTCTTGCGTGATGGCGCGCAGCGCATGGATCGCGCGCTCGCTGGGACGCCGGGCCGATAGCAGATCTGCGCCGAGGCAGAATAGGCTCGTGATGACCTGCATGATCTCGACCAGGGTGCTCTTGTCGATGATGCGAATTCGCGCGCCGCGGTTGGCGTTGAGCTCGACGACACCATCGCCAGCCAGGATACGGAGTGCCTCGCGAATCGGTCCACGCCCCAGCTTCAGCGCCTTGGCAAGATCGGCCTCGATCAACCGGTCCCCCGGCGCGAAGTGACGCTCCCTCAGCAGTCGCTCGATCCCCTGAACGGCTCGTGCAACGTCCTCGGAAGAGCCGAGCGCGGAGATGCGGCGCTCCTGTAGTGCCTCCGAAATGGATAGCGTCTGTCCTTTTTTCATCGTAGTTCTCTGCGGTCCCGCTGCCCCGATCGTCCGGCTCTTCCGGCCTGGTTCTGATGCATGTGCTGCTTATTGGCGCCGGGTAGTCATCATAGGACACCGCACAGGGGTTTGTCCTTACGTCCCGCGGTAGACCCCCGGCGGACGATTGTTAGCAAGAAAGCAACAACGCAAACATTCGTTGACACCTGTTTGCAAATGGGGGTAGAACGACCGAGAAACGTAAGTAGCGCCCGCCCATGCAGCGACAATAGCTACTACTTCTTTTGGGGGATCGTCATGAGCAAGGCTATTTTCCCGGGTATCGCGGCCCCGATCGGCGCTCAACGGCGGACCTTTCCAATCGAGTCGGTCGGCGATCGCACCGGGTCAGCGTGCTACTGAAGTTTGGGGATCAGTCTCTCACCGAGCGACGCGGTACGTCCGCGCTGTAAAAAAACATCAACTTTGAGGAGAGCCATCGTGGCATTCGCAAAACCGAGATTGTCGCTGTCAGCCATCCTGTTCACGGCTGCAGTTTCAGTTCCGCAGCTGGCATCGGCGCAGCTGGAAGAGATCGTCGTTACGGCGCAGAAGCGCGCCGAAAGTCAGCAGGACGTGCCGATCGCAATTTCGACCATCACCGGGGAATCGCTGGCCGCATCGGGCGTCAACGACACCGACGATCTGGGTCTGGCAACTCCGGGTCTGCAGATGAACCAGGGCGGCGTGGCAAATCTCCCCTTCATTCGCGGCATTGGCTCGCAGGACGGCACTCCGGCGCAGGACAATCCCGTCGCTACGTATGTGGACGGTGTGCTGCAAAGCTCCGTCACGGGATCCGCCCTCGTGTTCAACAACGTGGAGCGCATCGAAGTCCTCAAAGGTCCGCAAGGCACTCTATTCGGACGCAACACGACCGGCGGCGTGATCAACATCATCACGAAAGGTCCCTCTGAAGACACGGCTCTGGATGCCAACGTCAGCTACGGCAACTACGAGACGTTTTCCGCGGGGGCGTACGGAACGACTGGAATTGCGGATAACCTGGCTGCGGATCTGTCGGTGTATTACTCCGACCAGGGAAAGGGCTACGGCAAGAACCTGACGCTCGACAAAGACATCAACCGGCGCGAGGACGATATCGAGCTGCGCAGCAAGTGGAAGTGGACGGGAGAGGATTCGGCGCTCACGTTCATCGCGGCATACAGCGAATATTCCGATGATATGGGGTACGCACGCGGCGTGCCGAAGGGTTCGCGGGATCTCACGGGCGGCACGACACCCAGCGATAAATGGGATATCCGCAACGACACGGCAGCGTATGCGGACTTCAAGAATTACAGCGGCTCCGTCAGGTTCGATAAAAACTTCGGAGTCATGGACTTCGTCAGCATTACGGCCTGGATGCGCAATGAGCTGGACTCCTTCACCGACAACGATTTCTCACCGCTTTACTTCAACAATGCGGAGGTGGACTTCTACGAACGCACTGCCACGCAGGAATTTCAGTTCCTGTCGAATGACGCGGATGCGAAGTTGAAGTGGATCGGCGGCCTGTACTTCTTTGATCAGTCGGCCTGGGGCAGGTACACGATCGTCGGGCAGCAGCTGCAATTCAACCCGCCTGAGCTGGGCGGTCCGATCAATACCCTGCAGTTGAACGGCCGCATCGAGAGCGACTCGATCGCCGGTTTCGGTGAAGTGACGTACAACTTCACCGACCGCACCCGCATGACGGCCGGTCTGCGCTGGACGCGCGACACCCGCGAATTCGATGGCAACAACAAGATCATGTTCGGTGCGCTTGCAGATCCCAACGAGGGCTTCTTCGACGATCCGAATGGTTTTCTCATCAAGGTCGTCAGCCCGAAGGCCAAGAAGAAGCACTGGACCGAGCCCACGTACCGGTTGGTGTTCGATCACAAGTTCACTGACGATGTGATGGGATATGCCAGTTACAACCGCGGCTTCCGTAGCGGCAACTTCATCACGGCATTCGGCGTTGGCGCGACTCCGCAAGAACCGTTCGATCCGGAGTTCGTGGATGCCTACGAGGTCGGCATGAAGAGCGACCTCTTGGGGGGCAACGTGCGACTGAACACCTCCGTCTACTACTACGACGTGAAGGACCTGCAGTTCCAGATCCTGCAGGGTGTCGCAACCATCACGCAGAACGCGGCCAAGGCTGAAATCAAAGGCGCGGAACTCGATCTCACCTGGGCGGCAACCGACATACTCACCTTCATGTTCGGTGCGTCGTACATCGATGGCGAGTACAAGAGCTTCCCGAATGCCGTCTCCAATGTCCCGCTGCCCGGCGGCAGCAATGCGCCTGTGCCCATTTCGATCGACGCTTCAGGCAACCAGATCGGCGGCACGCCCGAGTGGATGCTCACTGGAGCCGTCATGCTCAGCAAGGAGACGCCGAGCGGCAAATGGGGCGCATCGCTACGCGCGACCTACAACGACGGCTTTCCGTGGGAGCCCGATGGACGCCTGCGGCAGGACAGCTACACCATCTTGAACGCGTCCCTGGAGTGGCGTGCGCCGAGCGACAAGTGGGGAGTGCGCTTCACCGGCAGAAACCTGCTGGATGACTTCTATTCCGTGACCACGCGTTCGGTGAACGGACAGGGCGACTTCTGGGCGGCCGGCAGGCCACGCACGTACTACGTCACCTTGGATTACAAGTTCTTCTAAGCCGATTTTCGGGGTCCATCGATCACTCGGTGGACCTCGACGCCCCCTATCCGATCGCACCCGAGCGCTCGTCGACTTCCGGGTCGCTCGCTGGTTTCCCATCACGCTGCGCACGAGCCCGAGGGATGAAAGCGCGGTAGCGCCTCTGACCAGCCGCTAACCGCTTCTTTCATACCTCAAGCCAAGGTGTGGAACACGCGCTGAACGTCCTCGTCCTGCTCCATCTTGTCGATCAGGGCGAGCGCTTCGGCTGCCTGTTCCTCGGGTAGCTCCGTGGGCGTGATGCACACGTACTCGTGCTCGGCGGAGATCGGTGTGATGCGGCGGGCTTCGAGCGCGCTTTGCAGCTGGCCGAAATTCTCGAACTCGCAGCGGATGACCAGCTGCGGCTCGCCTTTTTCGCCGGTGCTCTCGCCCATCTCTTCCAGGCCGTGATCGATGAGGTAGAGCTCGAGATCGTCCTGGTCGATGCCTTCGGGAGGCAGCCGGAACACGCCCATGTGCTTGAACAGGAAACTCACGCTGCCGCCGCTGCCGAGATTGCCGCCATTCTTGCTGAAGACGTTGCGTACGCTCGCCACCGTGCGCGTCGGATTGTCGGTGGCCGCTTCGACGAGCATGGCCACGCCATGGGGTGCGTAGCCTTCGTACAGGACGACTTGATAGTTGGCGGCTTCCTTGCCGGAGGCGCGACGGATCGCGGCCTCGACCTTGTCCTTGGGCATGTTGATCGAGCGCGCGTTCTGCATGATCCGGCGCAGGGCGGGATTGCTGTTCGGATCGGTGCCGCCGCTCTTCACGGCGATCGTGATGTCCTTGCCGATGCGCGCGAACTGCTTCGCCATGCGGTTCCAGCGCGCGAACATCGCATGCTTTCTGACTTCGAAAATGCGGCCCATGAGGTTCTCTGCGGGAGACGTGGGGCCGCATTGTAAGGGTTCAGGCCTTGGCCTCCCAAGTCACCG
>DATELY010000170.1:0-32856 GCA_035276085.1 Steroidobacteraceae bacterium | reverse complement strand
CCAACGGTGAACGGCGCTACCTGAGCGATGCGGAATTGGATGCGGCGCGCGCTTCCGCTAAGGTGTCGATGGACGAGTTGTGCAAGGGCCTGTAGGCCCCTCGATTTCGTCCGTTCCAACATAGTTTTTTCTAATGCGGCGCCCTGCAGGGGTTTGCATCGAAAAGACATTTTTGAGTTTTCCTTAACTTCACCTGAGCTGGCATGCGGCTGCCTATATGAGGACAGGCTTCATCGGCCTTGGAGCCATGGGCCATGGGATGGCGCTCAACCTCCACCGGCGGGGGCTGCTCGTCGCTGTCTGGAATCGAACGGCGCAACGCGCCCAGGCGTTCGCCGCGGCCACCGGGTGCCAGGTTGCTGCGTCGCCTGCAGACCTCGCTCGCAGCTGCGACGTCATCGTCTCCTGTATTGCCGCAGATGCTGATCTGGAAGCCGTGATCGAGGCTGCCCTGCCTGCCACTCGGCCCGGAACCCTGTTCATCGATTGCTCCACCGTGAACGCGACAACCGCGCGGCGGCAGGCAGAACGCCTCAACGCGAGCAAGGCTCACTTCCTCGATGCGCCGGTCAGCGGCGGTGTGGAGGGTGCGAAGAACGGTACGCTCGCCATCATGGTGGGCGGCGACACGGAACAGTTTGCGCGCGCCGATCCCGTCTTGAAGGCGATGGGCAAGACGGTCACTCACTTCGGTCCGGTGGGATCCGGACAGGCTGCGAAGGCAACCAACCAGATCATGTGCGCCGGCATCATGCAGGCAGTTGCCGAAGCGATGGCGTTTGCGCAATCCGAAGGGCTGCCGCTGCAGGCGCTGATCGACACGTTGAGCCAGGGAGCCGGCTCGAGCTGGTATTTCGTGCACCGCGCGCCGAATATCGTCCGCGACTCGTACCCCCCGGGCTTCCGGGTACAGCTCCACGAGAAGGACCTGCGCATCTGCCGCGAGATGGCTGCCCGTCACGGCGTGCAGTTGCCGCTGGTCGAGATGACGTTGCTCCACTATCGCAAGCTCATCGAGCAGGGCCATGGCGATGAAGACATCTCCAGCTTGTTTCGCTTGAAACAAGCGATGTTCGAACGTGCGGCTGCCGAACGCGCGCGCACACGCGAGTAGACTCGAACCCATGGCCACGGCCGCTTCTTCGTCCCCCTCCACGACTGTCGGCAGTACGGGAACGTTCTTCCTGCCCGATTTCTGTAGCGCACGCAGTGTGCTGGCCGTCGTCCTGATCGTCGAGTTGGTCGCAATCACGTTGGCCGTCGGTCGCCAGGCGCTGCATCAGAACTTCTGGGTGGATCTGGCGAGCTGCTCGTTATTCTTGCTTTGGCTCGGTCTCGGCTGCGCCGCCGTGCTGTGCCGAGCTCGGCCATGGCTTGCGCGCATGACGATCGAGCGTGCCTGCGCGGTGATGCTGACAGTGTTACTGCTGGTGGTCGCAATCGTGTCGGAGCTCGTCTATCAGGTGGGTCGGTACTGGAGTGGTGGGCTGGGTGACATCAATCCTGTATTCCCGCAGGACCACGCACCGTTCCTGTTGCGCAATCTCGCCGTCGGTCTGATCGTGAGCTCGCTCGCGCTGCGCTACTTCTATGTGACTGCGCAGTGGAAGCGCCATGTGGAAGCAATCGCGTTGGCGCGCATTCGCGCATTGCAGGCGCGCATTCGCCCGCACTTCCTGTTCAACAGCATGAACACGATTGCCGCGTTGACACGCTCCAATCCCGCACGCGCGGAAGCCGCGGTCGAAGATCTCGCCGATTTGTTTCGTGCCAGCCTCAGCGAACCCAACGTGCACATTCCACTGCGCGATGAGCTGGACATCGCGCGCACACACGAACGCATCGAGCGGCTGCGACTCGGCGAACGCTTGAACGTCCAGTGGGACGTGCACGAGTTGCCGCTGCGGACGATGGTGCCGAGCCTGATCATCCAGCCACTGCTGGAGAACGCGGTGTATCACGGAATCGAAGCGCTTCCCGGCGGCGGTACGGTCTGCATCACAGGCCGACACGCGGACCAGCAGATCTCGATCGAGATTCGCAATCCCATTCCGGCGCAAGCAGGCTATGGCGAGCGCGAAGGTAACCGCATCGCCTTGGAGAATATCCGCCAACGACTCGAGCTGGCGTGGCCGGGACGCGCGCGCGTTGAAGTCGAGCAGAGTGAGCGCGAGTTCGCCGTGCGAGTGTGCTTTCCATCCACCGATGCGCCGCCCGTCCAATCCGAAGATTCATCTCTCACCCACTTCGACTCGCCTGCACGGCTGTCCGCTACGCCATGAATAGCCCCGCGCGCATGAAGCTGCTGATCGTGGATGACGAATCTCCCGCGCGCGAACGCCTGCGCCGGTTGTTGGCCGAGATCGATGACTGCGAGGTCGTGGGTGAGGCCGGCAACGGTGAGGAAGCGCTCAACCATTGCGGCGAGCTGCAGCCCGATATCGTGCTGCTCGATGTGCGGATGCCAGGATTATCGGGTCTCGAGATCGCCCGGCATCTCGACAGCCTCGAGGACCCGCCTGCCATCATCTTCACCACCGCTTACGATCAGTACGCGGTCGAAGCGTTCGAAACCGAAGCCGTTGGTTATTTGCTCAAACCCGTTCGCAAAGAGAAGCTGGCCCACGCGCTGCGACACGCGGCTCGTATCGCACCTCATCGAATCGTGAAGCTGGCTCAGACGGCCAGGCTTGCGCATCGTCGGGAACAGATTTGCGCCCGACTCGGGGAGCAGCTGCGGCTGATTCCCGTCCACGATGTCTACTACTTCCTCGCCGATCAGAAGTACACCACCGTGCGCCACAAAGGCGGGGAAGACTTGATCGACGAGTCGCTGAAAGCGCTGAGCGAAGAGTTCGCCGCCGATTTCGTCCGCATTCATCGCAATGCCCTCGTCTCCGAGAGATGCATCTCTGCAGTGGAACGCAACGACGATGGCCGCTACTCCGTGCGCGTGCGCGGTTGCGAGGAGACGCTGGAAGTGAGCCGCCGACATGCGGCGGAATTGCTGCGACGGGTCCGCGGAGAGAGTTGACCGCTTACCGGAATTGCTTGAGCAGGCGTGAGGCAGTGCTCGCAGCGAAGAAGCCACGCGCGCCCAGCCGCAGCAGCCTGCGCGGACCGACGAACGCAACCAGCATCGCTGCTGCGCCGATGAGCAGCGGTTTCGTACCGATCCGCCGGATCGTATTCAAAACGTGATCGACCCGGCCCAAGCGTTGATGGATCACACCGACGTCGTAGGCGAGCGCGGCACGTTGCGCAGCGGCGCGCAGCCGCAATGACTCGCGTCGATGCGCCAACTGTTGCGCACGGTCACTCATTGCTGCTCACGCAAGTGCGAGCGCAGCTCGTCCCGGTCGCGCGCCAGCTCCGTCAAGCTTGCATCGAGCAGCCGCGGCTTGGAGCGCAGGCGCGCACGCATCACTCCGATCGCGATGGCAGTGAACAGCACGAACGCAACGGTCACGCCGATCGATGCCAGCACGCGATGCGTATCCCAGAACGCGAATACCACCGTGAGCGCAGCGAGTAACAAACTCAGGAAACCGCACACCAGAGCGACGAAGGCAATCGCGAGCAGCCTGGCCGCGCGTTGCACTTCCTCCTGCAACTCGGTCGTGATGAGCTCGAGCCGCGTCTGTGCGATCGTCAGCACGGTGTGCAGCAGATTGCCGAGCGACTTGAACAACCCGGTCGCAGGGCCGCTCGCTGCCGGTTCGACATACGGATCGCGGTATTCCACGCTCATGACGAACGGTGCCGCCTGACTTCAGCGCCGGCTGACGAGCAGCCCGATGATGACGCCGATGCCGGCCGCAACGCCGAGCGCCTGCCAGGGGTTTTCACGGACATAGTCCTCGGTGGCGGTCGTGGCTTCACGGGCACGACGCGCCGCATCCTCCTGGATATCGCCCATGCGTGCCTTGGCTGCCCGCAGCGATTCCTCGGCACGAGCACGCGCCTCCTGGAGCTTCTCGCCGGTTTGCGCAGACGTCGCGCGCAAGAGCGCTTCGGCGTCGCGTACCACGGCACGCAGATCCTCGAACAATGTATCGCCGCTCTGATCACCCGCTTCTGCGCTCATGGCGTTTTCCTCATGCAATGTCGTGACGAACAGGGCGAGCCTACCGCGCGGGACGCTCGCCGAACATCTGGGGCTATACGGTCCGGACCGGTGTTAGCATCCGCCGCATCCACTCAAGAGTAGTCGCAATGGATTCCAGCACGCGCGCAGATGTCTCGAACGATCGCTTCTACGCCCGGACCTTTGCACTGGTTACCGTCTTCGCGCTGGGCTTTGCCTTCTTCCGCATCATCGAGCCCTTCGTCGGACCGTTGATGTGGGCTGCGTTCCTGGCGTTCCTGTTTCATCCGCTGCACGCTCGTTTCACCCGACGCCTGCGCAATCGCGAGCAGCTGTCGTCATTCCTGCTGACGCTGTTCGTGTTCGTGCTGTTCATCGGTCCGCTCACGGCCCTCAGCGCCGCCTTCGCAGCCCAGACGGGCGATCTGTTGCAGTTCGTGCAGTCGACCGTTGCCGATCAGGCCAGGAACAACGTGTCTAACTTGGACGCAGTTCCAGGTGTGGGGCCCCTCCTGAAGTGGCTCGAAAGCTCCTTCGGCATCAACGTGGCGCAGGTTCGCGGGTGGCTCAGCGTGGGTGCTCAGAACCTGCTGCAGATGATCGCATCCCTCGGCGGCAAGGTGTTCCTGGGCGCGATCGGCACGGTGATCGGCTTTGCGCTGATGTTGTTCGTGCTGTTCTTTTTCCTGCGCGACGGCGTAAAGATGTGGAACATCCTGCGCGAGCTGATCCCGATGGCAGAAACATCGAAGCAGCGTCTGTTCGACCATCTCGCCGCAGTGACGCGCGCGGTCGTATACGGCTCCGGTTTGACTGCGCTGATACAGGGCGCCCTCGTGGGCATCGCGTTTGCGATCGTGGGTCTGCCGTCGCCGGTAGTGTTCGCCGTGATCACCGCGCTCGCCGCACTGCTGCCATTCGCAGGTTCGGGTGTGGTGTGGCTGCCCGCGACGATCGTGCTGGCCGCGCAGCAGCGTTGGGGTGCCGCACTGTTCATGTTGTTGTGGGGTGCGCTGCTCGTCTCGCTGGTCGATAACTTCGTGCGCCCGTGGTTGGTCTCCGGTCGCGCGGAAGTGGGTACGCTCACGGTTTTCATCGGCGTGCTGGGTGGCATTGCCGCGTTCGGCACGATCGGCCTCATCGTCGGCCCCGTGATCCTCGCGCTGATCCTCGCGCTGCTGCAGTTCACGCTCGAAGTGCGTCGCGGACGCGCGGCGTCGGTCCACACGCCGTAGAGTGACCTATGGATACGTTGCGCATCGCGACGCGCCAGAGTCGCCTGGCATTGTGGCAAGCCGAGCACGTTGCTCAGGCATTGCGACTGCACCATCCCGAGTTGCGGATCGAGCTCGTTCCCATGACGACGCAGGGCGATCGCGTGCTCGATCGCACGTTGGCGCAGGTGGGCGGCAAAGGGCTCTTCATCAAAGAGTTGGAAGTTGCGATTGCCGCAGGTCGCGCGGACATCGCCGTGCACTCGATGAAGGACGTACCGAGCGACTTGCCCGCGGAGATGACATTGGCCGCCATGCTGTCGCGCGCTGACGCACGTGACGCGTTCGTCTCAAACGCTCACTCGCACCTGACAGCGCTGCCACACGCCGCGCGCGTAGGCACATCGAGCCCGCGTCGGCAGTCGCAACTGAAAGCGCTGCGTCCGGATCTGCAGATGCTGACGTTACGCGGCAATGTGGAAACACGCCTGCGCAAGCTCGACGCAGGCGAATACGACGCGATCGTTCTGGCCAGCGCGGGGCTGCAGCGACTCGGACTCCAGCAGCGCATCACGAGCTTCATCGAGCCGGAGCAATCGCTGCCCGCCGTGGGCCAGGCGATCATCGGCATCGAGTGCCGCAAGGATGACGAGCGCAGCATCCGCTACGCCCGGACACTCGAAGATCGCGCGGCCCGCATCTGTTGCACGGCCGAACGGGCGTTGGCTCAGCGTCTCGAAGGCAGCTGCCAATCGCCGATCGCCGCGTACGCATTGCTGCAACAAGGCATGGTGCAGTTGGAGGGCATGGTCGGTGCGATCGACGGCTCCACGATTTTTCGCGATCGCATCCAAGGGTCCGCCGAGCATGCGGAAGCACTGGGGATCGCTCTGGCCGAACGCTTGCTGGCGGCGGGCGCGGATCGGCTGTTGGCCGAGTTGCGTGGATGAGCCTCATCCCCTTCGTCATGCGGCCACTACGCGGTCTGCGCGTCCTGGTGACGCGTCCCCTCGAGCAGGCCGAGCAGCTCGCCGCGATGATCGAAGCGCACGGTGGCGAGCCACGCGTGCTGCCGAGCATTGCCATCGAACCCGTCGCACCGACACAGTCCTATCTCGAGCAGCGCTTCGACTGGGTGGTCTTCGTCAGCGCGAACGCAGTGCGCCACGGCAGCACGCTGTGTCGGGCAGAGATGGCGACCAAGGTAGCGGCGATCGGCCGGGCGACCGCGCGTGCGCTGCAAGCGGCCGCCTGGCGTGTGGATGTGGTGCCACCGGCGCCGTCTACCAGCGAAACATTGCTGAACTCAGTCGAATTCACGGCATCGGCCAACGAACGTGTACTGATCGTGCGTGGCATGGGTGGACGCGATGTACTCGACCGCGCCCTGATCGAGCGCGGCGCCGCGGTGGAAAGCCTGACGGTGTATCGCCGCATACCCGCCACGTACACGGCCGTGGAGCGTGAACAGTTCGAGTGCGAGTGGCTCGAGTCGGGCTTCGATATCGTTACCGCAACCAGTGCGGAAACCCTGACGCATCTGTATGAGCAGCTCGGTGCGTCGGGCCGCACGCTCTTGAGACAGGTTCCCCTGTTGGTCGTCAGCCCCCGCGTCGCCGAGAGTGCCCGCACGTTGGGTTTGACTGGGGAGTGCGTGCTCGCACCGAGCGCGGAGGATGCGAGCATCGTGGGCACGCTGGGACATTGGTTCGCGCGCGCGCGTTAGCAGGTGCAGGAAGAGCACTTTTTCAACAACGTGTCAGGGGAAGCGGCGCGAGGTCGCATGCTAGCATCGCAACGCATGGACGAATCCTCTACATCCCCCGTCCGTACCGCAGGTGTCACGCGGGCGCGACGACCACCGCCGGGCCGCGTCATCACGGCGATCTCCGTGCTCGCATTGGCGAGCGCCGGGTACGCGCTGTTGCGCCTGGATCAGACGCGCGATCGACTCGACAACCTGAAGGACGAGGTGCGCGTCCTCACCACGTCGCGCGAGCTGCTGCGTTCGGAGCTGGATGCGGCCGTGCGCCGCGAGCAGCGGGCACGGCGGGATCTCGAAAGCCAGCTGGCAACGATCAAGGATGTGGGCGGGCAGCTCGAGCAGTTGGGCTTGAGCGTCGAAGAGCTGCGCGGCCGCTCGCAAGGGCCCGAGCGTGCATGGTCACGATCGGAAGCGTTGTTCCTGCTGGAGCTGGCACACCGTCGCTTGATCTTCGACCGCGATCTTGCGACCGCGATGGTTGCATTGGAGTCCGCCGATGCTCGCTTGGCTTCGCTGCGCGAACCCGCAGTGACGCCGATACGCGCTCAGATCGCGCGCGATCTGCAGGCGCTGCATGCCGTGCGACAGCCGGACCTCACCGGCATCTCAGCGCGCCTCGCCAGCCTCGATGAACGCGCGGCGACGCTGCCAGTTCGCGGCCTGGTGGTCATGCAACGCGAGGCACCCAGCGAGCGTGCGGACGAGGAGCACGGCAGTTGGAACATCATCCGCACCATGCTCTCTCGGCTCGTGAAGGTCCGGCGCGTGGACGATCGCAGTGGTGCCATCGTGTCGCTCGAGGAGCGGGATCTGCGGCGTCAGCATCTGCAGCTGCTCCTGTTCTCTGCGCGACAGGCACTGCTGCGTCACGATGCACCGATGTATCGCAACAGTCTGGCGAGCGCGCGACAATGGCTCGCAGAAAACTTCAATATGAAGAAGGCGGCGAACGAAGCCGTGCTCGCTGAAATCCAGGCGCTGGAAGCGATCGACATCGACCCCTCGCTGCCCGACATCTCGGCCTCGGTGCGCATGCTGCAACGAGTCCTGCCGACGCCGAGCACCACATGAAAGCCGGGCTCTATCTCGCGGCAGCAATGATCGCAGGCGCGCTCATCGCCAACCTGCTGCTGACCGATCCGGGCTATGTGGGTGTGCGCTTCGGCGGTTACCTCGTCGAGATGTCGTTCCCGACGCTGCTGTTGGTGCTCGTCGCAGCGTACTTCGTCGGACGGCTCCTCATGCGAGCCGTTCGCGCCCGCAGCCTGCTCGCCGCGGCACGCCTCGAGCGCCGCCAGGAACGCGCCCGACGGAGCCTCTCGCGCACGGTCATCGAGCTGTCGCGCGGCGACTGGGCGCAAGCCGAAAGCACTGCGATCGAAGGTGCGGTGGACAGTCCTTCACCCGTTGCGAATTACCTGTTGGCGGCGCGCGCAGCCGAGCTGCAGGGTGCGAGGCAACGCCGCGACGACCTGTTCGCGCGTGCGCTCGAGACCAGCCCGGAAGATCGAGGGGCCGTGCTGATCATGCAGGCTGAAACGCATCTGAAGCGCAACGAGGTGAAGGCGGCGCGCGCCGTGCTCGAACAGCTCGAAGCGAGCGGCGAGCAAAACCCCCGCGGCCTCGTTCTGCTCGCGCGCATTTACGATCAGCTCGGCGAATGGGCCCTGCTCAAGGAGCTCGAGCCGCGACTGCGCAGCGCCCGCGGCATGGCTCCGGCAATGGTCGACAAGATGCTGGCGCGAACCTATGTGGATCAGATCAAGCAGGTGTCGACCAGCAACGAGGTCGATGCGGTGCGCAAGATGTGGGAGCAGGTCCCTTCGGCCTACGCTTCGCGGCCCGAGCTCGTCGTGGCTTATGCGCGAGCGGTGATGAGCTGCGGCGATCACATGCTGGCGGAGAAGGAGCTCATCGTTCTCTTGCAGCGCGAGTGGGATGATGCGGCCGTCAACGCCTTCGGCGAGGTGGAAAGCGACGATGCGCTGCGCACGCTCGAAGAAGCGGAGAGCTGGCTGCCGGCGCATCCGGAGGACCCCAGCTTGTTGCTGGCATGCGGGCGCCTTTGCATCCGCGCCGAGCTGTACGGCAAGGCACGCAGCTACCTGGAGACGAGCCTCGTCATCCGCCCGCGCTTGGAGACATACCAGCTGCTGGCTTCGCTGCTGGAGCAGCTGGGTGAACGCGAGCGTGCACACCAGGTCCTGACCGCCGCGCTCGTGCACGCACTCGGCCGACGCCCACAGTTGCCCAAGATCCGCACGCGCCGGTGGCTGGATCGTCGGCAGAGCGATCGGCGGCGCAGCTGAGCGGCGCTGCGCAGGTTGTGGGCGGCACGATCTGATCTGCGGTTTCGTAGCCCCACCTACCCAACGACATGTCGCACTCCCGGATCACCTTGCTGCCCGCGCGACACATCTTCGATGCGAGCGGCGAAGAAACCATTCTCGACGCAGCCCTGCGGGTCGGTTTGAATCTGCCCCACAGCTGCAAGGGCGGCCATTGCGCCGCCTGCCGGGGGCGCATCGTGCAGGGTGAGGTGACCTATCCGAGGGGGCTGCCGCTCGGGCTCATGCCGCAAGAGCACGCTCAAGGGTGGGTGCTGCTGTGTCAGGCACACGCGGCGACGGCACGGACCACCATCGAAGTGCATGAGATTCGCCCGCCGGCGGACGTGCAGGTGAAATCCCTGCCCTGCCGGATCGAACGCCTGGAACCGCTCGCACCGGATGTCATGGCGGTTTTTCTGCGCCTGCCGGCCGCGGAAGAGTTTGTCTATCTGCCGGGACAGTACCTCGACATTTTGCTGGCGCAGCATCGGCGGCGCAGCTTCTCGATTGCGAATGCCCCGGGCGAATCCAAGCTCCTCGAGCTTCACGTCCGTCGGGTCGAGGGCGGTGAGTTCACGGAGCAAGTCTTCGACGCTCTCAGACCGGGCGCGCTCTTGCGCATGGAAGGTCCCCTGGGGCAGTTCTGGTTTCGCTCCGAGTCGTCTCGACCCGCGTTGATGATCGGCGGCGGCACCGGGTACGCACCGCTGCGCGCCATGCTCGAAGCCCTCCTTTCGGCCGGCGATCGTCGTCCCCTGCACCTCTACTGGGGCGTGCGCGCCAGACAGGACTTGTATGAACACGAGCGCCTGACCGAACTCATGCAGCGGCACGCGAATTTCAGCTACACGCCCGTGCTGTCCGAGCCGCAACCGCAGGATCGATGGGCCGGGCGAACGGGATTCGTGCATGCCGCCGTGTTGCAGGATCATTCGAGCTTGAGCCCATTCGACCTCTACGCTGCAGGTCCACCGGCATTGGTCGAAGCCATTCGACATGAGTTTTCGGAACGCGGCTTGCCTGCCGAGCAGTTGTTCTTCGATTCGTTCGACTTTGCGCCAGACGTGCTGGAAAAGATGAGCGAGCGCCAGGAATCACCGTGAACCAGGCCGTGACCATCGCACAGGCATTGATCGTCGGCTGCGGCTACGTGGGCCGGCGGGTCGCGGCGCGACTCGCTCCCACGCCGACCACCGCCATCGTGTCGAGCGATACGAGTGCGAGCGAGTTGACTCGCATCGGTATCGACGCGGCCGGGCTGGACCTCGATACGTTGCGACGCGGGCATCCGTTGCTCAGCCGACTGGACGGCACGACGATTTTCTATCTCGCCCCACCACCGCCCGAAGGCGAGAGCGATACACGGATCAACCGCTTTCTCGAATACAGCAGCGGTCAGCCGGTGGCGCTCATCTATATGAGCACGACCGGCGTCTATGGCCATACCGACGGGGCTTTCGTGGATGAGAGTACGCCCGTCAACCCGACCACGCCGCGTGCGCAACGTCGTGTCAGCGCAGAGGAGATCACGCGCATCTGGTGCGTCGAACGGCAAGTACGTCGCGTGGTGCTGCGCGTTCCTGGCATCTACGGCCCGCATCGCCTGCCGCTCGAGCGCCTGCGCCTCGGCGAGCCGGTGGTGCAAGAGGGGGACGCCGGCTATTCCAATCACATCCATGTGGACGATCTGGTGGAAGCGTGCCTGGTCGCGGCGCGAAATCCGGAGGCGCGCGGCGTCTACAACGTCACGGACGGCAACCACCTCACCAGCACCGCGTTCACGCGGATCGTCGCGGAAGCTGCAGGCCTGCCCATGCCGAGACAGATCTCGATGGATGAAGCCCAGCTCACGTTCAGCCCGATGCGGCTGTCGTTTCTGAGCGAGTCACGCCGCGTCGGCAACGAGCGGCTGCTGAAGCACCTGGGCGTGCAGCTGAAGTATCCGGATATCGAAGCGGGAGTGAGAGCCAGTCTCGCAGCCGATTGACTGACTGTTCCCTCCCCTGCGCAGCGGGGGAGGGCTAGGGTGGGGGCAAGTCTGCGACTCAGCTCGGCTGACTCTTCTTCGAGTTCAGCCATTTCGTGATCGGGTGCCATTGCTCCCAATCCGGCTTCGCCAGGTATTCCGGCAGCTCGAACACGCTCATCCCCCGCTGGAAGGCGCGCAGATAGTTGGTGGATTGGCGCAGAGCGCTCAGATACGGGACCTTCAACTTACCCAGGTAGGTATCGAGCTCATCGAACATGAGCGTGTTCTCGCGCACGCGATTGGCGACCAGTCCCAGCCGCGCCTGTTCGCGCTGAACCTTGCCGAGCTCCAGCAGGTGCGTCATGAAATGAGCGCAGGCCTTCATGTCGATGGGTGAGGGCAACACGGGCACGATGATGGTCTCCGCGCGCCGGACCAGCTCGTTCATCTCCGACCCATGCGTGCGCGCGGGCGCATCGATCACCAGCACTTCCGTATCTCGCGGCACCGAACGCAGGCCGTCCTCGACGGCATCGACCGGGGAGATGCGCGGCAAGTCTTCAGCGCGCAGGGACAGCCAATCCAGGCTGCTGCGCTGAGGGTCGTAGTCGGCCAGTGCCACTTTGTGGCCTTCGGTGGCGAAGTACCCGGCGATATTCGTCGCGAGCGTGCTCTTGCCGCAGCCGCCCTTAGCGTTCATCACCATTACGTGCCGCATCGGTGCTCCCTTGCCCTGCCGCGGATTGATATTGTTCTCAGGACGGCAGCTACGTTAAAAGCGTGCTGGGAAATTGTCCATGTGCTGCTGAAACGAACCGCGCGTACCCTGCGACCATGCTCCTGAAGTTCACCAAGATGCACGGGCTCGGAAACGACTTCATCGTCTTCGATGCACCGGGTCCCGAGGTCGTTCTGGATGCCGCCACGTTCCAGCGCCTGGGAAACCGCCGGACGGGCATCGGCTTCGACCAGGCGCTGATGTTGATGCCGCCGCGCGTGCCGGGCACGGACGTGTACTACCGCATCTTCAATTCGGACGGCTCCGAGGTCGAGCAATGCGGCAACGGCGCACGCTGTATCGCCGCCCTCGTCGCCGCGCGGCTGCAGCGACGCGAGCTGCACATGGACAGCCCGGGCGGACGTGTCGACGCGCGGCTGCATGACGATTCGCTGGTCGCAGTGAACATGGGACAGCCGAACTTCGCACCGAGCGCATTGCCGTTCACGGCCGAGCGCGAAGCCGCTCGCTACACGTTGAGCACATCGCTGGGCACTGTCGAGATCGGCGCGGTATCCATGGGCAACCCGCACGCAGTGCTGCGTGTCGATGTTGTCGCGAATGCGCCGGTAGACACCATGGGACCTGCAGTCCAGAATCACTCGCGCTTTCCGCAGCGCGCGAACGTGGGCTTCATGGAAATTGTCGCGCGCACGCACATCCGCTTACGCGTGTACGAACGCGGCGCGGGTGAGACGCTTGCGTGCGGCACGGGCGCATGCGCGGCGGTGGTGATCGGTCGCCGTTGGGAATTGCTCGACGCGAAAGTCGAAGTCGAAGCGCCCGGCGGTCGCATGATGATCGAATGGCATGGGGACAACACACCTGTCTGGTTGATCGGGCCCGCGCAGACGAGCTTCGAAGGCCAGGTCGAGGTGTGAACACTGGCACTAGAACCTATCGCAAAATTGCCGAGAGACTTTTAGTGCTGTCCCGCCGGAGCGCAGGAACCGCAGCATACATGTCAGTATGTGAGGATTCCGACCGGAGGGAATCCCGCGGGACGAGCACCGCCGGGACAGCAATAAAGGGCTCGCAGGCATTTTGAGATTGGTTCTACTCGATGAGTCGCGTGGAGCGACCAGGGGACGCTGATGAGTAAATCGACGATTCGCGGTGTCGAGGCAGAACCGCTCGCTGAATCCGACGTAGCCGAGTATCTGCAGCAACACCCGGACTTCTTCGAACGCCACGCCACAGTGTTGGCACGGTTGAAGCTGCCCCACAATCGCGGCGCCGCCGCAGTCTCGCTGGTCGAGCGTCAGGTCACGGTGCTGCGCGACAAGCACTCGACGCTCGAGCAGCGCCTGCACGATCTCATCGAGGTCGGGCGCGCGAACGATGCGCTGACTCAGAAGATCCACAGCCTCGCTTGCCAGCTCATCAGTGCCAAGACGCCAGCGGCGCTGGTCGATGCGCTGGAACGCTCTTTGCGCGAGGATTTCGGCGCGACTCAGTGGCTGCTGGTCACGGCCCGCGCGGACTTCGCGCCGGTCACGGACTCCTCGAGCCACGTCCGCGTAGTACAGGTCGGTGCGCCGGAACTGCGCATGTTCGACACGCTGTTCGAATCGGGCCGGCCCCGTTGCGGTCAGATCCGCGACACGCAACGCGACTATCTCTTCGGTGCCGGCACGGACGAGATTGGATCCGCGGCCCTGGTCCCACTCGGCGGCGCCATCGGCGACGGCCTGCTCGCGATCGGCAGCCCTGACACCGAACGCTTCCATCCGGCGATGAGCACGGACTATCTGGCCCGCATCGGTGAGCTCGTAGCGGCCGCATTGGCCGCGGTGTGATGGGGAGGGGCTTGGGGCGTGAGACCTGAGACGTGGGGTCAGCCTCGATTCCTCAGGTCTCAAGTCCCAGGTCTCATATTCATGAGTCCCGATCAGCAAGCCTGGATCCCACGCTTCCTCCAGCACCTGGCGAGCGAGCGTCGAACATCGGCGCATACCGTCGCGAACTACCAGCGCGATCTGGGCGGGCTCGTGGCGTATTGCCACAGCCAGCAACTCTCCACCTGGGCGAACATTGACAGCCAGCATGTGCGCCTGTTCGCGGCGAGCGAGCACCGGCGCGGGCAGTCGGCACGCACGATCCAGCGCCGGCTGTCGGCCATCCGCACCTTCTTCCACTTTCTGATGCGCGAAGGCGTGCGCACTTCCAACCCTGCGATCGGCGTACAGGCACCGAAGGCACCGAAGCGGCTGCCTCACACGGTGGACGCGGACCAGATGAGCAAGCTTCTGGATGCGACCGTCGATGCATCGCTCGACATCCGCGACAAGGCCATCGTGGAGCTGCTGTACTCCTCCGGACTGCGGCTCGCTGAGCTGATCGGACTGGATCTCGTCGATCTCGATATGAGGGATCGGACGGTGCGCGTGTTGGGCAAGGGGCGGAAGGAGCGCATCATCCCGGTTGGCCGCCAAGCGCTGACCGCGTTGCAAGCCTGGCTGCGCACGCGGGGCGAGTTCGCGCCTGGCGATCAAGCAGCGCTCTTCGTCAGCCGCAACGGGGAACGCCTGAGCCCCCGGTCGGTACAAGCCCGCGTGACTCGCTGGGCAAAGCGGCAAGGCGCCGGCGTGCACCTGCACCCGCACTTGTTCCGTCACTCTTTTGCCAGCCACATCCTCGAATCGAGTCAGGATCTCCGAGGTGTCCAGGAGCTGCTGGGCCACGCCAATCTCGGCACGACCCAGATCTACACCCACCTGGACTTTCAGCATCTGGCCAAGATCTACGATGCGGCGCATCCGCGCGCGAAGCGGCGGGGCTGAGCTCGAGACCATCCGCTCGTATGGGTGCACGCGCATCACCCAGGAGATCAACGCGGCACGCACCAGCGTCTACCGTGCACTGACCGACGCACGCGAGGGCGGCTCATTGCGCATCTGGATGCGATAGGGTTTGCGTCGCATCGTTTGCCCTGTCGGCATTCCGAGCACTCTGCGAATCACGTAATCCTGGCATCGCCCAGGTGCGCGGCTTATCGTTACGTTCCTGCTGTCACCCAGTCTCACCATCGCTCAATGGCTTCCGAATCCACCGCTGCCTTACACGGCACCACCATCGTTTCTGTCCGCCGCAACGGCGTCGTCGCCGTGGGCGGCGATGGACAAGTCACGCTCGGACAGACGGTGATGAAGGGCAATGCCCGCAAGGTGCGCAAGTTGTACGACGGCAAGGTGATTGCCGGCTTCGCCGGCGGCACGGCCGACGCGTTCACGTTGTTCGAGCGCTTCGAATCGAAGTTGCAGCAGTTCGGCAATCTCACCCGCGCGGCGATCGAGCTCGCAAAGGACTGGCGCACCGATCGCAGCCTGCGCCGGCTCGAAGCGCTGCTCTGCGTGGCCGATGCGAAAGCCTCCTACATCATCTCGGGCACAGGCGATGTCATCGAACCCGAAGATGACCTGATGGCGATCGGCTCGGGCGGTGCCTTCGCGAAGGCCGCAGCGAAGGCCCTGCTGGACAATACCGAGCTCGATGCCCGCAGCATCGTCGAGAAGTCGTTGAACATCGCCGGCGACATCTGCATCTACACGAACGGGAACATCTCGATCGAGGAGCTGCGCTCGTGACGAGCGGCTTGCTGGCCAGCTGGACTGCTGGCCAGAATGCCTGATCCTATTGCCAACCTCTGGCCAGCTAGCCAGCTGACCAGCCGACCGAACTTCAGGCCATGACCCCCCGCGAAATCGTCCAAGAGCTAGACAAGCACATCGTCGGCCAGGCCGCCGCCAAACGCGCCGTTGCCATTGCCTTGCGCAATCGCTGGCGACGCATGCAGGTCGCGGAGCAACTGCGCTCCGAGATCACGCCGAAGAACATTCTGATGATCGGTCCCACCGGCGTCGGTAAGACGGAGATCGCCCGCCGCCTGGCCAAGCTGGCGCGCGCACCGTTCATCAAAGTGGAAGCGACCAAGTTCACCGAAGTGGGCTACGTCGGACGCGAAGTCGATGCGATCATCAAGGATCTGATGGACGTCGCGGTCAAGATGACGCGCGAGGAGGAGGTGGCGAAGGTCCATCACCGCGCACTCGATGCTGCCGAGGACCGCGTGCTCGATGCTTTGTTGCCACGCCCACGCAGCATCGGTTTCGACACCGAGCCCGAACAGCGCGATAGCGACACACGGCAGAAGTTCAGGAAGATGTTGCGTGAAGGCGCACTCGATGAGCGCGAGATCGAGATCGAAGTGCGCTCCGTGCCGATGGGCGTTGAGATCATGGCGCCGCCGGGCATGGAAGAGCTCACCCAGCAGTTGCAAGGCATGTTCGCGAACCTCGGCGGGCAGCGCACCCGCGCGCGCAAGCTCAAGGTGCGTGAGGCGTTCAAGCTCCTCACCGATGAGGAAGCCGCCAAGATGATCAATGAGGAAGAACTGAAGCTGCGCGCGCTCGCCAATGCCGAGCAGAACGGCATCGTCTTCATCGACGAGATCGACAAGATCGCCCGCCGCCAGGAAACGATGGGAACCGACGTATCGCGCGAAGGCGTGCAACGCGATCTGCTGCCGCTGGTCGAGGGGAGCACGGTGACCACGAAGTACGGCATCGTGAAGACCGATCACATCCTGTTCATCGCCTCGGGCGCCTTCCACATGTCGAAGCCATCGGATCTCATCCCCGAGTTGCAAGGCCGCCTGCCGATTCGCGTGGAGCTCGATGCATTGAGCGTGGAAGACTTCGTGCGCATCCTCACCGAGCCGGATGCATCGCTCTGCCGGCAATATCAGGCGCTGCTCGAAACCGAGGGCGTGAAACTCGAGTTCACGACGGACGGTGTGCGCCGCATTGCCGAAGTAGCGCACTCGGTGAATGAACGCACCGAGAACATCGGCGCCCGACGCCTGCACACCGTACTCGAACGCCTGCTCGAGACGATCTCGTTCGAAGCATCCGATCGGAACGGCTCGCAGGCGGTCATCGACGCCGCCTATGTGG
The DNA here is from genome assembly GCA_035276085.1 of Steroidobacteraceae bacterium. GTDB lineage: Bacteria > Pseudomonadota > Gammaproteobacteria > Steroidobacterales > Steroidobacteraceae > DATELY01. The sequence goes on along the minus strand of DATELY010000170.1, from coordinate 15,758 downwards.
ATCGCTATCTCGGCGAGCTCGTGAAGGACGAGGATCTGACGAGGTATATTCTTTAGCGGCTGGCTGGTCGGCTGGTCGGCTGGCCAGAAGGTTGAGGTCGACGGCAACAGCCTCTGGCCAGCCGACCAGCAAGCCAGCCAGCCAGTTAGCCTCTTCGCAGACATGCCCCATCCCACCGCCATCAAGCTCCGCACGCAATCGCGCGTACTCGACATCGCGTTCGACAATGGCGCTCGGTACGAGCTGCCGTTCGAGTACCTGCGTGTGTTTTCGCCGTCGGCCGAAGTGCGTGGCCATGGACCCGGTCAGGAGACGTTGCAGCTCGGCAAGCACGATGTCCGGATCAAGGCCGCTCAGCCGGTGGGTAACTACGCTTTGCAGCTCGTCTTCGACGACGGCCACAACACGGGCCTCTACACCTGGAGCTACCTCGAAGAGCTGGGTCGTGAGCGCGAGCAGAAGTGGGCGCAGTATCTGGCGCGGCTGCAGGAGTTGGGCATTGCGTATCCGACGCCGGTAGGGAAGAAGGGGTAGTGGGGTTGCGGAGCTGGCTAGCTGGTCGGCTGGCTTGCTGGCCAGAGGCTGCGTCCATCTCTCGGATCTTTCTGGCCAGCTGACCAGCAGACCAGCTAGTTGTCCATCGCGCTGCGCACGACCCCGAAGGGATGAAAGCGCGGTAGCGCTCTGACCAACCGCCAACCGCTAACCGCCAACCGCTTCTTTCATACTAGCCAGCCAGCTAGCCGGGCCCGCATCCAACCCGCCCGCGCAGCGCTCCCCACCCCGCTACAATCCCGCCATGCCAGTCGAACCCCCGTCATCCCCTCCCTCCGGCACCACCGACTTCGGTTACGAGCAAGTCCCGCTTACCGAGAAGGCCGGGCGTGTCCGTTCGGTCTTCGAGTCGGTTGCGTCCAATTACGATGTCATGAACGACTTGATGTCGTTGGGGGCGCATCGGGTGTGGAAGCAGTTCACGCTGTCGCAGACGGGCCTGCGACCCGGCATGCGTGCGCTCGATGTGGCCGGCGGCACGGGCGACCTGGCAATGGGCATGGGACGACAGGTGGGTGAGAACGGTCTCGTGATCCTGTCCGACATCAATGCTGCGATGCTGGCGCGTGGGCGCGATCACACCCTGGACCGCGGCTTCGCGCACAACATCCGCGCGGTGCAGGCCAACGCCGAACGCCTGCCCTTTCCGGACGCGAGCTTCGATTGCGTCACGATCGGTTTCGGGCTGCGCAATGTGACGGACAAGGCGGCGGCACTCGCCTCCATGCGACGCGTGTTGAAGCCGGGCGGTCAATTGATGGTGCTGGAGTTCTCTCGTCCCGTCGCGCCCGGACTGAAACCGATTTACGACGCTTACTCATTCACCGTGCTGCCGTGGCTCGGCAAGCGCGTGGCCAAGGATGAGGCGAGCTATCGCTATCTAGCCGAATCCATCCGACGCTTTCCGGATCAACCGACACTGCTGCGCATGATGACCGAGGCCGGCCTCGAGGGCTGCCGCCATCACAACCTGAGCGGCGGCATCGTGGCCCTGCACCGCGGCTATCGATATTGAAGGAGCGCCAGGCATGTCGCCGCTCACGCCATTCGAGTCCATCCTCAATCGGAACATTGCCAACTCATCCGCAGCGCGGCTTGCGTGCCGCAAGCTCGAGGGCAAGAGCTTGTCGCTGGCGCTCAGCGGCACGCCATTTCAATTCACGATGAAGTCGCTCGGTGACCGCATCGCCATCGGCGCAGCACAGAACGTCGCGGCCAACGCGCGCCTGCGCGGAACACCGCTGACGCTCGTGCGTCTGCTGCGCGATCGAACTGCCGTGACATCGCAAAGTCTGCACATCGAGGGCGATGCCGAAGTGGCGCAAGCCTTTGCGGATCTGCTGGGTACAGCGCGACCGGATCTCGAGGAGGAGCTCTCGCGCCTGGTTGGCGATGTCGCTGCGCATCAGATCGGCGAAGCCGCACGCGGTTTCTTGCGTTTCGGAGAGCGTGCTCGCGACACCTTCGCGCGCAACGTCGCGGAGTTTCTGCAAGAGGAAAGCCGCGATCTCGTGACGCGCACGGAGGCGGACGAATTCGTCGCCGCCGTCGACACCTTGCGTGACGACGTCGAGCGCACGATCGCGCGCATCGAGCGGCTCGAACGACATGGAAGAAGCGGTTAACGGTTGGCGGTTGGCGGTTGGTCCGGAGCGCGCTGCCGCGCGCCGGGCGCGCTTGCGGCCGCTGCAATCCGACGCTTCCCAACCGCCAACCGCTAACCGCTAACCGCTTTTTTATTCATGCGCCTGCGCGTCCTGCTGCGACTGCTTCAGATCCAACGTGTGCTCGTGCAATACGGTTTGCACGAGATCATCCTGGCCACGCATCTGTTCCGGCCAGTGCGTTTCGTCTTTTATCTATCGCCGGCGACGTGGTTCAAACGCTCGCGTCAGGGACCGCGCGGCGAACGTTTGCGGCTCGCGCTGGAAGCCCTCGGTCCGATCTTCATGAAGCTCGGACAGACGCTGTCCACGCGACGCGATCTGCTGCCGCCGGACATCGCCGATGAGCTCGCATTGCTGCAGGATCGCGTGCCGCCGTTTGCGAGTGCGGTCGCTCAGCAGATGCTGCAGGCCATCTACGGCCGGCCCTTGAATGAAGTGTTTGCGCGTTTCGACGCCGAGCCGCTCGCCGCCGCCACGATCGCGCAGGTGCATGGCGCGCAGCTGCTGACGGGTGAAGAGGTCGCTGTGAAGATCGTGCGGCCCAGCATCAAGCCGTCGATCGAGCGCGACATCGAAGTGATGTACGCGCTCGCGCGCCTGGCGGTGACCTACTGGAAGGACTCGCATCGGCTGCATCCGGTCGAAGTGGTACGCGAGTACGAAAAGACCATTCTCGACGAGCTCGATCTGATGCGCGAAGCGGCCAATGCCGCTCAGCTCAGGCGCAACTTCATCGGCTCGCGGCTGCTGTACGTGCCGGCCGTGTACTGGGATTACTGCCGCAAGGACGTAATGGTGATGGAACGCATCCACGGCGTGCTCATCAGCGATCTGCCCGAGCTGCGCAAGCGTGGCGTGAACATCCGTCGCTTGGCCGAGAACGGCGTGGAGATCTTCTTCACGCAGGCGTTCCGGCACAACTTCTTCCACGCGGACATGCACCCGGGAAACATCTTCGTCCTCACCGACGACCCCGAGCATCCGCGCTACGCCGCCGTGGACTTCGGCATCGTCGGCACGCTCGATCCGCGTGATCAGCGCCTGCTCGCGCAGAACACCGCCGCATTCCTGGATCACGACTATCGCCGTATCGCCGAGTTGCACATCGAATCGGGCTGGGTGCCCGCTCACGTCCGCATCGATGAGCTGGAATCGGCGGTTCGCACGGTGTGCGAGCCCATCGCGAACAAGCCGCTGAAAGACATCTCGTTCGGTCAGGTGTTGTTGGGCTTGTTTGCCGCGGCACAGCGCTTCGACGCCCACCTGCAGCCGCAGCTCGTGTTGATACAGAAAACACTGTTGCAGATCGAGGGCCTCGGCCGGCAGCTCTACCCCGAACTGGATTTGTGGCAGACGGCGCAGCCGCTATTGAACCAGTGGAGCCGCGAGCAGCTCAGCTTCGAAGCGGTGCGCGCTCAGATCCGCAAGGAGCTGCCGAGCGTGGCCGAGGCATTGCGTGAGCTGCCGCAGCTGGCGGTGGAGCTCATACAGCGCGCAACCGAAGACCGGCTGCACGTGAAGACCCACAACGTGGATCTCGCGGCATTGAGAGCGGAGATGGCGACGCGCGAGAGGCGGCTGGAGTTGCGACTCGTCGCAGGCTTCACATTCCTCGGCGCGATGCTGTGGCTGCCGGAATGGATCGGGTGGGCGTTGCTGGCCGTGAGCGTCGGTGCGATGTGGCGGGCGCGGACGCGGAGCTGGTTGCCTTAGCTGGCCGCTTGCGGCGGGTCGCGCTTCAACAAGCCCCACGCGACCGGGAGCAGCGAGAGCACGATGATCACGATCGTCACGACCCCGAAGTTGTTCTTCACCAGCGGCACGTTGCCGAACAGGTAGCCCGCCCACACGAACAAGCTAACCCACGAGAATCCACCGACGAGGTTGTAGAGCGAGAACACGCGCGGGTTCATCCGACCGATGCCGGCGACAAAGGGCGCGAACGTGCGGACGATCGGCAGGAAGCGCGAGAGGATGATCGTGAGCTTGCCGTGCTTCTCGTAGAAGCTCTGCGTCCTGAGCAAGTAGTCGCGTTTGAGCCAGCGGATGTTGCCGCTGAAGGCCCGCGGCCCGATGGCGGCGCCAATCCGATAGTTCACTTCATTGCCGAGCACGGCTGCCAGCGTCAGCAGCAACCAGATCCAGACGGGGTTCAATGTGCCGGTCCGATCGACGGCGGCCAAGGCACCCAGTGCGAACAGCAGCGAATCGCCTGGCAGAAACGGCGTGACGACCAGACCCGTTTCGCAAAAGATGATGACGAACAGGATCGCATAGACCCACAGCGAATAGTCGGCCACCAGCTCGGTCAGGTGGCGATCGAGGTGCAGGATGAAATCGACGAACCACAACAATAGATCCATAGAAGCGGTTGGCGGTTGGCGGTTAGCGGTTGGTTGGCGGGACGATGAAGCGGGCTCGGCGCGCCAGCGCGCGCTCTGACCAACCGCTAACCGCTAACCGCCAACCGCTTCTTGCTCACTTCACGTGGCCGGTTGTTCTCATCCACCAGCACGACGACGGGTTGATAGCGTTCGAGCTCCGCGTCGGAGTACGTGGAGTAGGCGCAGATGATCAATGGATCGCCGATCGCGGCTTTGCGAGCCGCGGCGCCATTCAACGAAATGGAACCCGAGCCGCGCGGCGCCTTGATGATGTACGTCGAGAAGCGCTCACCGTTGTTGACGTTGTAGAGCTCGATGTATTGGAACTCGCGCAGGCCGGATGCCTCGAGCAACGCCTCGTCGATCCCGCAGGAGCCTTCGTAGTCCAGAACGGCTTCAGTGACGCGAACGCGGTGCAGCTTCGCCTGGAGCATGGTACGCAGCATCTAAATCGACTCCCGCCAACATTCGTGGCTCACAAGCACCGCGATGCGGACTGCACGGCGGCGCGACAGGCTGCAGGCTACCCCTCGGGGTGTCAAGGGCACGGGTAGCGCACTGATGTAGGAGATTGACCCGCATTTTCACAGGTCGGTTCGACACGCTGCGCGGTGTACTCAAGCCCTGAAGAAAGCACTGGCCTCGAATGATGAAGTGGCCACTCGCGCCAAGCAGACCTGCGAAAACGCGCGTCAATCCCCCCGCGCCACGGCTAATCGGGCAAGCAAATCTGCAGGGTCGCGGCTCACGATCAAGGTCGAGCGGTACTCGGCGCGGAGAAAGTTCTCCTCGACGGTGCGGTCCAGAAAGGCGAGCAGGGGATCGTAATAGCCACCCACGTTCAGGACGCCGCACGGCTTGTGCTCCAGGTGCAGCTGGCTCCAGGTCCACACCTCAAAGAGCTCATCCAGCGTGCCGATTCCTCCGGGCAAGGCAATGAACGCCTGGGCCAGATCGCTCATGCGCTGCTTGCGCACGGAGAGGCTGGCAACCACTTCCAACTCGGTCAGGCCGGCATGGCCGACCTCACGATCGAGCAGCATCTGGGGGATCACCCCGATGACCCGCCCGCCGGCCTGCAGACAGGCGTCGGCCAGCTCGCCCATCAGTCCCACTCTGCCGCCGCCATACACGAGGGTGATGCCGCTCTGGGCCAACAGCTGCCCCATGCCGCGGGTGGCGGCGGCATATCGCGGGTCGCGGCCGGTGCGGGAGCCGCAGAAGACGCAGATGGAGGTAGGGAAGCGTTCGGTCATCACAGCGGCATTATGCAAGGCAGTTCGGCCGAGCGTCCCTTCCCTTGCGAAGCGGGGGAACGACCGGAGGAAGTGGCGCGCCAGGACAGGATGGGGGCTCTTAAACAAGAAACGCGCCTTGCGCTCGCCCCCACCCTAGGGGAGGGAATTAGCACCTATCGCAGACTCTTGAGGAACACGGCCGGATCCTCGCCACGTTCGATCACCTCGACCAACGCGGCCCCTACGATCACGCCATCGACATGCGGCGTCAGCCGCTCGACCTGTTCCGGGCCGCGAATACCGAATCCGGCACACACCGGCACTGGCGACACCTCGCGTACACGTTTGAAATACGCGATCACCTCATCCGGCAGCGCGACGTTCTGCCCGGTGATGCCGGTCATCGTGACGGCGTAGAGGAAGCCGCGGCTGGCACGACTCAGCTTCTCCACTCGCTCCATGGGCGTCACGGGCGTCACGAACTGCACCAGTGCCAACTCTTCTCGCTCGAGCGCCGCGTGCATGTCTGCACTTTCTTCCAGCGGCAGGTCCGGAATGATGAAACCGGACACGCCAGCCGCCGCCGCGGCCTGCGGCAATCGCTCCAGGCCGTACGCGAGCAGCGGATTCAAATAGCTCATCAACAACAGCGGCGTTTTGATACGACCTTTCAATTCACGCAGCTCACTCAGAATCCACGGCAGGTTCACACCCTGTTCCAACGCCACGCGACTGGAGCGCTGAATCGTCGTGCCGTCTGCCATGGGATCGGTGAACGGCACGCCGATCTCGATTGCGTCGGCAACCTTGGCGATTGCGGTCAGCTGCTCGCGAAACGCGGCGCGAGTCGGAAAGCCCGCGGTGATGTACGGCACGAGCGCGGGGCGGCCCTGCGAGCGTGCGGTGCGAATGGCATTCGAGATCTGTTCGTGCGCGGGCATCACAGCTTCCCTTGCAGCACGGTCCGCTGCAGCGTCGGCATGTCCTTGTCGCCGCGCCCGGAAAGGCCGATGAGAATCTGCCTGCCGGGATTCGCCTTGGCCCAGCGCCTGGCACCGGCAAATGCGTGCGACGATTCGATCGCCGGCAGGATGCCTTCAGCGGCGCAGCACTCTTCCAGCGCGGCGAGCGCTTCATCATCGTTGACCGCCTGATACTCCACGCGACCGATCGTCATCAGTAACGCGTGCTCGGGTCCGACGCCGGGATAGTCGAGCCCGGCGGATACCGAATGGGTTTCCTGGATCTGTCCGTGCTCGTCCTGCAACAGCAGTGAGTAGCAGCCTTGCAGTACACCCGGTCGTCCGAACGCGAGCGACGCCGCGTTCTGGCCAAGCCCGCTGCCCAGACCACCGGCTTCGAGTCCCAGCAACTTCACTTCGCGATCTTTCACGAACGGGTAGAACAAACCGATTGCATTCGAGCCACCGCCCACGCACGCGAGCGCAATGTCGGGCAAGCGGCCTGTGCGTTCGAGGAACTGCTCACGTGCCTCGCGACCGATCACCGATTGCAGCTCACGCACGATGTACGGATAGGGATGCGGGCCAATGGCCGAGCCGAGACAGTAGTACGTACCGTTGGGATCGGACACCCAATCGCGCAGTGCTTCGTCCACCGCCGCACGCAACGTCTTGTCACCGCTGGTGACGGGTGCAACCGTCGCACCCAACAGCTTCATGCGGCCGACGTTCGGCGCCTGGCGTTCCATGTCGATCGAACCCATGTACACCGTGCACGGCAGTCCCACGCGCGCGCACGCTGCAGCAGAAGCAACACCGTGCTGACCCGCGCCGGTCTCAGCGATCACACGCTTGGCACCCAGCTTCTTCGCCAGCAACACCTGACCGATGGAATTGTTGATCTTGTGCGCGCCCGTATGCGCGAGATCCTCACGCTTCAACCACACGTCCGCGCCCCACCGCCTGGACAGCGTGCCCGCGTATGTGAGCGGCGTCGGCCGACCGATCCAATCGCGCAGCTCGGCGTGAAACTCATTGAGGAAATCCGGATCGCGCAAGTACCGCCGCACGCCGGCTTCGAGCCGATCCAATGCGGGCACCAATGTTTCGGGCACATAGCGCCCGCCGAACGGACCGAAGCGGCCGCGCTCGTCGGGAAACGCATCGTTCAACACCGCTTTGAGCAACGCTTCTCGATCAGCGGCTGGCGTTTGGGCTTGCATCAACTTGTACTCCGAACCATGTGGGGTTTGCCCCCACCCTAGCCCTCCCCCGCTGCGCAGGGGAGGGGACAGGAAATCACAGGCGAGCAGTGGCAGCTGGCAATCACCGTCCGGCCCCCTCCCCTGCGCAGCGGGGGAGGGTTGGGGTGGGGGCAAGCGTCACTGCACGCGCCACGCGCACGAACTCGCGGATCATCTGCACGTCTTTCACGCCCGGCGCGCGCTCCACGCCGCTACTCACATCCACACCATACGGTCGCACGCGCGCAATCGCCTCTGCGACATTGGCTACATTCAAGCCACCGGCCAGAATCAATTGCGTGGCACTCGCAAGTTCCGCCGCTCGATTCCAGTCCGCGATCTCGCCGGTGCCGCTGACGGGACCTTCGAACAACAATCGAGCCGGCAACGGATTCGATACTGCATGACCGGCACGCACGACCGGCGTCACGCTCACCTGCTGGGGCACGCTCAACGAGGCGAGATCTTCAGCATCCGTCTGCAGCACGTCAGGCGCGAACGTGGCGAACACTTCATCCAGCAAGGCCTGCTGCGGATGCTGCATCACCGCCACGCGCAGGATGTGCCGAGGTACGTTTGCACTCAGGGTCCGAGCCTGCTCGGCAGTGACACGCCGCCTGGACGGCGCGAACACGAACCCGATGGCATCCGCGCCAGCATCCACCGCGGCCGCAACGGCATCCGCCGTGGTGAGGCCGCAGATTTTGATCCACAGCGACATCAACGCTCGCTGTTCGCGACGCGTGCCAGCGCGTGCTCGCGCCCGACTCGCAACAGCTCGCCCAGGAGCTTGCGTGGATCCGGTGCCTTCATGAGCGAGGTGCCGATCAGCGCCAGCGAATAACCGAGATCGGCCACGCGCATCGCATCGTCGGGCGTGAACACACCGCTTTCCGCCACATGCGGGTATCCCGGTGGCAGCACGGACGCAAGCTCTTCGAGGCGGCCGAAGTCGACCGTCAGCTTCTCCAGATCGCGGCAGTTCAAGCCCACGAGCACTTGCTCGGTGTGATCACGCCGCGCATGCAGGATGTCTCCGGCAATCTCGAGCTCGGCTTCATCGAAGGCTTCGAGCAGCACGAACATCTTCAGCATCGCCGCACAATCGAGCAGCGCCTTGATGCGTGTTTGATCCAGCATGCGCACGATGACCAGCACACCACCTGCGCCCTCGGCGCGCGCTTCCATCACTTGATACGGTTCGACGAGAAAATCCTTGCGCATTGCCGGCACGCCGTACGGACGCAATATCGCTGCCGCCTGGCGCAGGTGATCGAGATGACCGCCGAAGCGCAGCGGCTCGGTGAGCACCGATACGGCGGCTGCTCCGCCTTGCGCATACGCACCGATCCGCTCCTGGATGCTGAGGCTGCTCGACAGCTCACCGGCTGACGGCGAGTGCAGCTTGCACTCGGCGATGATGTCGAATCCTTCCGAGCAAAGCTTCAGTGGCGGTGCGGGTGGCGCATCCGCCGCACGCGCCCAGAGCTCGCGCTCAGGCTCGCGAGCCCGCGCTGCCTCGAAGCGGGCGAGGGAAGTCTGCGCCATTTCCGTGAGTAAGCCGGTCATGATCAGGACGTCGCTGATGGTTGATGCGTGGCGCTGAATGCGGCGAGCCGTTCCAGCACTCGTGCCGCGCTACCGTTGTCGATCGCTCGAGCGGCACGCCGCGCGGCTTCTTGCGATGACGATTCAAGTCCCATGAGCTCGAGCACCAGGGCAGCTTGCAGGACGAGCGCGTGACGATGCGGACCGTGCTCTTCGCCGCGCAATGCGGCACGCATACGAGCGGCATTGTAAGCCGCATCACCGCCCTTCAGATCCTCTGCCTGGCAGCGTGGAATACCGAACTCGGCCGGATCGCGCACAGACCGCTGCACAGCGCCGCGCTGCACATCGAACAGAATGAAGGGACCTGCGGGCGTCGCTTCATCCCAACCGGGCTCGCCGTGCACGACGAAGGCCCGTTCCAACGGCATGCCGGACAACGCATCCGCCATCAGCGCGGCCGTGGTCTCGTTGAACGCACCGATCAGATGGAACGGCGGTTCGGCAGGGTTCGACAGCGGGCCCAGGATGTTGAACACAGTGCGAACGCCGAGCGCCTGACGCACGGGCATGATGGCTTTCATCGCCGGGTGGTAATGCGGCGCGAACAGGAAGGTGAATCCGGTGGCTGCGAGACACGCGCCGGCAGCCTGCTCATCGAGTGGCAGGGGAATACCGAGCGCGCGAATGACATCGGCGCTGCCGCTGCGGCTCGAGACAGAGTTCGTGCCGTGTTTCGATACGCGCACGCCCAAGGCGGCAACCAACAGTGCAGCGCCCGTCGACAGATTCAAACTGCCGGATGCATCGCCGCCCGTGCCCACCATGTCCACGAGCGGCGAGCCCTCTGCAAGTACCGGCCGTCGCGATAACTTGCGCATCGCGCTGGCAAAGCCGCGCAACTCCTCCGGCATCACACCTTTGGCACGCAACGCGGCCAGCAATGCACCGCCCATCGCAGGCGCCAACTCGGGGCTCGTCAAGGCGTGCAGCAGATCGAATGCTTCCGCTTCGCTCAAATGCTGGCGTTCGAGCAGTCGCTCCAGAACCGGTCGCAGCGCGCTCATGCCCTCGCCTCGCGTTTGGCCGTGCGCTGCTTGAGGAAATTGCCCATCAGCGTCGAGCCTTCCGGCGTCAACACGCTTTCGGGATGGAATTGCACGCCTTCGACGACCAGCTCGCGATGACGCACGCCCATGATCTCGCCTTCCGGCGTGCGGGAGGTCACCTCGAGCACGGGTGGCACCGATTCGGGTTGCGCGATCAGCGAGTGGTAGCGACCGGCTTCGAACGGTTGCGACAAGCCTTCGTAGAGAGTGCGTGCATCGTGATGCACGAGCGATGTCTTGCCGTGCATGAGGCGGGTGGCACGCACGACCTTGCCGCCGAACACTTCCACCAGCGATTGATGACCGAGACACACTCCGAACACGGGCACCTTGCCCGCAAAAGCTTCGATCATCTTCATCGACACGCCCGCCGTGTAGGGCGTCCCTGGTCCGGGCGAGATGCACAGATGCGTCGGCTTCAACTCGACTGCCTGCGGCACCGTGATCTGATCATTGCGATGCACGAGCACTTCCGCACCGAGCACCATGAACGCCTGCACGAGGTTGTAGGTGAACGAATCGTAGTTGTCGATCAGCAGTAAGCGCGGCGTGCTCATAGCCCTTCCTCCGCCAGGCTCAAGGCGCGGCGCAGAATCGCGCTCTTGGCCAAGACCTCCTGGTACTCCGCGGTGGGCACACTATCGGCCACGATGCCGGCGCCTGCCTGGAAACTGTAGGTGTCACCCTTGAAGACGAGCGTGCGGATGCAGATCGCCTGATCCATGTCGCCGCCGTGACCGAAGTAGCCAACGGTGCCGCCATAGAAGCCGCGGCGCACGGGTTCGAGTTCATCGATGATTTCCATCGCGCGCACTTTCGGTGCACCGACGAGCGTGCCGGCCGGAAACGCGGCGGCGAACAGATCGAATGCATCCTTGTTTGGCGCGATCTCGCCGTTCACACCGCTCACGATGTGCATGACGTGGCTGTAGCGTTCGATCGCGCGATAGGGCTGCACGCCCACCGAGCCGGCTCGCGCCACCCGGCCGAGATCGTTGCGCGCGAGATCCACGAGCATCACGTGCTCGGCGTTCTCTTTCGGGTCAGCGCGCAACTCGGCTTCGAGCTGTTGATCCTGGTCCGCATCCTTGCCGCGTGGACGTGTGCCTGCGATTGGCCGCATCTGCGCGCGGCCGTTTGCCAGCTTCACCAACGCTTCGGGGGAGGAACCGGCGACGACATGATCGCCGAGCTCGCAGTAGTACATATAAGGAGACGGATTCAGCAGCCGCAGTGCCCGATAGGTTTCGAACGGGTCCAGCTCGCACTGACCCGAGAAGCGTACCGACAGCACGAGCTGGTACACGTCACCCGCCGCGATGTACTCCTTCGTCCGCGCGACGCCTTGCAGGAACTGGGCTTCGGTCAGGCTGCCGACCGCTGGCGAAAAGCGTGCGGGTTTGCCCGACACCGGGATGGGTCCGCGTAACGCCCTGATAACCTCGCGCCGCAGGGCCAGACGCTCCGCTTCGCTGCCGGAATGCAGCAGGGCGACGCCGCGAGTCAGGTGATCGAACACCAGTAGCGAACACGGCGCGACATAGTGGGCGTCGGGGGTGTCCTCTGCCGTTCGAGCGCGTTCGGGAAGCCGCTCGAAGAAGCGGACGAGATCGTAGCCACCGACGCCAACCAGCCCGCCCAGGAGCGGTACGCCGGGAAGATGGGGGGCCGGTTGGGGGGCAGAGGCGAGTGCGCCGCGTAGAGCGAGCAGCAGCTCATTCTGGGACCGCGGAATCGGACCCCGCTCGTTGCCGACCCGCAATCCCGTATGGTCCAGGCGGATCTCGAGACAATCGCCGAAACCAATGAAGGAATAGCGCGCCAGACGTTCGCCGCCCTCGACGCTTTCCAGCAGAAAGCGAGGCCGGAACGGCTTCAGCTTGAGGTAGGCCGACACTGGGGTATCCAGGTCGGCAGCGATATCGAACGGTGGTTGCATTCGTAGCTCCTCGAGTCTCGGTTCGGGGCAGACCCGGCGGGAGCGGCGACAAAAAACCCATCCCGGCGGATCGCGCGGAGATGGGTCAGGTCGAATCGGTCAGTTAGCGTGCCCGCAGCGGCTCCTGTGGCCCTCTCCTCAGGAGAGGCGCCACCACGAGCGGCGGAGAATCATGGTTGCGCGTGGCTGTTGCATGGGCGGCGAGTATTGCTGGCCGCGGCGGGAAGCGTCAACCAGCGGTCGGCTGGTCTGCTGGCTAGCTGGCCAGAGAGTCAATTCACAACCAACCCTTCTGGCCAGCCGACCAGCCGACCAGTTCGCCAGCCAGCCCTCTCCCCCTCCAACTCCTAACCACTCCTTCCGCCTTCTCACCTCCTTGTTACCTCCCCTCGACTGATCAATCACCGCGGCCTTCCTAGCATTCCTCCCACGCGCGCAGGTCATTCGAAGCGCGCATCACCAATCGGGAGACGTATGAACAACAAGACTCAGACCGCAGTGCGGGCGGTGCTGCTGACGGCAGCGTTCGGCATGCCCGCAATGGCCGGCGCGCAGGATGGGAGCGCCGCCGAGGAACTGCGGCAGCTACGCGAACAGCTGGAAGCACAGCAGCAGCAGCTGCGAGTGCTGGAACGCAAGATCGAATTGACGGAAGAAGCTGCGAAGGCCGCGGCTCCGACGACCCCGGTCGTGAAAGCGAGCCCGAAGGGTTTCTCCATCGGTTCGCCCGACAACGCCAATGTCGTCAAGCTGCGCGGCACGTTGCACTTCGACGGCCGCCGCTTCATCGATGACGTGACGCCGGAAACCGCAGACACGTGGCTTCTTCGCCGCGTGCGTCCCACGCTCGAAGGCACGTTCGGAGGCATCTATGACTTCCGCTTCACACCGGATTTCGCCGGTGGCCGCACCATCATCCTCGATGCCTTTGCCACCGCTCGTTTGCGGCCGTGGCTCGCCGTGACGGCCGGCAAGTTCAAGGTGCCGGTCGGACTCGAGCGTCTGCAATCCGCCAACGACATCCGCTTCATCGAGCGTGGCCTGCCGACGAGCCTCGTGCCGAACCGCGATCTGGGCGTCAGTGTGGGCGGCGATATCGCGGGCGGCCTCGTGAACTACTCGTTCGGTTACTTCAACGGCGTCACCGATGGCGGCAGCAGCGACGGCAACGCCGCACCGGACGTCGAGAACGACGACAAGGGCGACTGGGCGGCACGCGTGTTCTTCCAGCCGTTCCTGAACTCGGACAGCTTCGCGTTGCGCGGCCTCGGCTTTGGCGTCGGCGCAACGTATGTCGACAGCACGGGCAGTGCGACGAATACATTGCTCCCGGGCTATCGCACCCCGGGGCAACAGACGTTCTTCAGTTATCGCGCAACGACCGCCGCCGCCGGCGCCACGCCGGCCGTGAGCGGCACGTTTGGCGATGGCGAACGCCTGCGGGTAAGCCCTCAGTTCTACTACTACCTCGGCCGCTTCGGCGTGCTGGGGGAGTACGTGCAGGTCTCGCAGGAAGTCAGCCGCAACACGCCCACCGCGGGTTTGGTCTCGGACAAACTCGAACACAGCGCGTGGCAGGTGCAACTGGCCTACTTCCTCACGGGCGAAGAAGAGAGCTTCAAAGGCTTCACGCCGCTCACCACGTTCTCGCTCGACAACCACACGTGGGGCGCCTTCGAGCTCGTCGCTCGCTATCACGAGCTGGACATCGACAACGATGCCTTCGTAGGCGGTGCCAACTCCTTCGCGAATCCTGCGTCTGCGGCAACCAAGGCGACGGCCTGGGGAGTCGGCGTGAACTGGTACCTCAGCCAGAACCTGAAGTGGCAGATCAATTACGACGTGACGAGCTTCGATGGCGGCGCAGCCAATGGAGATCGTGACGATGAGAAGGCGGTGTTCACGCGCGTCGCAGTCGGCTTCTGAGCCCTATCAACAACGAATACGGAGTAGCTATGTCGTCATTCAATCTCACCCGGCGAGCGGCACTGGGCCTGCTTGCGAGCACGGCGCTGGTCGCCGGTGCCGCGCATGCGGACACTACGTTGCTGAACGTCTCCTACGATCCGACGCGTGAGTTGTACGTGGAGTACAACGCCGCTTTCGCGAAGTACTACGAGGCCAAGACCGGACAGAAGGTCCGCATCAATCAATCGCACGGTGGCTCGGGCAAACAAGCCCGCACGGTGATCGATGGGTTGCCGGCCGACGTCGTCACGCTCGCACTGGCGGGCGACATCGACGCGATCGCCACCAACGGCAAGTTGCTGCCCGTGAACTGGCAGAGCCGCCTGCCGCACAACAGCTCGCCCTATACCTCGACGATCGTGTTCCTCGTCCGCAAGGGCAATCCGAAGGGCATCAAGGACTGGGGTGATCTCGTCAAGCCCGGCGTCTCCGTGATCACGCCGAATCCGAAGACCTCCGGCGGTGCACGGTGGAACTACCTGGCAGCGTGGGCGTGGGCACTGAAGCAACCCGGCGGCAGCGAAGCCACGGCCAAGGACTACATCCGCAAGTTGTTCAAGAACGTGCCCGTGCTCGACACCGGCGCGCGCGGCTCGACGACCACGTTCGTACAACGTGAGATCGGCGATGTGCTGCTCGCCTGGGAGAACGAAGCGTTCCTGTCGAAGAAGGAGCTCGGACCCGACAAGGTGGACATCATCGTGCCGTCACTGAGCATCCTGGCCGAACCGCCCGTAGCGGTCGTCGACAAGGTCGTGCTGCGACGTGGGACGCGCGAAGTGGCGCAGGAATATTTGAAGTACCTCTACTCGCCCGAGGGCCAGGAGATCATCGCGAAGAACTTCTATCGGCCGATCGACGAGAAAGTGGCTGCCAAGTACGCAAATCAGTTTCCCAAGCTGAACCTGGTCACGATCAAGGATTTCGGCGGCTGGGCCAAGGCGCAAAAGGATCACTTTGCGGATGGCGGGATTTTCGATCAGATCTACGCACCGTAATTCCTGTCCCCTCCCCTGCGAAGCGGGGGGCGAGCCGGTGCCTTTCGCAACGACACTGAATGTGTCGTTGCCCGGCGCAGCGCCAGTGCATGGATGCACTGGCCGGGGAGTGACACAGGGAAGTGGCCTTCACGAGGGTTAGGGTG
>DATELY010000169.1:0-15194 GCA_035276085.1 Steroidobacteraceae bacterium | reverse complement strand
CGAAGACTTCGCCATCTTCGCGAGTCCATTTCACCGGCGCGCCATTAGTGGGCACGCGCAAGGGCTTGCGCTGATCGAATGTCAGCTCGACGGCATCCGTCAGGCGTGCGATGTGGATGCGTTGGTAGGCCGTGTTGGTCTTTTTCAGGCGATTGCGCGCGAAGGGCCGCTTCACGAAGTTCATCTTTGCGATGGCGGTCTCGATGGCAGCCTCGATGTCGGCGCTCTGGTCTGCGATCGGCTGAAACGTTCCCTGCAGATCCGTGGACTGCGCGCGTGCGGCGGGCGGCAGCCACAGGCACGTGCAGAGTGCAAGCGTACAAAACACGTAGAGCGTGCGAAGCATGGCCGTTGCTCCCTAGCCTGGGGAGCCGATGGTCGGCCGCGATGAAGGCGCTGTCTACGGGCGTTTAAGCGTTCGCAACCTTTGCACTGGGCTCGATCGACTGTTCGACGTCGGCCAGCGGTGGTTCCTGCAGGTCAGGGCCTGGTGCGGCCGGCGGCGCGACACGCTGCGCGATATGCGGGATGGGATCGGTCCCGTGCAGATACTGCCGCGTATTTGCGAGCCAGCGTTCGATGTGCTTGCGAAAGCGCTCGACGGCGCGGGCGCGGAATACGATCAGGCCGGTGCCTTCGAACATCTGCTCCTGTACCGGAGAGACGTGATACCACCACTGCAATCGATCCAGGCGCTCGCCGTTATAGAAATTCAGCGAGATGGAAAAGCGGCGTCCGCGGCGCGTGGGCTCGATTTCAGCGCAAGCGAAGTAGTCCTCGAGTGCGCGCGGCAGTTCGATGAGCGACATTCGTAAACGGGTGCTGAGAATGACGACAGTCTCATCATAGCGACAGGCGCGAGCACCTTCCAACTCTTCTTTGCACTCGACGCCATTCGACAGCGGAGTGCACCACGAAACGAGTCTCGACGCTGCACGTGTTTGTCACCGGCAACCTTGTCCATGCTCGCCGCGTTGCTCTCGAAAGTTCCCATTTCCAGGAGCACATCATGTCCAATACCTATAAGACCGTGGAGATCATCGGCTCCTCGAAAGACGGCGTGGACGATGCCATGCGCCAGGCCGTAACCAAGGCGTCACAAACGCTTCACAACCTCGAATGGATCGAAGTCATGAGCGTGCGCGGCCACATCCAGAACAACCAGATCGCGCACTTTCAAGTGACGATGAAGATCGGCTTCCGTATCGATTGAGCGTCAGCCGCCGTAGCGAAACGGGTCGTAGCGCGCGGCCAGCATGATCGTCCACGCGCTGGCGCAGGTGCTCGGGAGCGGGTTGGCATGCCAGCCGAACGGCACGAAGGCGCGGCGACTCGCATAGAGATACGGCGCTGAGGCTTGTGGTACGAGCGTGGCGAGCCGGTCGGGTTTGCCGGGAAATGGCGTGCGTGAGTACGTGTCGTAGCGCAGGGATTGCAGGCCTTTGAGCATGCTGGCTTCATCTTGCGCGAGCGAATCCGATGAGCCGTAATGCTGCAGGAGTGCGCGCACCATCGTGATCGCACCGGCGGTCCATTCCGATGACAGCACCCCTTGCGCGTACAGACCCTGCTCGTTACGCCCGTTACCATCTTCGTCGGAATAGCCGACGCCCCATAGCGTGGCGCCCTGTCCGTATCCGCCCCAGCGCTTCACACGCTCCCAGATTCGCAGCGACGTGCCTGCTCCGAACCAATCATCGACCCGCTTCGGGGTCAGTGCCGCAATCGTCCAGGTGTTCGCATCCACTGCCTTGGGAGCCAGCACCGGCTCCCAGGCATGCGCGCGCGCGGGATCGTTTGCATAGCCGCCCTGCACGAACTCCTCCTTCTGCCATGCGGCTTGCTTGAAGAAGGACAACAAGCCTGCGGTGGCGCGGTTGCCCAAGTTGCCGCCGTCGATCATCACACGGATCAGATTCAACGCTGTGCGTGCTTCCTGCTGTGCGTTGGCGTTCAAGCCGGCCTGTGCGAGCTGGGCCTGCAGCGTGGCGCGAAGCACTTGCAATCCGGCATACAAAGAGGCGTTGTTTTCGACTGAAACGAAGTAGGGGCTGACGAGCTCTTTGCCCTGATTGGCAAAGACGCCGCTCGGCGCGTAGTACACGCCGCCGAGAGGGGACTGCATGGCCGCGAAGGTCGGCAACACGGCGAGCGCATTGCGCACGGCGAGATCGTTCCAGGGAATGAACTTGCGCCGCTGCTCGATGACGTGGTGGATGTACGCGGCGTGCAAGGGGCCGAGCAGGAACGCCCACGCATTCTCGCCCGTGAAAGGCTTCCAGTCCGTCCACGTGATGCGGCCGGGCGCGTACTCTGAATTCCCAACCGGCAGTCCTTGCGCGCGGACCAGCGAGGCGTAACGCGTGCCGACGAACGGATCGGTGACGACGTACCGATCTGCCTGCATGCGGAATGCATACGCGAGCGCGGGCGTCGTGATCGATGTGCCGTTGTAGCGGAACGTCGAACCCGAGGAGAGCGCGCGCCTGGCCGGAATGGTGAGAAGTTTGTTCTGGCTGCTCACCAGTGCGTATACATTGGGCGTGCGTGCGTCGAACCCCAGTTTCGCGCGCCCCAACATCACGGCGATCTGCCATGTGGCAGCGTCGTAGACGTTGCTGCCGAGGTGCGTGTTCACTCGTTCCACTTGCAGGTCGCCGGGCACTCCAATCGGCGGCTTGAGCGTGTAGTCGCCCGCGTTATAGACGTCCGTGACGGCGCATTGATTGCCCGGCAGAGCGCACACGTAGGCGCCCCAGTAGTCCGGCGTGGAAAAGAAGCTGTATGGATAGGGCGAGCCTTTGAAGGGCCCACTCTCTGCGGTGCCCAGCGCGCCGTGGCCCTGATCCCGGTACGTGACGAGAAAGCGGTATGTGCCGGCGAGCTGCTCGATCTGCGCATGCGCAACGAGCGGTGCGATCGCGAGGAAACTCAGCAGCAGTGAAGTGAATTTGAATTGCACGTTGAGGGTTATAACGGTTCACGCCGCGGAGCGTTTCGAACATGGGCCATCGAGTGTCGTCGATCGTACTCGCTCTCTCCTGCGTCACGTCCGTGCATGCACAAGACGGCACGCAGGCGCCCTACCCTCGCAGCACGTTCATCATTCGAGCGACGTGGGACTTTTCGATGGTCGAACCGTTGCGCAAGGCGCCGGGCAGCGACCTGTGGCCGTGCACGTGGGCGCATGACGATGAGCTCTATTGCGCCTGGGGCGATGGCGGGGGATTCAATGGCAGCGAGGATCGCCAGCGCGCGAGTCTCGGTTTCGCACGCGTCGAAGGCGCGCCGGATCCCGAGAATGCCGACGCCTATCGTGGCACGAACATCTGGGGCACTCCGCCGGGTGCTGAGCATCAAGCCGTCTTCGGCGGCAAGGTCGGCAGCATCATTGCCGTGAACGATGTGCTGTACGCAACCGGCGGGTTTTTCACGACCGCGCACATGCCCGACCCGGTGAGCGGCTATGGCGTCGGACCGCGCATCTCGATGATCTGGTCCGACGATCTCGGCAGGAACTGGCAGCTCGCACCGTGGGCCAGTCGGGATGCGCTGGGATCTTTCTTGAATTTCGGCAAGAACAACGCGCACGCGCGCGATGACTACGTCTATCTGTATTACCAGCGCGCTCAGGATGCGAAGCATGTTTTCCTGAAGCGCGTGCCGCAGTCGGGTCTCAAGGACGATCCGGCGAAGTCGCGTCGCTACGAATATTTCGCCGGCACGCGTCGTGGCGATACGACGCCCCAGTGGTCACATCGCGCTCGCGCTGCGAAGCCCGTATTCATGGACGAGAACAACGTCGAAGGCGCTGACGTCGTGTACATCCCGGCGCTGGATCGCTATCTGCTGACGGCCGGCCACAATCCCTCCGGCGCGCCCCGCGACTGGTCCGCGGGACAGCTCGGCGTGTTCGAAGCACCGCACCCGTGGGGGCCGTGGTCGACGGTGGACTATCAAGAGGACTGGGGCGGCTTCGGCGTCGAGGGCAAGGGCGACTATCTGGGATTGCGCTTCCCCACGAAGTGGATCAGCGCCGATGGCAAGATGCTATGGGGCGTGTTCTCGAGCTTGCGCACGCTCGACTCGTTCAATGTCGTGAAGTTGACGCTCGAGACGCAAGGCCTGGATGCATCTCAACGCACGCCGACGCAGTAATCCAGGGCGTCGTCGATCTGGAAACTCACCTCCACCGCATAGCGCTCGCGCAACCAGCGGTGATTGAGCCCGTGCAGTCGATTGCCGGCATCGAAGCGGTTCAGAAAAACGAACGTGGGCAGCGGATGGATCGCGGCCAGCGACAGCCGCACCGAATTGAGCGTACCGAGGCCGGCATCGGCGACCAGGATCACCGCATCGACCTGCAGCCGGTGCAGCACGTCCACACTGTCTGCATCGTGCGCGAGCGGCGAGCGTGGGCCGCCCACGGTTTCGATGAAGACCCGCTCCGTCCCGACAGGCCAGCTGATCTCGCTCAGTACGTCCTGCAAGCGAATGTGCGGACGACCCAGCACATCGGCTGCCATCGGCGGTGCCATCGGCGCGGGATACGAGCGATGCGGCGGACAGACGACTGCGGCATCTTCTCCGCTGGCTGCCGCGAGCACGTCGGCATCGGTCGAGTCGGCATCGGGCTCGAACGACTGAACGGGCTTACGTGCCGCAACCGAAAATCCCCGCCGGCGTGCACCTTCCAGCACGCGGGCGAGCACCCATGTCTTGCCGACCTCGGTGTGAGTACCCAGCACGCCAATGACGCGAGTCGGACTATGCACGGGAAGAAGCGGTTAGCGGTTAGCGGTTGGCGGTTGGGTGGGGAGAGACTGCAGGGCTTGCAGCAAGCGGTCAACCATCGTCGCGGTGTGTGCAGCGGAGACCGTGACCCGCAGGCGCGCGGTGCCGCGCGGCACGGTTGGCGGCCTCACGGCTGGTACATACAAGCCTTGTGCCAGCAGAGCTGCCGCCGCCTGCAACGCCGCCGCATCGGCACCGACGATGATGGGAATGATCGGCGACGGATGTGCCGGTTTGATCTGCTCCACGTAGTGGCGCAGACGTGCACACAGCGCTTCACCCTCCGCGCTCATCAGGATGCGCACGGCAGCGAGGCCCGCGGCGGCATCCGCCGGTGCGAGACCCGTCGTGAAGACGAAGGAGCGAGCGCGGTTGACGAGCAGCTGAATCAGCGCGCTCGAGCCCGCGACCCAACCGCCTTGCGAGCCCAGCGTCTTCGAGAGCGTGCCCACTCGCAGCACCTCGGCATCGGTGTGACCCAGGTCGGGACCGAGCACTGCGTGAGCCTCATCGATCACGAGCAATGCGCCTTCGCGTGCGCAGAGTGTCGCGAGATCGACGAGCGGCGCCGTGTCGCCGTCCATCGAGAACACGGAATCGGTGACGACGATTTTGCGTGCGGGCGCGACTCGCATCAGCGAAGCCAGGTGATCGACGTCGACATGGCGATAGACCTGCACCTGTGCCTTGGCCAACTGGCAGCCGTCGATGATCGAGGCATGATTGAGCTCGTCACTGAAGATCGTGACGTCCGCTGCGCCGAGCGTCGAGAGGACTCCGATGTTGGCTGCGAATCCCGTTGGAAACACGATCGCCGCCGCGGTCTTCTTCCAGCGTGCAATCGCGTGCTCAAGCTCCAAGTGCAACTCGCGCGTGCCGCCGATGAGGCGCGACGCTGCGGCGCTCGTGCCATAGCGATCGATCGCGTCGTGCGCAGCCTGGCGCAGCGCGGGATGCTGGCTCAAACCCAGGTAGTCGTTCGACGAGAACGATATGACGGCGCGGCCATCGATCACGCCTTCGGGGCCGTGCGTCTCCACGGCGATGCACTCACGCCAGCGATCTGCCTTGCGCAGCGCATCGAGCTCGCCTGCGACATACCGGCTCCAGCTCACGACGACACTTCCTGCAACGCTGCGGCAAGGACTTCGACGATACGCTCGATCTCCGCGGCCGTAATCGTGAGCGGCGGCACGATCGTCACGACCGCGCCCATGGAACGGCTCAACACGCCGCGACGAACCATGGCCTTGCACGTGCGGCGTGCCAGCAGCTCATCGCTCGCTGTATCGAGCTCGACAGCGGCCATCAGTCCTTGCACGCGGATCGCAGTCACCGCTGGGTGAATCCGCACGTGTTCCTGCAGCAGCAACTGCAATTGTTGTGAGCGCTCGCGCACGTTCTGGAGCACGCTGCGCTCCTGCAGCAGTTGGAGATGCCGTAATCCCACCGCGGCTGCGAGCGCATTACCGCCGTACGAGTGCCCGTGATACAGCGTGTACGTGCTGAGATCGGGACCGAGAAACGCGTCGAATACATGCTTCGCCGCAACGGTGGCAGACAGCGGCAGATAACCTCCGGTGATGCCCTTTCCGAGGCACATCAAATCGGGTTTCAACCCGCACTGCTCGGACGCGAACAGCGTGCCGGTGCGGCCGAATCCGGTCGCGACCTCATCGCAAATGAGCAACACGCCGGTTTCGCGGCAAGCATCCGCCAGCGCTGCGAAATCGGCGGCCGGCGCGATCAACATGCCGGACGCACCTTGCACCAGCGGCTCGACGACCACGGCCGCCAGTTCGCTTCGATGCTCACGCACCAGGCGTGCCGCGGCCGCAACGGCACCCGGCTCCGCAAACGACGGCGCGCGCAATACGGGAAATCGCAATGGATCGAGAATCTGTGTGCCGAAGCCACCCGCGCCAACCGACAACGAACCGATGGTGTCGCCGTGATACGCCGCACCGAATGCAAGATAGGTCTTGCGTGCCGTGTCGCCGCGATTGGTCCAGTACTGGAACGCGATGCGCAGGGCCTGTTCCACGGCACACGCGCCGTCCGAAGCGAACAGGACGTGCGGATGTTGAACGGGCACGACGCGGGCGAGGGCTTCCGCGAACTCGATGACGATGCGATTGCCGTTGCCGAGCACCGTCGAGTGCGCGACGCGCTCGAGCTGATCCTTCAGCGCCTGGTCGAGCTCCGGGACGCGATGACCGAGCGTGATCACCCACAGCGACGAGATGGCATCGAGGTAGCGCTTGCCGTTCACGTCGATGAGCTCGCGGCCTTCGGCCCGCTCGACGATCACGGGCTCGTTGTCGGCATAGGCGCTCATCTGCGTGAAGCCGTGCCAGACGACGGCAGCGTCGCGTTGGATCCAGGAGGTCATGGGGGTTCGTGGGGGGGAGTTGGGAGGTGGGTCAGTTTAGCTGTGGTGGCGGTGGTGTTGCCCCCACCCCAGCCCTCCCCCGCTCCGCAGGGGAGGGGGCAGGACGCGTGCACGAACATTAGTCATTGATCCGCTGCCGTACTCCGACTCCCTCCCCTGCGGAGCGGGGGAGGGTTGGGGTGGGGGCAACCGCAGCTCGATTACGCCGCAGGAGCCCCAGTAGTCCCGCTACAACACACCCCATCACCACCGCCCAATTCCCCACACGCGCGTACGGCGTCAACCCCGCGCGCGGCTGGACTGTCCCGCTCAACACCCCGGGCACGAAGTTGGGCAACGTCTGTGCAACCCGGCCTCGTGCGTCGATGATGGCCGAGATGCCGTCGTTCGCAACGCGCAGCAACGGGCGTCCCGCTTCGAGCGCCCGCATGCGGCTGATCTGCAGATGTTGGTAGCGCGCGGTGCTGGCGCCGAACCATGCGTCGTTCGTCACGTTCACGAGCAAAGTCGCTTCGCGCAGCACGGCAAGCTGTTCCGCACCGTAGGCATCCTCGTAGCAAATCGTCGCCGCAACCTTGTGCTCACCGACGCGCAGCGGCGGCTGATCATCGAGACCGGCGCGAAAGCCGCTGTACGGCAGATCCATGCCCTTGAGCCAGTCGCGCACCCACTTTGGCACGGGAAAGAATTCGGCGAAGGGCACGAGGCGCCGCTTGTCGTACCAGCCCGGCTCTTCATCGAGCGCGAGGATGCTGTTGGTGTAGGTTTGGCGCTCCGGCTCGTATCGGATCACGCCGACCATCAACGTCGAGCCGCGTTCGTGCGCGATACCCCATTGCGCGCTCAAGTAGCCAGCCAGCTGATGCGCGAGCAGCGGCAATGCCGCTTCCGGCCAAACGATGAGATCGCTTCCGAGATAGGGTCTGGTCAGCCGCGGATACAGCTCGAGCGTCTTGTCGCGTTGCTCGGCGCTCCACTTCAATTCCTGTTCGACGGCGCCTTGTACCAGCGCGACGTTCAGCGACTTGCCGACAGGCGCCGTCCAATCGCGCTGCCAGGCCAGATAACCGCAAAACCACATGAGCACGACCAGGCCGAGCGCGATCGCCTGCTGGCGCCGCGTGCCCTGCAAGACCGTCAACACGGCGCCAGCACAGACCGCCACCAGCCAGCTCAGCAAGTACACACCGCCGATCGGCGCGAATCCCGCGAGCCACGTATCCATTTGGGAGTAACCCAGCGCAAGCCACGGAAAGCCGCTCAAGAACCAGCCGCGGAACCATTCGAGCAGCGTCCACAACGCGGGCAACAACAGCAGCCAACGCCACGCGCCGATGAATCCTGCGAGCCGCGCCTGCAAATAACCCAGCGCCGCCGTGTACGCACCCATGATGGCAACGAGCCCGGCCATGATGAAGAGCGTCAGCACGAGCGGTGCTTTACCGATCACGTAGATGCTGTGATAGAGCCAGTACGTGCCTGCGAGGAAGGTGCCGCAGGTGAACAGGAAACCGAGCTTCGCGGCTCGTCCTGGCGTCGATCCACTCCATGTGCCGAACAGGAAGGCCATGGCAGCGATGGCAATGGGCCACAGATCGAACGGTGCGAACGCGAGCGACACGGCCGCACCCATCGGCAGGGCAAGCCATACGGCGTAGCGGGAGGCGAAGAAGGTTGCGAGGGGCTGATGCAGGGAGGTTGAGTGCATGTGTCTCTGTGATCAGCGAATCGCGGTCAGGGTTCAAGGCGTATGTTTGGCTATGCGTCCCTTCCCCTGCGCAGCGGGGGAAGGACAGGATGGGGGCTCTCGAGTGACAGCGGTGGAACATTCAATTTTGTCTGCCCCCACCCTGTCCCTCCCCCGCTTCGCTTCGCTGCGCAAGGGAGGGGACGCACAACTTGCCGTTGAAGTGTTACTCCTCTTGCGGCAGCACGTCCTGGGGTGTCACCACTCGCAACATGTCGAGGCGACGGCGATCCGCGCGCAGCACTTTGAAATCGAAGCCGCCGAACACGAAGGATTCACCTCTGCGTGGCACGCGCCCGAGTTGATGCATGAGCAAGCCGCCGATGGTGTCGAACTCTTCATCGCTGAACTCGGTGCCGAAGTACTTGTTGAAGTCTTCGATGCGTGTCTGCGCGCGCACGGTGAACTGGCGTGGGCCTTCGCGGCGAATGTCGAGATCGTCTTCGACATCGTATTCATCGTCGATGTCGCCGACGATCTGCTCCAGCACGTCTTCGATGGTGATGAGGCCGGCCACACCGCCGTATTCATCGACGACGATGGCCATGTGGTTGTGACTCACGCGAAATTCCTTGAGCAGCACGTTCAAGCGCTTGCTCTCGGGAATGAACGCAGCCGGCCGCAGGCATTCCTTGATGTTGAAGTCCTTCTGACCGCCGGCCGCGAAATAGCGCAGCAGGTCTTTGGCGAGCAGCACGCCCACGACTTGATCGCGATCCTCACCGATGACGGGAAAGCGCGAGTGGCCCGATTCGATGACCACGGGGAGGATCTGCTCGGGCGCATCGTCGCGATTGACGGTGACCATCTGCGAGCGCGGCACCATGATGTCGCGCACTTGCAGCTCGAGCACATCGAGCACGCCTTCCAGCATGGCGAAGGCATCGGGATCGATGACTCCGCGCTTGCGCGCCTGGGAGAGCACTTCCATGAGCTCTTCGAGATCCCGCGGATCGTTGCTCAGGGAACCGGTGAGGCGTCGGAGCCAGCGGCCGGTCGCCGCATGATTGTCGGGGTCAGCCATGGTGCGAAGTGAGTGCTGCGGTGGACATGGATTGCTGGCTTGCTGGCTTGCTGGCTTGCTGGCCAGAAAGATTTGAGCAGCACGCAGCTTCTGGCCAGCAGACCAGCAGACCAGCAAGCTGTTCTTCCTCATCAGTGCGCGACATAAGGATCCCGATAACCGAACGCAGCCAGGATGCGCGCCTCGGAGCGCTCCATCACGGCGGCGTCGCGTGCGCGGATATGATCGTACCCGAGGAGATGCAGCATGCCATGGACGACCATGTGCGCCCAGTGCGCCTCCAGTGCCTTGCCCTGGGCGCGCGCCTCGGCCGTCACGACATCCTTACATATGACGATGTCACCCAGCTCCCGCACGCCGTCGGCGACGACAGAGCCCGCGGGGAAGGACAGCACGTTCGTCGGCTTGTCCTTGCCACGCCAGGTGCGATTCAACCTGCGGCTTTCCGGCGCGGCGACCACACGCAGGACGACGTGCACGGTCCGGTCGCGCACCGCCGTGTTTGCCGCGCTAAAGCCCATGGCAGCCCATGCACGCAAACGGAGAGGATGGGGGACGCGTCGACGCGAAGTAGCCATTTGCACGCTGATCAGCAACTCACTTGCAGATCTCCGCACCGACGATGAGGAGCGACGCACGGTGCGCATCAGGACCGGGAGGCGGACTCCCCGGCACCGCTCTCGGGCTTGCGCTCGTACGCCTGTACGATGCGTTGCACGAGCGGATGGCGCACGACATCTTTCGACGTGAAGTAGGTGAACGCGACGCCTTCGACACCCGGCAACACCTTCATGACGTGACGCAAACCCGACAGTTGTTGTTTGGGCAAGTCGGTCTGAGTGATGTCGCCGGTGACGACGGCCTTCGAGCCGAAACCCATGCGCGTCAGGAACATCTTCATCTGTTCGACGGACGTGTTCTGCGCCTCGTCCAGGATGATGAAGGAGTCGTTGAGCGAACGTCCGCGCATGAAGGCGAGCGGCGCCACTTCGATCACTTGTCGCTCGATCGCGCGCGCGACGCGATCGAACCCCATCATGTCGTAGAGCGCGTCGTACATCGGCCGCAAGTAGGGATCGACTTTCTGCGCCATGTCACCCGGGAGAAAGCCCAGGCGCTCACCCGCTTCCACGGCTGGACGCACGAGCACGATGCGACGCACGCGCTCGGTCTGCAGGGCCTCGACCGCACAGGCCACGGCGAGATAGGTCTTGCCCGTGCCCGCAGGGCCGATGCCGAACGTCAGATCGGAGGTGCGAATGTTGTGGAGATACTGCTTTTGATTCGGACCCCGACCGCGAATGCCACCGCGTTGCGTGTGCAATACCAATTCTTCGGGCGAAGGCACTGCAGCAATGGGTACCTCATCCATGTTGGCCTCCTGCACACAAAGGTGCACGCGCTCCGGCGTCAGCGGCTCCGACGCCGCCGTCTCGAACAATCGCCGCAGGATTTTCTCGGCAGTCAGCGCCGCGACACTCGGACCTGAGATTTCGATCCAGCCACCGCGACGTCGAATCTGCACGCCCAGCCGCTCTTCGACCTGACGGAGATTCTCATCCATCGGACCGACGAAGTTCGCGAGCCGAGCGTTGTCGGCGGCTTCGAAGGAGAGATCACGGGTCGCTATGGCAGAGCTCATCGCGACGCTGCCGGGCCTGTGGCCTGGGGCCCGTGACCTGGGGTCCAGATGAAGTACGTTCTCAACGGCGTGTTGGTGCGCGCAGGTCTGTTACTCACGATAACGAACCATCGTTATGCGGTGACGATGACACGATCGGCTTCTTGCCCAGGCCTCAGGTCGCAGGTCCCTTGCCATCTACCCCGCAACGAATTCGGCAACGCCTCCGTAATCAGGACATCGGCAAACTGATTGAGCAACGTTTGCGGTCCGTCGAAGTTCACCCAGCGCATGTTCTCGGTGCGCCCGGCGAGCTGACGTGCATCTTTCTTGGACGGCCGCTCGACCAGCACGCGTTGCACGGTACCGACCATGCGCTCGCTGATCGCGCGGGCTTGCGTGTTGATACGCGATTGAAGAATTTCGAGGCGCTGTTGCTTCTGCTCGGCGGAGACGTCATCCGGCAGCGATGCAGCCGGCGTGCCCGGTCTGCGGCTGTAGATGAAGCTGAAGGATTGATCGAAGCCGACGTCGGCGATCAAGCTCATCGTCGCTGCGAAATCGCGCTCGGTTTCGCCGGGGAAGCCGACGATGAAATCGGACGAGATGCTGATATCGGGTCGCACGGCGCGCAGCTTGCGGATCTTCTGCTTGTACTCGAGGCCCGTGTAGCCGCGCTTCATGGCTGCGAGGATGCGATCGGAGCCGCTTTGCACGGGCAGGTGCAAATAATTTGCGAGCTGCGGCACGTCGCGATACGCCTCGATCAACGCGTCCGTGAACTCCACCGGATGTGATGTCGTGAAGCGGATGCGCTCGATGCCTTCCACTTCAGCGACGCAGTAGATCAACGTCGCGAGATCGCACAACGTGCCGTCGTCCATAGGACCGGCATAGGCGTTGACGTTTTGTCCGAGCAGATTGATCTCGCGCACGCCCTGGCGCGCGAGGCTGCGGATCTCCGCCATCACCGATTCGAACGTGCGACTGATCTCCTGCCCCCGCGTGTACGGCACGACACAGAACGTGCAGAACTTGCTGCAGCCTTCCATGATGGACACGAAGGCAGTGACACCCTCGGCGCGCGGCTCGGGCAGGCGATCGAACTTTTCGATTTCAGGGAAGCTGATGTCGACGACGGCACGGCCATGCGTCTTCAGCTCATCGATCATTCCCGGCAGGCGATGCAGCGTCTGCGGGCCGAACACGAGATCGACATACGGCGCGCGCGCCGTGATGCCCTCGCCTTCCTGACTCGCCACGCAGCCGCCGACACCGATGATGAGACCGGGCTTCTGCCGTTTGAGCTGACGCCAGCTGCCCAGCTGAGAGAACACTTTCTCCTGCGCCTTCTCCCGGATGGAGCACGTGTTCAGCAGCAGGACGTCGGCCTGGGCCGGGTCGTCGGTGAGCTCGTACCCCTGCGCGTCCTTGAGCACGTCCGCCATCTTGGCGGAGTCGTACTCGTTCATCTGACAGCCGAAGGTGCGGATGAATAGTCGAGGCATGGGGACAGCGGTTGGCGGTTAGCGGTTGGCGGTTGGTTCGGAATAGGCGCGGAGTTTAGCGGAAGAGGCTCGCTGACCAACCGCTAACCGCCAACCGCCAACCGCTTCTTCAGAACGGAATATCGTCGTCGAATTCCTGATCGTCGGCCGCGACCGGCTCGCGTTCGCGGCTGCCCGTGGACGCCGGCGCGCTGGCTCGCGGTTCGCTCATGCCGCCGGCCGGCGCGCTGCGCCCGCCCAGCATCTGCATGTCGCGACCCACGATTTCGGTCGTGTAGCGGTCCTTACCTTCCTTGTCCTGCCATTTGCGGGTGCGGATACTGCCCTCGATGTACACCTGTGAGCCTTTGCGGAGGTACTCGGCGGCGATCTCAGCCAGCTTCTCGAAGAGCACGATGTTGTGCCACTCGGTGCGCTCCTGGCGCTCGCCGGACTGGCGGTCGTTCCAGGATTCGGACGTGGCGATGCTGAAGCTCGTCACGGGCTTGCCGCTGGGCATGTAGCGGGTCTCGGGATCTTTGCCGAGATTGCCTACCAAGATGACTTTGTTGACTCCGCGCGCCATGGCTCACCCCTGCTGGATTAGTCGACGCATTGTATGCGCCCGGGCCGTGTGGACCTAGCCGAGCTTGGCTGCGGATCCGTCGAGTTTGGCGGGGGTGCGCCGCGCGAGAATCGCCCAGATGACGCAGGCCCCCGCCGTGATGACGAAAACCGCGCTCGGGCCCATGTGTTGCACGATCTGCCCGCCCAGTGCCCCACCGCCGAAGGCGCCCAGAAATTGACACGTCGCAAACACACCCAGCGCCGTGCCGCGCTCCTCGGACCCTATGGCCAGTGTCAACAACGCCGGAATGCGCGCTTCGAGGAAATTGAACGCCGCGAAGAACACCGTGAGACCGACCATCAGCAATGTCAGATGCTCGCGGCCGAACGCCAGCAGCGCCTGGGAGGCCGCACCGAGCAACACGGCGGTCGACAACAACTGGGCGCTGCCCCCCTCGGAGCGCAGGATCATGGGGACCGTACCAAAAATAGATGCCACGAAGACACCGAGATAGATCTTCCAATGTTCCTGCTCGGGCCAGTGCAGCACTTGCACGAGTGTCAGCGGCACGACCAGGAACACCGCGGTGAGCACGAAATGCAACACGAACACGCCGAAATACAGCACTCGCGCACGCGGGTGGCGCAGCGTCTGCACGAACTTGCGCAGGCCGATCGCTTGCGGCGAGCTGCTCGGCGGATCGGGAGGAACGGCGGTGTGCAGCAAGACCAGACCGAACAGGCATAGTCCGGCAATGAGGCCGAAGATTCCGGCCACGCCGATGGACGCCTGCAACAGGGGCCCTGCAACGAGCGACACGACGAAGGACCCGCCGATGGCAACGCCAATGAACGCCATTGCCCGCGTGCGCACTTCTGCCCGCGTGTGATCCGCCATCAACGCGGTGACCGCGGCGGAAACGGCACCCGCCCCTTGCAGCGAGCGCGCCAGAATCAGCTCTAAGATGGTGTGCGCATATACACCGGCCAGCGAGCCTGCGGCAAAGATGATCAGCCCCACCGTGATGACCGACTTGCGGCGATATCGATCCGACCACATGCCGAACGGCACTTGCAGAATCGCCTGCGTCAAGCCGTAGGCGCCCATGCTCAGGCCGATGAGCGCAGGCGTTGCACCGGGCAGGCTCGCTGCATACAGCGCCAGGACCGGCAAGAGCAAGAACAGCCCCAACATCCGCGTCGAATAGATTGCGGCAAGGGCAGCGACGGTGCGGCGCTCGGCGCCGCTCAAGGTAGCGCTGATCATCGAAGCTTGAAATCCAACGGCTTTGCCTCGAACGCGGCGGGGTCCGTATAGTACCAAGAGAGCGGTTGGCGGTTGGCGGTTAGCGGTTGGGTAAGAACCGGGAAAACTCCTCTCCGAACCAACCGCCAACCGCCAACCGCTAACCGCTTTCCCAATGTCCTCCTCCATCCGCATCCGCGGCGCGCGCACGCACAACTTGCGCAACATCGACCTCGAGCTCCCGCGTGATCGGCTGATCGTGTTCACGGGATTGTCGGGCTCGGGCAAGTCCTCGCTCGCCTTCGACACGATCTAT
>DATELY010000168.1:0-3301 GCA_035276085.1 Steroidobacteraceae bacterium | reverse complement strand
TGTCCGCCGGGACAACTCCGTGGACACGGTGCGGTCGTTGCCTGCCAGCACCGTTGAAGCGCTGTATCTCCTGCTTGACCCGGACTCCCGCCACAATCCATTTACTCGCGAATCGACGCGTTGGCGCATCTTCGTTGCCTTTGTGCTGATGTTGCACCAGGGACTGCGCCGGGGGGAAGCATTGCTCCTGCCCGCTGATGCGGTGAAAAGTGCGTACGACCGTGGGCAGCATCGGATGCGGTATTGGCTCAACGTCGGGCAAAACAAATACGAAGATTCGGAGGTTGATCCTCGCTATTCGAAGCCTTCCATCAAGAACGCGCATTCGCTCCGGCAGCTTCCTGTGTGGCGCGACAATCTGGATGAGAGACGCGCGACAAACAAGATGAGAATGTCGCGGCGAGGTTGATGATGCCGATGTTGATTGACGCAGACAAGCGTTTTTTGATTGACGCGCTTTTTTTTATTGTCGCTGATGCGTACGCGTTTGTTGATTGACGCTGGCACGTAAAGCATGCCGCGCGTCAATCAGGATGAGAACAGCGCGTCAGTCGGTGAGGTCGATGCCGTAACGCGTGACGATGGCTTTGAGCACGCGCTTTACGCTCTCGCGTTTGATCTCGATGAGCATCGTCGAAGTGCAGTTGGCTTCCAGCGCAGCCAGTCCGTCACTGAGCAGGGCCAGCAACGTAACGCGTGACGCCAAGGCCTCCTCACCAATGGCGTCAATCACGGCCCGTTTTCGCCGCAAGCGGTACGCACTTTGCCGTTGTGCTCCAGTGAGCGCGCTGGGCGGTGCCGTCGAACTGTCGGATGCGTCGTCACGCGTTACGACCGTCAGCTGCGAATTGCTCGTCATTGCTGATCCTCCTGTCGCGGCGGCACGCCGACGTTCTTTGGTGTCGCTATACTGGCCGGGCGTCCCGGTCCCTGCTGCTTGCGCTGCAGGGCGGTACGCCGACGGTAGCTTTCGACGTTCAGCTCGAAGATCGTCGAGTGATGGACCAGCCGGTCGACGGCGGCCACCGTCATGGCCCGGTCGGGGAAGACCTTGTCCCATTCGCCAAATGGCTGGTTGGCCGTTATGCAAAGAGAACGGTGCTCATACCTGGCGCTGATGAGCTCGAACAGCACCGAAGTCTCGGCCTGATCCTTGCTGACGTATGCAAAATCGTCAAGGATAAGGAGATCGAAGCGATCCAGCCGGTTGATGGCGGACTCCAGCGACAGCTCGCGGCGTGCGACCTGCAACCGCTGCACGAGGTCGGTGGTACGAGCGAACAGGACCTTCCAGCCGTTCTCCAGCAGGCTCAGTCCAATGGCCGACGACAAGTGCGATTTGCCTCCCCCAGACGGCCCGAGAAGAAGAAGGTTGGTGCCGTTGCGCAACCAGCCGTCGCCAGCGCAAAGCGCTGAGACGTGCGCCCGGGACACCATCGGCACCGCGTCGAAATCGAAGTTCTCCAGCGTCTTGCCCGGCAGCAGCTTTGCGTCCCTGAGGTGACGTTCGATCCGGCGTCGATCGCGCTCGGCGATCTCGTGTTCGGCCAGCGCCATCAGCAGGCGAGCGGCGGGCCAGCCTTCAGTATCGGAACGTTCGGCAAAGCTGGACCAGATCTGCTTGATGGCGGGCAGCCGCAAATCGTTGAGCAGCAGTGACAGGCGGGTGGCGTCGAAATCGTGACTCATGCTGCCACCTCCGTTGCCAGGTCGAGCAGGGCCTCGTAGTCGCGTAACGAAGCCAGCTGGACGTGCACCTGCGGTACGGCTGCGGGTTTCGGTGCGAAACGCGAATCCAGTGCGTCCAGATCGGGTAACTGTCCATCGTCCAGGCACTGCTGCAGCGCCTGTGCCAGTTGCGCCTCGCAGTTGCGCTCGTGGGCCAGGCTGAGCAGTTCAACCATGGTCTTGCATGCCGCACGCTCCGGCAGCTGCTCGCGCAGGCGTTCGAAGGTCAATCGATAGGCCTCGCGCGGAAAGACCTGATCGCGGTAGACCAGGTTGAGCAGCGCCATGGGCTTGCGGCGTAACGCGTGGATGATGTGCCGGTAGTTGATGACGTGGCCGTGCTTGCCATTGGGACCCGGACGGCCGCGCTGCAGTGTCATCAGGGCCGTGTTGCCCAGGAACAGTTCCAGCCGGTCGTCGTACAGCCGCACACGCAGGCGATGGCCGATCAGCCGCGACGGGACGGTATAGAACACCTTGCGCAGGACGAAGCCACCGGTGGAGCTGACGTACACACGCGTTTCCTCGTAGTCGCTCGTACGCTGCGCCGGCAGTGGCTGAAGCAACGCTCGCTCGGCCTCAATGCGCTTGCCATTTCGCGCGTTGATGCGACCGACGATCTCGTCGAGGAAGCGGCGATAGGCCTCGAGCTCGGCAAAGTCGTTACTGCCGCGCAGGAGCAGCGCATCACGCACCGCGCTCTTGAGGTGGCCGTGAGGGCTCTCGATGGAGCCGTTCTCGTGGGCGATGCCACGGTTGTTGCGCGTAGGCTGCATCCCGTAATGAACACACAGCGCTTCGTAGCGCGTGGTCAGGTCGTCGCGCACTTCACGCTCGAGGTTGCGGAACGCCGCGGACAGGCTGTCGCTGCGATGCTCGCGCGGCGCGCCACCGAGTGCCCAGAGCGCGTTCTGCAGCCCTTCGGCCAGCGCGACATAGCTCTCGCCGCCGAGAATGACGTGAGCGTGTTCAAAGCCCGAGCAGGCCAGGCGAAAGTGATACAGGCGATGTTCCAGCGCTTCACCGGCCACGGTGACACCCAGGCTGTCCATCTCGGTGAAGTCGGACAAGCCGAGGCGACCGGGCTCGTGTACCTGACGGAACACGACGTCACGCTCCTTGCCATGGAGTGCGCGCCAGTCGCGAATACGTCGCTCAAGTGTTCGGCGCACGTTGCGCGAGAGGTCTGGATGGCGCCGAAGCATCTCGTCCAGTACGGCCACGGGCCGGATACCCGGCGCGGACTGCAGCAACGGGACGATCTCGGCATCGAAGATCGCAGCCAGCGGATCTGCGCGCCGGCGCTCGCGGGGCGCCTTCTTCTGCGATGGCAATCGCCGGTCCTGGTCGATGCGATAACCCGTGGCGGCGCTGAACCCGGCGCGCGCAGCCGCTTGAGCTGGTCCTTCCTTGAGTCTGTACCTCATGTAGAGCCTCATCTGATGGTCGTTGATGTGTCGTCCGGGCACTGCGCCTCCCTTGACATGGAAGACTCAGTTCATACCCGATCTACCGCGACCACCGACAAGGCTCTCCAATGACGGGGGGCTCCTCGGCGCGGCGTGGCGTCAGC
>DATELY010000167.1:0-9240 GCA_035276085.1 Steroidobacteraceae bacterium | reverse complement strand
TGGCTGGTGCTTTGCTATGGCTGTTTCATCAGCCTCAAGCCGCAACAGGGGCGGTGGTAATGCCTCCGATATTTGACGCTGCAAATTTTTATTCCGTGTTTGTCGCTCCCGAGAGTTCTACGGCCGGATTGGGGATGATTTTCGTGCCGATGTGGAATCTGCTGGTTTTTGTTCCGCTGGGTGGCGGAATCGGTTGGTGGGTAGGGAGGCGCTTGCGGCAACGTGCTCTCGAACAAACCGTTGCAGCCAATTGCCGCGAAGACGCGGCGCGCTGAACGGTGGCGGTTAGGGTTCGGATGGTGTGCATCCGGTTTGTGATTCCGCATCGTGGTTCTCTTGAAAGCTGAACCGTGTCAGGTTTGCATATTTGCATTTCCCATCAAAGAATATCCGCGTGCGAATGCAACAACGCAAACCTGACACCAGTGCGCGTTGGCCAGCTGGTTGATCGGTTTGGGACTCCTTGGCTAATTCTTGCATTGATCGAGTAATCCAGGAGTGCAGCCGCGTTCGAGCAACACGATCGCCTCGCTCGATGGTGTGGACCGAGCGGCGTCACAAACACGTGAGTCAGACTTGGGAGGATTTCTTGGTGCCTCCGTATCAAGTCCTTGCCGATGCAGTTCTGCTGCTGCACTTCGCCGTCGTGCTCTTCATCGTGGGAGGGCTGGCGTTCGTCGTGGCAGGAAATATCTGGCATTGGCCTGGGGCCAACAACATCTGGTTTCGCTTGGCTCATCTGACCGCGATCGGCGTCGTCATCCTTCAGTCCTGGCTGGGTCAACTGTGCCCGCTCACCACCCTGGAGTCCTGGCTGCGGACCCAGTCGGGCGCACCACCCATGTATGACAAGAGCTTTATCGAGCACTGGGTACAGCGCCTTCTCTTCTACGAAGCACCCTTCTGGCTCTTTGTCCTCATATATACAGCCTTCGGGCTACTTGTGGTCTCGGCCTGGTGGCGCTATCCGCCTCGTCGCGCCGCGCATGGCCACCGCTGCGACGCATAACCGTAGGTACGGCGCAGCTTTCGAGCATTCGAGTGCTGGTCGAAGCCAACCTTCGAGGCTGGTTGCCGATGGTGGGGTTTCGTTTAACGACGACAAGATTCGACAGATTCTCTTGGCAAACGCATCTGGACGTGTAGCTACAGTGTAGTTACGATGCAGCCATTGTTACCGGCAAGAAGAGTCGGTCGTGCGCATCATCTCCGCTCGCAAGGCAGATCGAGAGGAGCAACGTCAGTATCGTTGGTGGCTCCGATGAAGAAACGCTACGACTTCTCCAAATCCGTAAAGAATCCTTATCTGCGCAAGCCGAAGAAGCAGCTCACGATTCGGCTCGACGAAGACACGATCGACTACTTTCGGGCTTTGGCTGAAGAAAATGGCATTCCGTATCAGAATCTGATCAATCTATACCTTCGGGATTGCGCGCAGTCTGATCGAAAGCTGAATATGAAGTGGGAGTGACTTCATATGAGCTGGACTCATCTG
Organism: Steroidobacteraceae bacterium; assembly: GCA_035276085.1. GTDB lineage: Bacteria > Pseudomonadota > Gammaproteobacteria > Steroidobacterales > Steroidobacteraceae > DATELY01. The sequence goes on along the minus strand of DATELY010000167.1, from coordinate 7,745 downwards.
TGTGGAGAGCACGGGCTATAACCCCAGTCACAGACACATCGAGAACGCACCCATGTCCATCGTCGAGCTGAACCACTTCTTCGTGCGCGCCAACGATCTGGACGAGTCACGACGCTTCTACTGCGAAGCGCTCGGATTGGAACAGCTACCTCGCCCCGACTTCTCCTTTCCGGGTTACTGGCTCGGTGTGGCGGGTAAGGCAATCGTGCACATGGGGCCGGCCGGAGATTCGCCTGGGCAGCAGCACCCCTCCAGCAGCGGACGAACAGGCAGCCAGCATGCGGGCGCCATTGACCATGTCGCTTTTTCCGCCAACGACCCTGAACAAGTCGTGTGTCGCCTCAGGCGCATGGGACTCGAGCCGCAGACTCGATATATGGCGGAATTCAAGATCTTTCAGCTGGTCGTCGAAGACCCGAACGGCATCACGGTCGAATTGAATTTTCAGGATATCGAGTCGGAGCCTGTCTTTACATCGTAAGGAACAGGCCGCGAATCGAAATCGAGGAAGGGACGGACGCACCGTCCCTTCCACAAACGTCGTGCGTGGCAAGTGCTTTACGCCAGCAGCGACCGAACGGATGCAGCAATAAAAATAAATCGTGTGACCTGCATCTAGCTTCCACCTCTCCTCGTAACAGCGCACAGGTCTGCGGCGCAAGCAACGGAAACGCCGCCGCAACCGAAGGGAGCCCCCTCTGGGGCGCACCATCAACTGTTACGGGGAATCGTCATGAAACTCGCAAGTGCTTTAGTGAGCGTGCTGTGCGTGAGCGCAGTGCCGTTGTTGGCGTTCGGTTCGAGTCATCGGGAGGCGCCGAACATCACGCGACTGCCGACGGTGGATTCGACCGACTTCTACATGTTCCGTTCGTATGAGCAGGGCCGCAGCGGCTACGTCACTCTGCTCGCCAACTACATTCCGCTGCAGGCGCCGTATGGCGGCCCGAACTACTTCGCGCTCGATCCGTTTGCGCTCTACGAGATTCACATCGACAGCGACGGCGATGCGATCGAGGACCTGACGTTCCAGTTCCGGTTCAAGAACCGGCTTGCCAACAACAATGCCGGCATCAAGCTGCCGATCGGCCAGGCCAATGTCGCAGTGCCGTTGAAGAATGTCGGCGGTGTCACTGCGCAAGACAACTCCGCACTGAACTTCCGCGAGAGCTACACGCTGACGGTCGTGCGCGGCGATCGGCGCCGTGGCGAGGCGAGCGTGATCAACAACCCGTCGGGTGGCACCGAGTTCGGCAAGCCCTACGATTTCGTCGGTACGAAGACCTTCGGCAGCACCGCGGCCTATGAGCAGTACGCGCGCAGCTTCATCCATGAGGTTTCCATTCCCGGTTGCGAAGGCACGGCCAAAGTCTTTGCCGGTCAACGCACCGAAGGCTTCGCAGTCAATCTTGGTCGGGTGTTCGATCTGATCAACATCGTGCCCGTCGAGGGCGACAGTGCACCCGGTGCTGGCGATGGTGCCGGCTTTCCCGGCGGCATCACGCAGAACACGGCAAACAACACCGTTGGCGACGCGAACATCACCTCGTTGGCGTTGGAAGTTCCCGTTGCCTGCTTGAAGGGCAGCGGCAACGGCGTGATCGGCGGCTGGACCAGCGCGAGCTTGCGTCAGGCACGCATCCTGAATCCGCGTCCGACGTTCTCGAAACCCGAAGTGAATGGCGGCGCGTACACGCAAGTCTCGCGCCTCTCCGCTCCGCTCGTGAACGAGCTGGTCATCGGCTTGCCGGACAAGGATCGCTTCAACGCGAGCGAGCCGAAGAACGATGGTCAGTTCGCGACGTATGTGACGAACCCCACGTTGCCGGCCTTGATCGATGTGCTGTTCCGCGATGCCGTGAATTCCACGCTCAACGCGAACATCGCGAACCTGGCGCCGGCCAACCTGCCGCGAAACGATCTGGTCGCCGCGTTCCTTACAGGCTTCTCGGGCGTGAACCAGCAGTCGAAGGTGACGCCGTCGGAGATGGTGCGTCTCAATACGGCCATCGACCCGAAACCAGCGGCGCAACAGAGCACGTTCGGCGTTGCCGGTGACGATCTCGCGGGCTTCCCGAATGGCCGGCGTCCGGGCGATGACGTCGTCGATATCGCCTTGCGCGTGGCCATGGGGCGTCTGTGCTATCCGGTTCCGGTCAACGGTCAGAACACGGACCTTGGGTTGTGCACGCCCTCCCAGGCACCGATCGGCAACGCGGCATTGACCGATGGCGCGCCGGTGAGCGCGGCCGACTTCGACGAGCGCTTCCCTTACCTCAAGGCACCCCTCGCCGGGTCGGCGTTCTAACGCGAAGGAGTCATGTCATGTCACGCTTCAAACTCGCGTCTGCCGCCGTACTGAGCGCCTTGGCGCTCGCTGCGTGCAGCAACAACGATGGGCCAGGCAAGACACCGCGGCTGACCGCGGTGGCGAATCAAAGCATCCCGCAGGACACGTCGACCGATCCCCTGGTGTTCCAGGTGCGCGATGACGACGGTGCCGAGAAGGTCACGGTCGCGGCGACGTCTTCGGATGCCGCGCTCATCCCAAACGAGAACATCCTTCTGAGCGGCACGGGTGTGGACCGCACGGTTCAACTCACGCCTGCGGAGGAGGCCACGGGCACAGCGACGATCACGCTCGTAGCCACCGACGCCACGGGTCGTACGACGAGCCGTACGTTCACTGTCCAGGTGAATGTCGTGCCGGTGTCGTTCCTCGCGCGCAGCAAGGAGGTGTATGCGCAGGACGAGAACGAGCAGCCGCAATCGTTGCTCGGGTTCACCTTCACGCTGGATGCCGACGACGATCCAATGGCGTTCGACGACGTCGTCGGCCCCGAGTCGCCATGAGCACGAGCATCGGAAGAGCGATGTTCTGCGCCGTCCTCGCAGTGTCCGGCATGGATGCCGGCGCTGCGGTGCCGGCCTATCGACCGCAGAGTCCGCAAACCGTGTTGCTCCACTTGGGTGACGCCGGCGGCGAACTCGAGCAGTGGCGTCGCAGCGTTCGGAATCCGCAAGCGCTTGCCGCATACGCTCGAGCGCTGATGCAGACGGCGGGCAGAACAGGCGATGAGCGCTACTACGGTTATGCGGAGCAGGCACTCAGAACCCACGCAACACTGAACGATCCCGAGCTGCTGTTGCTGCATGCGCAGTTGCTTCAGCATCGGCATCAGTTCGCCGCCGCCGAGACCTCGTTGTCTGCGCTGCTGAGCCGCGATCCGCACGATCGAGCGGCACGGTTGATGCGCGCACAGGTGCGACTGCATCTCAAGCAACCGGACGCCGCGATGCGCGACTGCATTGCGCTCACGCCGATGGTCGACATCGCGACGACGACGACCTGCATCGCGCAGGCGCGGGCCGCATTGGGGGATCTCGCGCACGCATATGCCTTGGTCACGGCCACACTGCGTTCGCCATCCCCGGACGCAGCGAGCGCCAGTTGGAGTGCCGGCGTGGCTGCCGAGTTTGCGGTGAGGCTCGGTGACAACGCGGCCGCGGATCGATGGTTCGACGTCGCCAATCGACTCGATCCCGCGAGTCACTTCGCGCGCATCAGCTACGCCGATTGGTTGCTGTGGCAAGGAGAGAATCGAAAAGCACTGCAGGTCGCGAGCACCGGCGCTTCGCTTGCCGACCGAACGCGCGTCGTGCTCGCCGCCCGCTCGTCAACCTCCGACGCCGCCAGAACACTGCAGCTGTTATGGCGCGAGGCCAGTGCTCGCGGCGAACGTGACCATTTGCGCGATCTCGCGCGCTTTCACTGGTTGGTGTTGCGCGATGCGCGCGGAGCACACGCCATCGCACTCGACAACTTCCGCGACCATCGCGACAGCGAGGACGCATTGCTGCTGGCGCAGACGGCACGCGCTACGAAAGATCGCGCCGCCCTCGTGCAGGTCGCTCGCTGGCAGCAAGACTCGCACTACCGCGATGTGCGGCTCGATCGTCTACTGAGGGATCTCGCATGAGCGCGCGGCGTGCCTGGCTGGCGAGCGTGCTGTTGTTGCTGGCTGGGATGGCGCACGCGCATACCGGCAGCAATAGTTTCATCACACTACGAGAGCAGAGCGATAGCGTGCTCAGTGCGGAGATGGATTTCGCTCTGCGCGATCTGAGTCAGCTCGTCCCGCTCGATACGAACCTCGACGGTTATTTAACTTGGTCAGAGGTGGAGCAAGCGCACAGCACGATCGAATCGGTAGTCCTGTCGCGAACTCGACTCACTGCTTCAGGCGCGACTTGCACACCTGTGCATGCGCATCCACTCGCCATCGCTCAACATGGCGATGGCCCCTACGCACGCCTGAGCTTCTCCTTCGATTGTTCAACTTCGGCGCCACTGCCGAGTAACGCGTCCCCTCCCTTGCGCAGCGCCAGCGAAGCGGGGGAGGGACAGGGTGGGGGCTCTCTCACCCTCGACATGTCCCCCTGGTTCACCTTCGACACAAACCATCGCGCCCTCCTCGAATACACCTCCGCAAACGCGACCACCGAACAAGCCATCCTCACCGAACGACAGCAGCAGTGGCGCCCAACGCAGTCTCGCCCACATCGAATCGCCGGCTTCCTGCTCGAAGGCATGCGCCACCTACTGACCGGCTACGATCACCTGGCATTCCTCGGCGTCCTCCTCCTCGGGCTCATGCGCCGTCGCGACGTGAACACCGCGGTCACCTTGAGCACGAGCATCGCAGGCGCGCTGAGCGTCATCACCGCCTTTACCGCCGCTCACTCCCTGACCCTCGCACTGGCCGCAACGGGCCACATCACACTGCCCTCCCAACCCGTGGAGATTGCGATCGCAGCTTCCGTCCTGTGCGCGGCCCTGTTGAATCTGCCGCGCCCCAGTGCGGGTCACGGTTGGAAGCTGGCGTTCGCCTTCGGCCTCGTTCACGGCCTGGGCTTCGCTGGAGCACTCGCCGAGCTCGCGGGCGAGAAGCTCGATTGGTTGGCGCTGGCTGCATTCAATATCGGTATCGAGTTAGCACAAATTGTGATGGCGGCCATCCTGCTGCCAATGCTTTGCTGCCTGTGCCGCGGCGCTCGAACCGAGCGCGTGGGCGTTCCCGTGCTGTCCTGTTCCGTCGCTGGGCTTGCCCTTGTCTGGGTGGCCGAGCGCGCTCTGGCCTGAACGCTGTAACGAATCTCCAATCTTCAGTGGATAGCCTGCCGTGATGACCAACGGAAACTTGCTAGCGGGCCTGTGTGCCTTGTCGAGCCCGATCGCAGTGCTCGCGGGCGGGGCGCCGACCCAGCAAAAGGTGCTGGAAGAAATCATCGTGAACGGCAAGCTCGAGCACCTCAGCGGTGCACCGACTTCTGCGAGCGTGGGCGTCGTGACCGCCGAACAGCTGGAGCTGCGCCCGGTCCTCCGCACGGGAGAGCTTCTCGAGGTCGTCCCCGGCTTGATCGTCACGCAACACAGCGGCGACGGAAAAGCCAACCAATACTTTCTGCGCGGCTTCAATCTGGATCACGGCACCGACCTGGCCACGAGCGTCGATGGGGTGCCCGTCAACATGCGCACCCATGCGCACGGCCAAGGCTACACCGACGTCGGCTTCGTCATCCCGGAGCTGGTGAGCTCGATCGAATATCGCAAAGGCACTTACTACGCCGAATACGGCGATTTCTCTGCGGCCGGTGCGGTCGACATGCGTTATCGCGACAGCGTACCCAAGCCGGTCGCCACGCTCGAGCTGGGCGACAACGACTATCGGCGTGCCCTGCTGGTGGGCTCGGCCGAGGCCCTCGGCGGTACGTGGCTGGTGGCGCTCGAACGAGCGACGAACGATGGCCCATGGAAGCTCGACGAGGATCTGCGCCGTAGCAATGCCGTCCTGCGTTACTCGCAGAAGAGCGATGCAAGCCATTTTTCGGTGACAGCCCAGGGCTATGACAGCGAATGGCGCTCGACCGACCAGATTCCGCTGCGCGCCGTACGCGACGGCAGCCTGGATCGCTTCGGTTTCATCGATCCCACGGACGGCGGCGAATCGCATCGTTATTCGTTGAGCGCCGACTGGACGCTGGAGCAGGAGCGCACGCAGTGGCGCGCTCAGGCGTATGCGATCGACTATCGACTGGATCTCTTCTCCAACTTCACGTACGCGACCGACGCGGACAACGGCGATCAGTTCGAGCAGTTCGACGACCGCCGCATCTACGGCGGACAGTTCAGCTGGACGCGAGCATTCACGCTCGGGGGCAGGGCACAAGAGTTGAGCGTCGGCTTCCAGTCTCGCATCGACGATATCGGCCGCGTCGCTCTGTACCGCACGCAAGTGCGCGAGCGTCTCGATACGGTCCGTTCCGACAGCGTGACCGAGACGAGCTATGCGCTGTACTCCACGTTGACGACGCAATGGGCGCCGAAAGTACGGACGGCGATCGGCGTGCGCGCCGACGACTACGAGTTCGACGTCGACAGCCAGCTGGCCCTCAATTCGGGCAAGCGCTCCGATACGCAGGTGAGTCCGAAGGCATCGCTCGTGTTGGGCCCGTGGCGCGAAACCGAATTCTTCTTCAACGCCGGCACTGGCTTCCACAGCAACGACGCACGTGGCACGACCGCACGCGTCGATCCCAGCGATGGCGTGACGCCACTGGATCGAGTCGATCCGCTGGTCGAAGCGCGAGCAGCCGAAGTCGGCTTGCGTACGGCGTTGTTGCCCAATGCGCAGGTCAGTCTGTCGCTATGGCAACTCAAACTCGATTCGGAACTCGTGTATGTCGGCGATGAGGGTGTGACCGAAGCCAGCCGCGCGAGCCGCCGCCGTGGTGTCGAGATCGGTGCGATCTGGAATCCGGTGAGCTGGTTGATCGTCGACGCCGACTACGCCTGGTCCCGAGCGCGCTTCTCGGAATCGGATCCGGCAGGCAACCGCATTCCGAACGCGGTCGACTCCGTTGCATCCGTCGGTGTTGCTGTCGATCTCCCCGGCGGCTGGTTTGGCGGCGCACGCTTCCGCCATTTCGGCTCGGCACCCCTGATCGAAGATGGCAGCGTGAGATCGAATCCAACGACGCTGGTCAATCTGGAAGTGGGCTACCGCATCGCCGGCCGCTACAAACTCAGCGCCAGTGTCTTCAATCTGTTCGACGCCAAGGACAACGACATCACCTACTACTACGCGTCCCAGCTGCAGGGCGAACCGGAACCCGTCGACGACATTCATTTCCATCCGGTCGAACCGCGCACGCTGAGGGTGTCGGCGAGCGTGGAGTTCTAGGCGCGTGGAATGATGTGCCCCCACCCCAAACCCTTCCCCGCTTCGTGGAGCGAACCAGCGGGAGTCCAGTCTCCTCCGTTGGAAGCGGGACAAGGCTAGGGTGAGGACGACAGCCGCTGCAAGTTCTGTTCGGCGCGTGGATAGTGCTTCGTCGGCGACACCTCGATCGCTTGCTCGAACAGAAACTTCGCCAACGAGGTCCGGCCATCGAGCATCGCGATATAACCGATGTCGTTCAGCGCCGAGTGCATGTCGCCACCCTTGAACGCCGCTTTCAGCGCTTCATCCAGCTCCCCTTGGCGCATGCGCACCAGGGCCAGATTCCTCCAGGCGAGCTTGTTGGCTGGCTCCAGCCCGAGTGCCGCTTCGAAGCTCTTCTCGGCTGCCCCATAGTTCTGCGCCATGTAGAACGAATAGCCTTGGTTGTTGTACAGCAGCGCGGAGGATTGCAAGGCGATCGCTTGAGCGTAGTACGTACTCGCGGCTGGATAGTTGGCCTGC
>DATELY010000166.1:0-6750 GCA_035276085.1 Steroidobacteraceae bacterium | reverse complement strand
AAAAGTCGAGCTCATGCGCGCTCTTATCGCGGAACTCGACGCCCCCGCTGACCCCAATGTCGAGCGTGCGTGGCTGGAAACATCGCAGCGTCGATATCGCGAACTAGTAGAAGGCAAGGTCAAAGGTGTGCCTGGGCCGCTGGTCTTTGAGCGGCTACGCAAGCGCCTGGGCGGATGAAGTACGAGTTTCATCCAGAAGCGGAGCAGGAGCTGTATGAAGCCGCTTCGCGTTATGAAGCCGAAGTCTCTGAGCTAGGTGTTCGCTTCGCTGATGAAGTTGAGCGTGTCATTCAGTTGCTGCTTGAGCATCCGGAACTGGGTTCTCGTCTAGACGACGACCTGCGGCATTTCGTGCTTCGCAAGTTTCCATTCTCTGTCGTATATGCGGTCGTATCAGACATCGTTTCCATCGTCGCGGTCGCTCACGGAAGTCGTGAGCCGGGCTATTGGCGGTGGCGTGTCCAAGACCGCTAGCGATGGCGTTTGGCCTTAGAAGTTCGGGGAACAGGATGTCAGCGCCCTTCACAGAGATCACCACGGATCGTAGTCGCATGGATCTGGACCTGGTGCATGGTTTTCTCAGCACTAGCTATTGGGCAACTGGAAGATCTCGTGAGGTCGTTGAGCGTTCGATTCAGAATTCACTGTGCTTCGCTGCATTCCACGGCGCTCAGCAGGTCGCGTTTGGACGAGCCATCACCGATCGCGCTGTGTTCGCGTATATCGCAGACGTATTTGTCATTCCCGAATGGCGTGGTCGAGGCGTCGCCAAGAAACTGATCAGGGCGATGCTTGAGCATCAGGATCTTCAGGGACTGCAGGTTGTGTTGCTGCGTACTCGGGACGCTGCCGGTTTGTACTCGCAGTTCGGTTTCCGGCCGCTCAGGTGTCCTGATGAAATGATGGGCCTCTACAAATGACCACAAGGCCCGACAATCCTTTGGAGCCGATGCGGTGAGAGCGATGCGCCTCTCGTTCTTGTCGTCCCGCCGCGCGCTCAAAACAAACGGCTGGATTTCATGATCGACTTACACACTTACCTGCTGTTTGTCGGGGCAGTCATCGTGCTGGTAATCGCGCCAGGTCCCGATATGGCATACATGCTCGCGCGTACTGTGGCACAAGGTCGACGGGCGGGAATGCTCGCCGCTGTTGGTATAAACGTCGGTGCCTACGTGCATGTCGCCGCTTCCGTTGTAGGTCTGACTGCGATTCTGGCCTCCTCAGCGCTGGCATTCACCGCCGTCAAGTGGATTGGGGCGACCTACTTGGTCGGGATAGGAGTTCAAGCAATCCTCAGCAAGTCAGGCGCGATCGCCCTTGGACAGAGCCTCTCGAACTCTTTGAGCTACAGGCGGATCTTCTGGCAAGGATTTCTAAGTGACGTATTGAATCCGAAAGTGGCGGTCTTCTTCTTGGCGTTCCTGCCACAGTTCGTCGATGTCCATAACGAGTCGCTCAGTGTCACGGAACAGCTTTTGCTGCTTGGAGTCACTAGCAACGTCGTGGCAGTTGCCTTGAATATAGTTATCGTCTGTCTGGCGGGCGCTGCGACGACGACCCTCAGGCGGAACGAGAAAGTAGTTGCGTGGTTGAACAAGACTGCTGGAGCGGTCTTCATTGGGCTTGGAGTACGGCTGTCTATCGAAGAGCTCTGAACCGGATGAAATCAACAAATTCATCAACTCCGCTCGTTGGTCGACCGATCGAAATCCGATTTATGGCGGATGTCGTGGATGCGATCTCGCGCGGCCTAGAGCAGGGTGCTTTGCTTCTCGACGAAGCGATGCAGATCAATCTCGCCTGACACCGCTTCGAGTTCGTGCGCGCCCGGCTCGAAAAGTGCGGGGCTTGGGCACGAATTCCTAGACGAAGCGCTCCTGGCCTTTGGGCGTATCGCTGAGCAGCCTTTGAAGTATCCAGTTGTTCACCGAGATACCCGACGGGTTTTAACGGGGGAGCTGGCGGTGTCAGGTTTGCATATTTGCATTTCCTTCGGTCCTGCGAATGCAACAACGCAAACCTGACACCAGTGTTCACTTTCCGTTTGGTATCTATTTTCGCGTTGAGGAATCTCAGCTGGTCGTTGTGGTAGTAGTTCATGGCAGCCGTCACCCGCGTCGTTGGCAAGGGCGCACATAACAATGCCTGGAGCCGACGCGACAGCTCTTTCGGTTTAGTGGACACCCTGGACTAACGCACAAAGTGCGCGCCTGAGGGCAGACGTTCGACCTCAAGGAGATGAGAGGTGCCATGGGTCAGAGCTATTGAAGCACGATTGTCATTTTCAGATGTGCAGCGAAGTGGAGCGTTCTTCGCAGACGTACTTGGGTTCGAGATAGGATGCTGCAAGAACGCAAACCTGACACCGGTGCGCTGACGCGGGCCGGGCTGCCGATTCGCGGAGAGGCCTAGCTAGTTGTCCATCGCGCGGCGCACGACCCCGAGGGATAAAAGGGTTCCTCTCTGGCCGTAGCCCGTGGCCCGTAGCCCTTTCTTACTAGTTGTTCATCGTGCGCGCACGACCCCGAAGGGATGAAAGCGCGGTAGCGCTCTGACCAACCGCTAACCGCCAACCGCCAACCGCCAACCGCATCTTTCATACTAGCAGCGGCAGCTTGGCCATTCGGAGTTTCATTCGAAACCTACCTTCCTCCCCACGCGTTAGCGCGGTCATGAAGACCCAGCGCGCAGCGAAAGAGCTTGCGGAGTTTCGAGCGGGGGAGACTTACCACCGGCGCGAGTGGTTCGTGCAGCGAGTCGGATGGGTTCTGCTATTCCTTCTGATCGTGAGCGCGTGTCTGGGTTTGCTGGGGCATGGCCCTCTGGCGCAGCGCACGTTGACGACGAGCAGCGGCGTTCTGGAGATGGATCGATTTGTACGGCGTGAAGCTGCAACTGAGTGGAAGATCAAACCCGCGGGCCATTCCGGCGTCGATAGAGAGTTCGTCATTCGCATCAGCTCTGCCTTCCTGCAGCGATACGAGATCTCTGCCGTCGACCCTGAGCCCATTGCCACGAGCCTGGCCGATCGAAATGTCGTGCTGACATTCGCGGTGGCAGACCCGAATGGCAGCATCGTCTTCCACGTCGAGCCTCAACATGCCGGCATGAACGCTGGCGAAGTGCAGCTCGGCGATTCCGAACCCCTGGAAGTGAAACAGTTCGTTTATCCCTGACCGTTGCTGAACGAAGGAGTCAACCATGGATTCCGTTCTCAGAGCCGGCGCCGTCTACTTGTTCTTACTTCTGCTGTTCCGCTTGGCCGGTAAGCGCACGCTCGCGGAAGTGACGACGTTCGACTTCGTGCTGCTCCTCATCATCAGCGAAGCCACTCAACAGGCCATGGTGGATGGCGACAACTCCATGACGAACGCGTTCTTGTTGATTGCCACCTTGATCGGAATGAACATTCTCATGTCGGAGCTGAAGCAGCGCTTCAAGCCGGTCGATCGATTGCTGGATGGCCTGCCGTTACTCATCGTCGAGCATGGCAAGCCGTTGCACGATCGCATGGCGAAGGAACGGGTGGATGTCGACGATGTGCTCGATGCCGCGCGGGAGTCGCACGGGCTCGAGCGTCTGGATCAGATCAAATACGCGGTGCTCGAGCGCAACGGCAGAATCTCGATCATCCCGGGCTAGCCCCGGAACTCAGCGCGCGGCTCGCCGTTCCACAGGCAAGTGAGACCTGTTGGAGACCGCCCATGATTCGCCATCTCGCTTCAGGCGAGTACCGCCTGTACTCGCGTAAGAAAAATCCGAAGACCGGTAAGCGGCGCAATCTCGGCACGTTCAAAACGCTCGCTGCAGCGAAGCGGCATGAGCGGGATGTGCAGTATTTCAAGCGCGCTCATTAGACGAAGGCTGCTCAGGCGGTTTCGTCTCGGACGAACAGCGGAACGTCGTGATCTGTCGGCCTTGGCCCGGCGGAAGCTTGGGATCCTTGTTCACGGTCGAGATGATCTCCGCGTTCTTCTGACCGGCTTTGCGGCAGGCACGCGTCGTCAGGTCCTTCGCGACTTCCGGCCCGCCCTTGTACTCGATGCTTTCAGTGTCGTCGGAATTGATCCTGACGATCGTGCAGCTGCTGACTGCGATGCACAGAGCGAATAGGACGACTGAGCGCATCATGGCTTCGCAATCTCCAACTTCCAAGGTCGTCAGCACGGATCGATGGCTATAGTATCCTCCGCATCATGGAATGTCGTTGTTGCTGAACGTCAGTTTCTCTGAAAGCATCAAGCATGCAGCTCAAGATCATCGGACCGATCACTGACATTGAGACAATCGCAACCAGCTCGAGCATTCGTGAGCTTCAGCGCTTACGAAAGCGATACGGCAGGGGGCGCTGGCGGAAGAGTAATGGGGATCGCGGAGGTTCGCCTTACGAGTGGTGAGATCGTGCAAGCTGAGATCCACTGGTACGAAGCAACCGGGATAGGACGCAAAGAGTTCAAGATCAAGCACCTCATAGGTTGACGATATGGCCAAATCAGCACGGCTTGTTATTTGTGTGGACAACACGGGATACGAAGTCTCTCTGGAGCGCCGCAAGATTTACATCGCGATGCCTGACGCGAAGGCGCACAGACTCGGTCAAATTCGTGTTGTCGATGAATCGGGAGAGGACTACCTGTACGCGGCTGAGATGTTCGTTGAAGCCGAACTACCTCAGTCAGTGCGGCGCGCAGTGCTTCAGGCTGCTTAGCGTCCGACGTACTCCTGTTATCAGGGCCTCCATCCGTCTGGGCCTTTCGACAGCAACCAGCTCAGCAGGGCCCAGCGGCAGGCACCTAGATCCAATTTCCCGCCTCCACCGCTGTCTGCGATTCGCGCCACGATCTGACGTTATGCAGCCCCGTGTCGTCGGGTGACACTTTGCGTCAGTCCCATCCTGCCTGTCACCGCACTGTAAGCCGTTGAACACTCAGCAAATCACTGATGGCACAGCGATTGCAGACTGTCATGTAACGCAATCGCAAAAAGGTAATGTCATGAGCGGAACGTGCGAAGTCATCGGGTGGCTGCTCGACGAAACCGGCAGCACTCGCCGAGTGGTGCGAGAAGAGAACGGCACCACGTCGTTCGAGAACGTGTGCTCCGACAGCTCGATCGGCACGGTGGCCGTTCAGACGGGCACGTTCCGTCGCGGCAAGGCCATCCTCGATCCGATCACACAGCAATGTCTCGGCTATGAGCTGGAGCGGGTGCCGAATCGCTTCGCTCATATCTAACGATCGGTTCGATACATCTACAACTCATCTTCAATCGACGAGACGCAGTTTCTGGACAAAGTGAGCTCGGGTAACACTAGGTTGATTTCCGATCGGGTGCAGCCGACGGCGAGCGCCGCATCAGCTCCTCTGCTGCACCAACGAATTCGATTGCCTGTTCAATGGCGCCACGCACGGTCTCGGCGGGGATTGGTTCGTCGGTGTAATCGGCGAGAAGCCGAATATCGTGCACTCTGTTGAATGCGCGTCCGTGATCCACAGCGATGAGCCCTGGTTTCACGACGTGCAGACTGAATGCGGAGATCAGTCCGCTATGGGACTTGATCGAACGCGTCTCAATCTCCGGATGCAATGCCAGCAGCGTGGCTCTGGCCGCATCGAAGATCGCATAGTAAGCGCGATTGCAGGCACCATCTGTGTCTCCAGACTTCAGGAGCAGTTGCGCTGACTCGGTAGCGCGCCATGCCTTCTGCATCAAATCGTCAGCGGTCACACGCGGATGCCTTCTTGACTGATGCTACGCAGCAGGCCGGGGCTTGCAGACTGCTCGGGATGATTCCAGTCATCCTCCCAAATCGGCAGTGGCTGAATCAGGATGCCCGTCTCGAGCAAGACGTCATAAGCCAGATCGGACAGAGCGAGCGTCGTCTGCCAGAACGGCTCCTTTGACCCTCTGAGTATCAGCGCCAGATCTGCATCGCTATCCGGCCGCTGCGTGCGTCGCGCTCGACTTCCAAACACGATGGCGGCCGCCAGGTCATAGCGTCCGAGCAGCTTCTGGCGGAATCGCTTGACAGCATTTTCGGTCTCGCTGTCAATGCCGGTGGGCACTATGGGTTGGGCACGGAAAGTCATGTGGCTCATCATAGCCCCGATCGGCGTACCCGACACCGGGCGGAGGGAACTCATTCGATGACTGCGAGAAGGTTGGCCGTGGATGCCAACACGCAGATCTGGGCGAAGTGAGATAGCTCAGAGTGCCCCACCCCAGCCCTCGATGTGCATGGACGCACGAGTGGCGCGGGCGCAGGGATGCGCAGGAGCGGCCTCCGCTGCGCAGAGCAGGGAGTCGGATTTGATCAGCTGATACCTATCGCGAGTCGTTCCCGCCGCCGCGCAGCGGTGAGAGTTGGGTGGGGACAAACCCGTTAGGGCTCCCCCTTCGACGGCCCAACCGGCACCGACGAGTCATCCCGGATTGGGATAATGCAAATGCTCGACTAACGATGGGCTCGAGGTGGGCTTCGTTGCAGGCTCAACTGCGCGTCGGCTGCTGAACAACACGTACATCGCCGGAATGACGTACAGCGTCAACGCGCCGCCCGACAACAGGCCGCCGATTACCGCGATGCCCATCGACACGCGGCTCTCGGCACCGGCGCCGAGTGCCAATGCGATCGGCAGGATGCCCAGCACCATCGAGAGCGTGGTCATCAGAATGGGGCGCAAGCGCGCGGATGCCGCCTCGTGCACCGCTTGCAACGCCGTCGGTGCACCGGCTTCGCGACGCTGA
>DATELY010000165.1:0-3211 GCA_035276085.1 Steroidobacteraceae bacterium | reverse complement strand
CGCATTGCGGGTGCCGAGCGTGATCACGCCGGGCGAATGGAACTACTTGTTGAACCCCGCGCATCCGGACTTCTCATTGAAGTGGGTCGTTTCGGGCCCGACTGCGTATAACTTCGATGCCAGGCTGCTCAGCGTGCGCCGCGCAGGCAACTGACTGCCTGGCGGCGCGGTGCATGTCAAGGTAGTTGTGATCAGATGAGAAAGGTAAATCAGGGGATATTGCCGCTGCTGGCCGTGCTCGGCGCGCTGTTGGCGTTGAGCTTTCCTGCGACGAAACTGGCATTTGATATGACGACGTCCGTTCCGACGTCGTTGCTCACTCTGGACAGCGTGCAGGTCGCGATAGGCATCGTTCTCGCTATTGTCGCGTGCATGATGCTCATCGGCGGGCGCTACGCCGGTCTTTCTTTCGCTTTGTATCTGTTTGTTCTATCTCGCGCCGCTCAGCCGGCGGGGGTATGGGCCATACTTCTCCCGAGTGACTGGAGTTTCGTCGGCGCGATGTCGGGGGCCATCGTGGCGGGATGTTCGATCTACGGATACGTTGCCCTGTGCGTGCGAATGCCGAGTGACCAGGTGTCGGCTCGCTGGCGCCCCGTCAATCGACTGCTGCCTTTTTATGCGGTGCTGGTTGCGAGCGTGTACGGTATCAGCGTCGCCGCCTCGTCTTGGGTCAGTGCGTATCATCCGTACGCTGTATTCGGAGCGCTCATTTGGATCGGATATACAGTAGGCCTGCTCGCCTATCTCGACCGTCGTAGGGCGGTCACTCCCGAAGAGTTGGTGCGCACTCGCTGGGTCGCCGTCGCGATCGTTGCGCACGTCGTCATCGAGGCCACATTCTTCGCGCTCGGTCTGTTGGGGCGGGGCTTTCTTGCCCGATGTTTCTTCATCTTGAATCCCGCACCTTACGCGTTCGCTTACGCCCTAGTGAGGGGGCGCATAGTCGACGTGCGAGTCTTTGGCGGCCGGGCGCTCGTCTACGCAGCCCTGAGTGCGGTCCCAATCGCAGTCTTCACAGTCCTCGACGTGCTCTTTGCGAAGGAGCTGGAGAGCCGCAAGCTGGCGAGCTTCGTCGTGGTGGCAATGGCGGTGCTCTTCAGTTTTTGGCTGCAGTCGTTGCACCGCAAGATCGACCGGTTCGTCGAGCGCGCGTTCTTCGGATCCAGGCATCGCGCGCATGCCACGCTCGAGCAGATGATCCTAGCGCTTCCGTTCGTCGAGCGAATCGATACACTCGAGGCGATGCTGGTGCGTGACGTGCCCGAGCGAGTCGGATTCCGCTGCGCTGCGGCATATTATCCCGCCGAGGGCGGCTTCGCGCTTCGCGCGAGCGCGGGCTGCGACGCGCTGCCACCGCTGCTCGACGCGGATGATCCACTGGCGCTCTATCCAAGGTCGAGCCGATCACTGGTCTCGTTGCGCGATGTCCCTGCGTCGCGCGTCTCGCTGCCGGCGAACGAAGCTGCACCCGCCTTCGCATTGTCCATTGCCGGCGGCAACCGGATCTATGCGATCCTCCTCTACGGTGAGCATGGAAGCGGAGAAGCGATGGATACCGAAGAAGCGCGATTGCTCGTCCGTCTCGCACACGCAGCGGCAAACGCTTACGAGCATCTGTTGCTCTTGGAGCGCGACAAGGAAATCGCCGCGCTACGACGCCGGCTGGATCTCCAAACGCGGTCACAGACAATCGCAGCGGACTGAGCCGTGAGGTCGATAAGTGGGGCCCGTGTCGCCCATGTCCGCACCATGAAGCGCTGCTGCCCCAGCGTCAGCTCCCTCGTGTCTCATCGCTCATCGCCATGCCCTCGGCTTGCGGCCGATTGCCGCTGCCGGAGCATCGGAGCATCGAGCCATCAGCTCAGCGTCGGAAGAACGGGGACGCCGGAGTGCTTACTGTCCGCATATCTTGGCCGGTGGACCGGCCGAGCGGGCACTGAATAGCTACTTCCGAACACCAGTGTTGGTAGCGGGTCACCAGGATAGTTGATGGCACAACCCGCTGAATTCAATGTTGTTTTTCTTCAAAGTGGTAGCGGGGGGCTGCTTTGATCTTTGTAGTCTCTACCTGATTTGCCTGCGGGCCGTGCCGGGTAGCGCCACGGCTACTAGATGAGACGCCGTGCACCGTCTCGCATCGATCGCTTGTGCTATTTATCGTAACGAGTTACGATAAATAATGTCTAGTGCAGTTCACAAGAAGCCGAAGCGCGGCCGGCCAAAGACCGGCAACGCACTGACCGCGGCCGAACGCATGCGACGCTTGCGGGCTCGCCGCCGGAAGGCGGGTCTTCGATCGATCTCCTCCTGGCAGCCTGTTGAACCTGCTGCACCACTGCTGTATTCGCCACATCGTCTGCTCGAAGCGCGCAGTCTGGCGATGCACGCCCTGATCGCCGCGAAGATCGCGAACGACCCTGCGCTTTTGTCCAAGCCGCGGCGAAACCTCGAACTTTGGAGCGCCCGGTGGGGGTGCGACGTTCCTCGATGGGCGGTGGAGTGGCGGCGCATCCTAGACCGACCATGGTCGGAGATTGCAGCGCTGATCAGCGAGCCCAGCGAGAACGCAGCACGGCTGAGACAGTCTTCCCCGTTCGCAGGTGTCCTGACGGCAGAACAGCGCAAGCGGGTCTATGAAGCGTTCCGAGCTTGAGCATGTAATTCGCGCGGCAGGGTCGATCGCAGACGATTCGGAAATCGTAGTCATTGGCAGCCAGGCGATCCTGGGTCAGTTTCCCGACGCGCCAGTGGCGCTGCTCGCCTCCGCAGAGGTAGATGTATTTCCCCGAAACCGGCCCGAGCTCGCAGATTTGATTGACGGCAGTATCGGAGAAGGCTCCGCGTTCCATGAACTCTACGGGTACTACGCGCAAGGCGTCGCGGAAGGCACCGCAGTTTTACCGGCCGGTTGGCGCGATCGCTTGGTGCGGGTGAGCAACCCTAACACTTCCGGGATTACCGGCTTGTGCCTCGAGGTGCATGACCTGGCGATTTCAAAGTATGTTGCGGGACGCGAGAAGGACCTCGACTTCACGCGCGAGCTCGCAAAGCATCGAATGACCGAGAAGGCCACTCTGCAGGCCCGGCTGCGCGATACGAAAGTGGTGGACTCGCTTCGCAGAGTGGTCGCCGGGCGGATTGAGCGGGACTTCCTCGGGCGGCCAGTTACTAGTGCTCGCGGCAGCCGCTCGCGGAAATAAGGGAGGGC
>DATELY010000164.1:0-3951 GCA_035276085.1 Steroidobacteraceae bacterium | reverse complement strand
GCTTGAAAAAGCCCGCAATAGCCTTCATCTTGTGTTGCAAGCCTATCGGATTTGGATCGAACGAATGACTGACACCCGCAACGGCGAGGACAACGGCAAGCTGCTCTATTGCTCCTTCTGTGGCAAAAGCCAGCATGAAGTGCGCAAATTGATTGCCGGCCCCTCGGTCTTTATCTGCGACGAGTGCGTCGACCTGTGCAATGACATCATCCGCGAGGAGGTGCAGGAAGCACAGGCTGAAAGCAGCGCGCATAAATTGCCTTCGCCTAAAGAAATCAGCGGCATCCTTGACCAGTACGTGATTGGTCAGGAACGTGCCAAAAAGGTTCTGGCCGTAGCGGTGTACAACCACTACAAGCGTCTGAACCAGCGTGACAAGAAGAGTGACGACGTCGAACTCGGCAAGAGCAACATCCTGCTGATCGGCCCGACAGGCTCGGGTAAGACCCTGCTTGCCGAAACCCTGGCGCGGTTGCTGAACGTTCCGTTCACCATCGCCGACGCAACCACCCTCACCGAGGCGGGTTACGTGGGCGAGGACGTCGAGAACATCATTCAGAAGCTGCTGCAGAAATGTGACTACGACGTGGAAAAGGCCCAGATGGGCATTGTCTACATCGATGAAATCGACAAGATTTCCCGCAAGTCCGACAACCCGTCGATCACCCGGGACGTTTCCGGTGAGGGCGTGCAACAGGCCTTGCTGAAGTTGATCGAAGGCACGGTCGCTTCCGTTCCGCCGCAAGGTGGTCGCAAGCACCCGCAGCAGGAGTTCCTGCAGGTCGACACCCGTAACATCCTGTTCATCTGCGGCGGCGCCTTCTCCGGCCTGGAGAAAGTCATTCAGAACCGTTCCACCAAGGGTGGCATCGGTTTCAACGCGGAAGTGCGCAGCAAGGAAGAAGGCAAGAAGGTCGGCGAATCCCTGCGTGAAGTCGAGCCTGACGATCTGGTCAAGTTCGGTCTGATCCCGGAATTCGTGGGTCGTCTGCCGGTCCTGGCGACGCTGGACGAGCTGGATGAGGCTGCGCTGATGCAGATCCTCACCGAGCCGAAAAACGCCCTGACCAAGCAGTATGCCAAGCTGTTCGAGATGGAAGGCGTGGATCTGGAGTTCCGGACCGACGCACTGAAATCGGTCGCCAAGCGTGCCCTGGAGCGTAAAACCGGTGCCCGTGGCCTGCGTTCGATTCTCGAAGGCGTTCTGCTCGACACGATGTACGAAATCCCGTCGCAATCCGATGTGAGCAAAGTCGTGATCGACGAAAGCGTTATTGAAGGCAAGTCCCAGCCATTGTTTATCTACGAAAACAATGAGCCGACTGCCAAGGCTGCACCGGACGCCTGAGCGTCCGGTCTGCCGGAATAAATAAGGGGCCTTCTGGCCCCTTTGCTTTTTTGGGCGCGGCTCGTCCGTAAGGGCTACAGAGCCGCTGAGCTTGTGTTCCAGATGTGCCCGGATGCCTACGGGCGTCGATGTCCGCTCTGTTTTCGAAACGATTCTTTTATCCGCTTGTTTTTTTCCAAAGCAGCCCCCATCTTGGTTTCAAGCTTACTTCCATCTGTTTACGGCCATATGGCCGCCGTAGAGGCGAAATCATGAAGACAACCATCGAATTGCCTCTCCTGCCATTGCGTGATGTCGTGGTTTATCCGCACATGGTTATCCCGCTGTTCGTGGGGCGCGAGAAGTCCATCGAAGCCCTCGAGGCCGCGATGACGGGTGACAAGCAGATCCTGCTGCTGGCCCAGAGAAACCCGGCTGACGATGATCCCGGTGAGGAAGCTCTCTATCGCGTAGGCACCATCGCCACTGTCCTGCAATTGCTGAAGCTGCCTGACGGCACCGTCAAGGTTCTGGTCGAAGGCGAGCAGCGTGGCACCGTGGAGCGTTTCAGCGAAGTCGACGGCCATTGCCGTGCCGAAGTGTCGTTGATCGAAGAAGTCGATGCCGCCGAGCGCGAGTCGGAAGTCTTCGTACGCAGTCTGCTGTCGCAGTTCGAACAATATGTGCAGTTGGGCAAGAAAGTCCCGGCTGAAGTCCTGTCGTCGCTTAACAGCATCGATGAGCCGGGTCGTCTGGTCGACACCATGGCCGCGCACATGGCGCTGAAAATCGAGCAGAAGCAGGAAATCCTCGAAATCATCGATCTGTCGGCCCGTGTCGAACACGTCCTGGCGTTGCTGGATGCCGAGATCGACCTGCTGCAAGTTGAAAAACGCATTCGTGGCCGCGTCAAAAAGCAGATGGAGCGCAGTCAGCGCGAGTACTACCTGAACGAGCAGATGAAGGCCATTCAGAAAGAGCTCGGTGACAGCGACGAAGGCCACAACGAAATCGAAGACCTGAAAAAGCGTATCGACGCCGCTGGTCTGCCGAAAGACGCGCTCGCCAAGGCCACTGCCGAGCTGAACAAGCTCAAGCAAATGTCGCCGATGTCCGCCGAAGCCACCGTGGTACGTTCGTACATCGACTGGCTGGTGCAGGTGCCGTGGAAGGCCCAGAGCAAGGTGCGTCTGGATCTGGCCCGTGCCGAAGACATTCTGGATGCCGATCACTACGGCCTCGAAGAGGTCAAGGAACGCATCCTCGAATACCTCGCCGTGCAGAAGCGCGTGAAGAAAATCCGCGGCCCGGTGTTGTGCCTGGTCGGTCCTCCGGGCGTGGGTAAAACCTCGCTGGCGGAGTCGATTGCCCACGCCACCAACCGTAAATTCGTGCGCATGGCCCTTGGCGGCGTGCGTGACGAAGCGGAAATCCGTGGTCACCGTCGGACCTACATCGGTTCGATGCCAGGAAGATTGATTCAAAAGATGACAAAGGTCGGGGTTCGCAACCCGCTGTTCCTGCTCGATGAAATCGACAAAATGGGCAGCGACATGCGTGGCGATCCGGCGTCGGCATTGCTGGAAGTGCTCGATCCGGAGCAGAACCACAACTTCAACGATCACTATCTGGAAGTCGATTACGACCTGTCGGATGTGATGTTCCTGTGTACCTCGAACTCGATGAACATTCCGCCGGCGCTGCTCGACCGGATGGAAGTGATCCGCCTGCCGGGTTACACCGAGGACGAGAAGATCAATATCGCGGTCAAGTACCTGTCGCCAAAGCAGATTCAGGCCAACGGCTTGAAGAAGGGCGAGCTGGAGTTCGACGAGGAAGCGATCCGCGACATCATCCGTTACTACACCCGTGAAGCCGGTGTGCGTGGCCTCGAGCGGCAGATTGCCAAGGTCTGCCGCAAGGCGGTCAAAGAGCATGCCCTGGAAAAACGCTTCTCGGTAAAAGTGACAGCCGATTTGCTTGAGCACTTCCTCGGTGTGCGCAAATTCCGCTACGGCCTGGCCGAGCAACAGGATCAGATCGGTCAGGTGACCGGCTTGGCCTGGACGCAGGTTGGTGGCGAACTGTTGACCATCGAAGCCGCTGTGGTGCCGGGTAAAGGTCAGTTGATCAAGACCGGTTCGCTGGGTGATGTAATGGTCGAATCGATCACTGCGGCTCAGACTGTGGTGCGCAGCCGTGCCAAGAGCCTGGGCATTCCTCCGGACTTCCACGAGAAGCGCGACACCCACATTCACATGCCGGAAGGGGCGACTCCGAAGGATGGCCCGAGCGCTGGTGTAGGTATGTGTACCGCTTTGGTGTCGGCATTGACCGGCATTCCGGTGCGCGCCGATGTCGCCATGACCGGCGAGATCACCCTGCGCGGACAAGTGCTGGCCATTGGTGGTCTGAAAGAGAAACTGCTCGCGGCGCATCGCGGCGGAATCAAGATCGTCATTATTCCAGAAGAGAACGTACGTGATCTGAAGGAGATTCCTGACAATATCAAGCAGGATCTGCAGATCAAACCGGTTAAATGGATTGACGAGGTCCTGCAAATTGCGCTGCAATACGCGCCGGAGCCCTTGCCGGATGTGGCTCCGGAGATAGTTGCCAAGGAC
>DATELY010000163.1:0-44047 GCA_035276085.1 Steroidobacteraceae bacterium | reverse complement strand
CGGAGAGCATGCTCTGCTGAGCCGCAACACGGAATGGATCGATGCGACCCGCAGTCTGTGCATCGAACTGCATGATCGAATCGTGCCGCGCTGTTCGGAAGCCTGGAACGCCGCGGTCGCAGGCCGCAAGAATTTCAAGCTAAAGGGCGAAAAGTACGTCTCGGTAAGACTTCGCAGCGCCAACCAAGGCGATTCATTCTCTGCGCTGAGTCGTGGAGTCGCACGCAAGCTAGAACTTCGGTCGCCGCCAGGTCCCTGACTGGGAATGAGTGAGCGCGAGCAGCGCCTTGCGCCATTCGCTGACGCGGTTCTTCATGCCGCCTAGAATCTCCATGGGCATGGACAGAGCTGTGCCGTCTGCGACGATCTGATCGCAGTACGCGTAGAAGTACTCGTGATAGATCACCTCGTACTCCGCCAGCGGTTCCTCGAACAACGGATCGGACATGAGGTCGCGCCCGACGTGCTCGACGCAGAGGTAGCTGGCGGTGCTACGCACGTACTGCATGTGCTCCACGCGCATGGAATCGGCGACGTCGCGCTGCGGGAAGAAGTGCTGAATCAACGCCTCTCGCTTGGTGCCGCGCACCTGCCGTTCGCGCAGGTACTCGAACATCGCCTTGCGTTGAATCAGCGAAAAGGATGCCGAGAGCATCGACTCTCGTTGCGCGGCCGGCGAGCGCTCCGCGGCCACATTCCGCATCATGCCGGAGTGTTCGCACGCCCACGATTCGTACGTGCGTGGGTTCTCGTGCAGTCGGAGCGCAACGATCCTGGTCTCTGGGTCGTCACTGGTGGCGGCCTGGCTCAGGCACTCGTGCGACGCCTCCATGAGGCGATCATGCGAGAGCTGGCGAAATCCAGGGTGCAGCAGCGCCTGGCCGAAACGGCGCAGGAGCGCTGACTCGATGGAAGGCTTCGATGCCATGGATTCGACAGGTCCGTGAATCTGCGGTCACGAAATGCGAGCCCCGATGCCGGGACGTGCCCGTAGCTGCACGTAGCGCTTCGATGAAAGCTCGATGAGCTTGCAGATCGAACATACATGACAAGCGCTGCGACTTGGCCGCAAATCGGAGTGGGAAAATTCCTACGCGAATGCGAGCGATCTGTGCCGCGCGCGGGTTCGAGAGCGCTTCAGGGAGTTTCCTCCGCCAGTCCTGCGGGGAGACGATCTGTGTTGGTGAGCGGCAGTGGATCGTCTGCAGTAACACGGCCTTCCTGGATGGCTTTCGCTGTCTGGGCTTTCATCCTTGTCTGCTTCAATTCCCGCCGCAGGGCCTGTTGCGCCTTGAACCAGAATTGTGAGAACGCGTGGTCCATGCCGCGACCCGACCACCAGGAGAGCAGCATTGCGACCAATGAGCCGGCGCTGATCGATGCAATCGCCCCAGGTTTATCGGCGAACGCTCTCGCAATCGCGATGGAGGTGTCGATTGGACTGCCGATCAGTCCGAACAGCAGCTTGCCGATGCTCGGCAGGAGCGACCATCCCAGCGAGGCAGCTGGATGGAGGAGGGCCGCGGCGGTGACGATCACTCCGATGACGGTCAGCAGGAACACGCGATAAGAGAGACGACCGATGTGCACGTACATGCGTACGGTATCAAGGAGCGAGCCGTTCTCTGGGACTGACGGCAGCGCGCTGTGTGCTTCGGCCAGCACCTTCTGCAGTGCCTTGGCTCTGTCGCGCGCCGTGTCGTCCTTGTCGTCTTCGTCGCTGCGCGTGAACACGATTGAAGCATTGCTGGGAAGATTGCCAGGCCGATAGTTCTCCGTGCCGTGGGCAATGCGTTCGAGCACGGTGGAATGCAGTACCGGCGGCACGTTGTTCTTCGCGCAGAGCTTGGCGATGTCGCGCGGAAGCCAGCGGTAGAACAACCCGATTCCACCGCGCGAGTTGTACAGTTTGTCGTCCACGTTCGCGTGATCGCGATAGTACTTGCGCTCGTCGGCTACGAAGCGCAGTCCGGCGGCTTCGGATTTCTGCATCAACCAGTCCAGTGCCACCAGCGACATACCCTGGCGCGGATAACCACCCCCGACATTCGAGTGCACGCCCGCGAACCAGACCTGCTCGATGATCTGTTCCTTGTTTTCCTTGCGCTGGTCCCAGAGCAGCGGATGAAACGATTGACGCTCGTCATCGATGGCGAGCGCGTGATAGCCGCTTTCGACGTCCGGACTCAGCTCGTAGTTTGGAAACTTGAACTGATAGATGAACGTATTCACCACGTTGGCGATGTTGAGCGGCAGGCCGACGGCATCCACCGTATCCCATACGCCGACGAAGGCGATCTTCTCATTGCCATGACAGTGTGCGCGACGGAATGCCTCGCTCTCGCCCTCGGTCGGTGGACCGAAGAGGGCTCGCATCAGCCACGTTCGAAAACAACGACGCAGAATTTTGTAAGCCTTTTCGACCAACGTTCGCAGCTCTTGTGGGTTCTCTATCCTCGTCGCCGCACTTTGGCCCCTTGCCGCCGCATCGTCAGAGCGACGCTGCTGAGTTGCGTTGACGATGCCGCAAGTCGTGATCAAGCCTGCCAATGTGCGCACGGTGAAGGCGCCGCGGCTGAAGCCAAACAGGAAGATGCGATCGCCGGGGTCGTAGATCCGGCACAGTTCTTCGTAGAGTTGCTTGACGTTGCGGCTCAATCCCCAGCCGGCCGCGCCACCCAGCACGCGTAGCGGCTTGAAGCTTTCCGTTCCGACGCCGTCGTCATAGATCGCCACTTGTACGGTCAGTGCGTGGTCATAGCGATGACCATTGAGATCGACGCACTCGAATATCTTGAAGACATTGGTGCCTCGTCCCTTGATAGCGGAATTCCCTGTCCCATCCGAGCAGATGACAATGTTCTTGGACATGATGCCACTCCCTGAGCGTCGCTGAGTTCACGTGTCGAACCGTTGTCGGCTGAGGTTCGATGGCGATCTTCTACGGCAGGCACAACACGCCGCACCTGTTGTGCGATACGGAAGCACTACAAACCATCGGTCCCCGGCTGTCGATCATACTCGCCGATTGCTTGGGGACAATGGGGGCGTCTGACAGCGAAGACGCATCCTGCGATCGCAACGCGTACCACGTTGTCTCATTCGCCAGCGGCGCAGAAGCCGCGTCTATATCTTCAACCGCACGCGGCTGAGCGATCCGCTCAATCCGAAGCTGTACAAGAATGGTTTCCTCTCGCTGCGATTAATTCTCGCGAACTTCCGTAACAGTCGACGGACGACTGCAGCGGTATCCGCGGCGGTAGCCTGTCCGCCCGTGAAAACAAATGCACCTGCTCGGGCTTGTGTCAACGCGCTCTTTTCAAGTTGGCGATAGCGGACTCGTTGGTCTCGCATGAGCACTACCCAGTCGGTCTTGCCAATTTTCGTGAGCCACTGCTCGTCTGCAGCTCCGAATCCTGCTACGTCCGCCGGTGTCTTAACCTGTGCGCCGGCAGCCGTCATGGTGGCTGCCAGTATGTGCGAGTAGATCGACTCGTCTAAGTAGAAGACGGTCTGCTCAAGCAGCTTGTCGGCGGTCGAACTCGCAGCGGATGGCTTCTTCGATGGTTTGCGGTTGCGACCCATAATCCCTTGCCAGGTCAGTGAGCGTGTCGCCTGCCTTGAATCGATCCGCGAGAACGGTGGTCGGAACAGCCGTGCCGATCAGTACCGGACGGCCAAACGAGACTCGTGGATCCATGACGACCGACTTGATCGCTTCTTTGTTCGCATGCTTGCGAGTGAACGGATACAGCCTGATCGGAAGGCCCTGCGGATCGCGATCGATTCTTTGCAGGTGGACGCGGATCAAATCCGCCATTTCAACTTGATCCTCGCGAGATACGTTCACGATGCGGTCTAGTTCTTCGACGAAGAGCTCCACGCCATGTGTCGCGAACTGAGCCTGTGCAAGAGGCCGGTCCATCTTCAAATGCTTGCTCACGAACCGAACGGCCTCGCGCACTTTGGGCAGCGGAATTTGATGCTCGCGACGGATTGCTGACAGGACGTGAGCCTCGATCATGTTCAAGAACGACAGACCCTCCGAACGCTTTCCGTCGAGTCGAATGACTGGCTGAAACCCTGGCTGACCCAGGCACCATGCGCGCAGAGTCGTAAGCGGGATCTGGAGGTAATGTGCAGCTTCGACGAAAGGATAGGCGGGTGTCTGTAGCAGAGCTTCTAGCTTGGTAGATGACATTGCCCCTCCTTTGATCTGGTGCTGCTCAAGACGGACCGGAATTGTGACACACAACTGGCCGATCCGACGAATGACTGCCAGGCGAAAACAGTGTCGGACTGGGTCTGTTGTACATGGCTCATTGCCGGTACGGGAATGAGAATGCCCCTTTTCTCTCCGGCTTCTAACGGCGCCTCGGCACTCGAGCGTTGCGATCTACCCAGCAGATCCTCCTTACGACGGCCGTGGCTCTGCCGTGTCATCCCGCGCAGGTACATCCACGTTGTAGTGATTTATGCACCACCCGACCCGATCCTCGAGATTGCGCCACGAACGATCGTTCGCAGCGATCTTCTTGCCTTGCTCGATGATCGTCCAGCCGTTTTCTCTGAGCGTTCGATCCAGCAATCCTGGATCGTGCACCATGCTCGAATCCCACACCCCGAGCTTTTCAATGGCCTCGCCCAAGTACTCTGCAGCCTTGGCATCGTGCTCTCTTCTGCTTGGGTCGAAGCCGGGCATCGAACGCGGGTCCAGGTAGCGGAAGTCAGGCGGCCAGTCGTCGAGTGTCATGATGTACATCAGCACGCTGGCGCGACCGCAGGCCAATGCAATTTCAGTCGGGTCGCCCTGCGGAACGATATTGATCGTGCTCGGCTGAGCGGTGGGTTGCTTCGAATCGCCGCAACCAAGGAAGGTCGAGCTGACCAGCACGACAGTGCCGAAGAAGAACAAAAGCGCCCGTGGATGAGCAACGTTCACGACGTACCCTTCAATACCACTCTGAGTGCAGCCTAGCCCTCCCTGCTGTACTCGGCAAAGGTCTGTGCCGAACCAGGATACATCCGTTGCCGGGTGAGCCGAGCCAGGCGCTTACGCAAGACGGTAGGGACTCACGCTTTGCCGACGTCTGCCTTGTTGGAATGTTTCATCGCGGACACGTTGGCCCCTGCGCTTGTGTCCCGTGCTCGACAAGCAACATAGCGTGCGGAGATTCCATGGCGGTGCGCTCAATCAGTCGAACCATCCTGCTGTCAGCTGCCTTGCTCACGACACACGTGCTGCAGGCAGCGGAGCCTTTCCAATTGGAAGAGGCGAGCATCGAAAGCATCCAGAGTGCGATTCGGTCCGGAGCAACGACCTGTAAACAGGTGGTCGAGGGATACATCGCACGTGCCCGCGCTTACAACGGCACGTGCTCGAAGCTCGTGACGGCGGACGGTGCCAGGATCAAAGCCGTCCCGGGTGCCACGCGCGCCGGGGCGCCGCTGAAGTTCGCGACCGACACGGTGGCGATCAGCAAGTTGATTCCCGATTTCGAGAGCTACAAGGGGTTACCGCCGGACTTCGGTCGCATGGAGCCGACGATGTCTGATCCCAGCGTGTACCAGCAGTACGGCATGGTGGTCGGCATTCCGAACGCCGGGCAGATCAACGCACTCGAGTCATTGAACATTCGCGGCGAACGCTCCGTGACGTGCAAAGGGAGCTTCGATGCGCCGCCGGGCAAGCCATTGCCCAAGGGTGCGCCGCAGGAATGCGAGAAGTTTCGACAGCAACCTGACGTCGTCGAGTACGCAGCGGCATTGGATAAGAAGTACGGCCGCGACTTCGACACCAAGGACATGCCGCTGTATTGCGCGCCGATGTCCTTCAAGGCTGTTTACGACACGGCGGATATCCGCTCCACCGGCGGTGGCGACGTGAAGTACGCGATGGACGCCCCGCCAAAGGATTCGACGCTGGTCAGTCGTCTGCGCGCAGCCGGTGCGATCATTTATGCCCACGCGCACAACTCGGAGTACAACGGCGGCAGCGGCGATCCAGGTGGCGATGCCGCAGTCGAGCGTCCGTACATCGGCGCCGGCGGCTCGCGCGAATCGTGGGGTGGCATGACTTGCAATCCCTACGATACGGAGCGCGTGACCGCCGGTTCGAGCGGCGGCTCAGGTGCTTCCGTCGCAGCCAATCTGGTCGTGTGCTCGATCTGCGAAACGACGGGCGGCTCATGCCGTGGCCCCGCGAACTATCACAACACCGCGCTCGTCGTTCCGACCAAGGGAATGATCTCGTTCGAAGGCACGATCGGCGCCAATCCCTATCAAGACCGCCCTGGCATCATCTGCCGCAGTGTGAAGGATGCGGTCACCGTGCTCGATGCCTTCCGCGACAAGAAGACCGGCACGTACTTTGATCCGGGCGATATCTACACAGCGCTGCCGCGGGTGATCGAGTCCAAGACCCCATATGTCCAGGCGCTCGCGGATACCTCACAGAGCAAGCCGCTCGCCGGCATGCGTATCGGCGTCGTGCGCGAGTTGTTCGTGAAGGACAGCCCGGCGAAGGCCGCGGTGAGTGACGGCGTCAACAAGGAGCTCAAAGCCCTCGCGGCGCTGGGCGCCGAGATCGTGGAAACCGTCGATTCACGCTATCCGGACGATCCCGGCATTCCCAACATGGCATTCACCTTCAACGACGCGATTGCTGAGGTCGTGCCCTTCCATATGCCGGAGATCTTCTCTTGGAAGAAAGATGGCAAGCCGGAGTTTGCAGTGCCGGGGTGGGACGTCACGAGCCGCAAGTACCTCGTGGCGCTCTCGACTCACAAGGCTCCATTGCCGGCGAGCCTGAACTTCAACCGCATCTTCGGCGAGCCGCCCGAAGACGAATCCGCCGTGTCGGGCTACACGTTTGCGTACGATTTCGCGAAGTATCTGACCTTGCGTGGCGACAGCAAGGTGTACGACTGGGAAACGCTGAACACGAACGCCAAGTACTACAACGACGTGCGTCGTGTCGCGATGAAGAATTGGGAGAACAAGGAAATGGACATTCGCACCAACGCCATCACGTACACGATGAAGCGTCGCGACACCATGCGCATGGTGATGACGAAGGTGCTGCGGCAGAACAACATCGATGTCTTCGTCAACCCCGTGAACCCCACACTGCCGGAGAAAATAGGTGGCGCCAGCATGGGGGAAAGCGGCAGTCGCTTCGGTTACGGCTACGGCGCGCGGCTCGGCCTGCCTGAAGTGTTCGTGCCGGCCGGCTTCTCTGACACGGTGGTCGATGCCAAGTTTGCATTGAGCAAGGATGGCACGAAGTACGAAGGCCAATGGAACAGCGAGGCCACGAAACTGAGTGGCTTGGGACTGCCATACAACATCGCGTTCTGGGCCGAGCCCGGCCAGGAATCGACCTTGATCAAAGTGGCTTCCGCGTACGAAGGCGCGACCCATCACCGCAAGCCTCCGGCTGGATTCGGTCCGGTGAAGGGCGGGATGTAGTCGCAGCTCCCGCCTGAACCGCGCTGGAAAGCGCCTGGACATTGGCTCATGAAATCGTTTCTCAGACGCGGCGCTGATCGCTTTATCTACCCACACCGGCGACGTTGGCTACGGCGTTCAAGCGCTCGAGGACGTATGTCGATAGCGGTCGCTGATCGGCATGCTGAATCGCAACTCTTCTGCCGGCCGTCTACGAGCGCGCGATGTCGAAATTTCTTACGGTGGCCGTCGAACGGTCCGGTTCATGAAGTGCTTCCCGCCCCTGGGCCACTTGCCGGGCATGAACGAGATCACACATTTGGTCCGTGATCGGGGGAATGGCGCCCTTCCAGGCACTAGCCGTCCGGACTGGCACCCGCTTTGCTTTACGCCCTGGATGCCTTTGAACGGTGACTGATGCACTGAGAGCGAAGCTCTCCAGGAGAGTGCCGTGGTTTCAGTTGATAGCCCTGCCGGGGCGGAGCCATCTTGCGACGTGGCGGTGAGCTGGGAAGCGGAGGTACTCAGACGCATGGCGCCGCGACTCGCGGAGGTGCAGCGTCGAGCCGCGCAGGATGAGAACGTGCTGGGCTGGGAAGCCGCTGGTGTTCGTCGGCTGGCCCGAGAGACAGAGGAGGGTCGTTGACGGAAGAGCGAGCTGAGACTAGCGGACCTCGCGGGTGCGGGACCTGGATGACTGGACCCGCACCCCTCGATGCGGTGCTGACATCAAATCACCAACGAAACTGCCAGCAACAGAAACAAACCGGCGAGCGCGATGTGGCCCGTGCTCTCGGCAATCTTGATCAAGCTATACGTATTCATGAGTTACTCCCTACGTCGCTGAATTGGGGGGCGACGCTTCTGGGAACGAACTCTACGGCTGCGACATCGAATGAAACATCGGGCGACGCGCATGACATTCATGACAATGGTTCAGTAATAGGCCGAGCGCCGAGGTGAATGAGTCGTCTCCTTCGCGTTCCAAGCCTGGATTTGCAGCTTCCTGAGCGTGGGCACTCACGCACAAACAATGACTCAAACCGATGATCCGTCGACGAGAACCCGATACCGCTCTCGCGGTGCCGGGTGCACCGTGTTGCTTGCCCACATTCGATGCAATTCTTCGGCGGCGGTCTTATCGGCGGCGGCGCCGATTTGCCAAGAGGCCCAACAATCCGACAGTCAGAAGGCCCAGCGAGCCTGGCTCCGGCACCGAGACAGGGGGGTTCGTCTCGAACCCATCGTTGCGGAACGGCGGGTCGGGAACGACCGGCGGATATTGATCGTGTGGCGAATCGCTCTCAGGGCGATCGCTGTCATGAGGTTCACTGCGTCAACTGCTCTTCGAGCGCGTCTGCGGCATGCCAGAAGCACGCCGCACGCGTCATCTGTTCTCTAGATCGGCTGCAGCTCGCCGTTGATGATCCAAGGCGTGCCGAACTTGTCGATCAGCATGCCCCACGTCTTCGCCCAGAACGCCGGCTGCATCGGCATCGTCACCCGGCCGCCCGCCGCGAGCGCATCGAAGATTTTTTGCGCTTGCGCGGTCGTGTCGTAGTTGAGCGTAATCGGACGCCTTTGATGCCTTCGTAAGGGATGTGCGCCGGTGCATCGCCAGCGTAGAGCACGCCGCCATCGGGTAGCGCGAGCCGTGCGTGGATGATGCGGTTGGCGAATTCCTTCGGCATCTGCGCAGCCATGGGTGATTCGGCGCCGGTCATCAGCACTTCCAGCTTGCCATCGAGTACGCGTTCGTAGAAGCGCATTGCGTCTGCGCAGTTGCCGTTGAAGCCGAGGTAGGGAATGGGATGGGGCATGGCTGTCTCCTGGAGGATGGCCGGGTTTTCCGCGTTTGCGTCCTAAGTCGTTCGTGCAGGCGCACGGGTGCGCGCCGTTACATTCAAGACGAACGAGGTTGCGCGGATTCGACAGCGGCGGAAAGAAATTTTCCGCCCAGGTGTCCGACAGGTTGTTTGGTTTCTGAAAAGCGCCGTGGCGAGGCGCACGCACGGATGCCAGCAGTGAGCCGCGTGCCTACTTGATGTGGGTTGCCCACAAGTCGTTGAGATAGCCGAAATTCCAGTTTTCGGGTGCCTCGCGCGCCACGATCTTGTCCGTCACGTGGGATTCCATCAGATCGACCAGCTTGGGCAGCATCGGCATGCCCGACTTGGTCGAGAAGAACAACTTCACCTTGGGCGCCGTCAGTTTCTTGGGGTTCTGCTCGACGACCACGCCCAGCTTCCCCGAGGACATGCGTACCAGCGAGCCTACCGGATAGATGCCGATGGTCTTGATGAAGGTCTGCAGAACCGTCGAATCGAAGTGGCCTTGCCACGAAGCCATGCGCGCGACGGATTCCGCGGGATCCCAGCCGGCCTTATAGGGTCGGTTCGACGTGATGGCGTCGTAGACATCGCAGATGGCGCTCATGCGCGCGATCAGCGTGAGTTTCTCTGCCGGAAGTTTGTCCGGGTAGCCGGTGCCATCCATGCGTTCATGGTGATGACGGCAGACATCGAGGACACGCTCATTGTCGATGCCGCTCTCGAGCAGCATTTCGTGGCCCTTCACGGGATGCGACTTGATGATCGTGAATTCTTCGTCGGTGAGCTTATCGGGCTTGTTGATGATCTCCTGGGGCATGGCGGCCTTGCCGAGGTCGTGAAGCAGCCCGGCCATGCCGGCATCGCGGCGCTCGTCTTCATCGAGGCCGAGCTGCTTGCCCAGCGAGATCATCAATGTGCAGACCGACACGGAGTGAATGTACGTGTACTCGTCCGCGGTCTTGAGCCGACAGAGGCTGATGAGCGCATCCGCGTTGCGGTCCACGGACCCGACGATTTCGTCGACGAGCGGTGCACAGTCGCTCGCATTGACCGCGTTACCCATGCGCGCTTCGGAAAACAACGAGAGAACCGTAGCCTTGGAACGCTTGAGGATGTTCGAGGCGACCACCAGCTCATCTGCCATCGCGCGGCGCGCTGGGGACTTGGCGGCCGGCGCGGCGGGCTGGTTCGCCTGGACGTCGGTCTGAGCGCGCTTCACGTCCTTGCCCTGAGCGACGTCGATCCAGCATGCGGACGCGCCACAGGTCCGGACATGGTCGAGCATCTTCTGATCCTTCACCAGGAAGCGTGACTTCCACAAGGAATGCTCCAGCCAGCGGCCCTCGATGGCATGGATGAACATGCCCGTCTCGACCTCTGTCATGGCGATCTTCTTGAGCATCGACGCTGGATCACTACAGTTCGTGGTTATAGGCACGGGGCATCCCGCGCGTGAAGCATTCTTCGTTCCGCAACACTGCATCGGCAGATCCGTTGAAAAAATAAAGGGTCGCAACTGAGGATTTGCGAACCGAGAACTGGACCCATTCCTGGTATCCCCGATGCACGGGCGGGTGTTCTCGCCGCAGGAGGGTCGCCGAATGCCAACTACATCAAGAAATGAGAAATGTCCTGCCGATCAAGTCGACGACCAGCGCTTTTCAAATCGCTTGAGGCGCAGTTCGAGTGTCGTGATTTTGTCGCGGCAGGTGTCCACGTCCGCGGCATTCATCGTGCCAAGCATGTTGACGAGACGCTGCGTGACATCGTTGTAGTGTTTGACAGCTGCCTTGAACGCAGAGTGCGCGCGCCGACGATCGTTCGCGACTTCTGCGATCGACATGAATGCGGCTGCGATGTCCAGATCCGAATTCAAGGCCTCGACGGATGATTGGATGTCTCCGTCCATGCCGACATAATTCAGGTTGCCGGTGTTGAGTTCCTACGCGCGCAGTTCAGTGAATCGCGCACAACAAGGGCGAGCGCCGTGCGGCTATCGCACGACCCTCATATCGGTGTGCCGTGAGCACGCGCGTCATGAAGGGGACTCGCGTTGCTCGAATCTCTGCACACGCAATTCGAGCGCATGCAATCTGCCACGTAGATAGTCGGCGTCGTTCGCGTCCAACGCCGCGGCATCCGTGATCCATGCGAGTGCGTGAGCCGCCTCGTTGTAATGCTTCACGGCGGCCTTGAATGCCGACTGCGCACGTCGTCGATCACCCGCAGATTCTGCAATCGACATGAATGCCGCCGAGATACCCAAGTCCGAATCCAAAGTCTCGACGGATGAATCATCTGTGATGTTCATACGACAGCTCCGGTTGGAGAGAACACGATCCTCGGGAATGTCAGCACGAAATGCTTCATCGGCGGGTGTTCGCTCCTTCCAATTCCTGACAATGGACGGTAGTTCCCTACGCAATGAGGTCAGGACACTGACATCGCGGCGCAGCAAGGTACGGGCTGTTTGCGGTGAGCGCGATTGGAATACCGACGGAGGCCCAGCGCTCTAACGGTGCCGCTCGTAGCGACTATCTGGAACTCGAGAGTGAACGCCGCGCGAGCCACTCCCGGATGGACCACCACAGGTTGGGGTAGCGACTTCTTACTTCGTTTTCAAACCAGGCGGTGGCGTCGTCGTCGGATGCGAAGCGGGACACGGCTTCATCGGCAAGTTGCCGCAGCAGCTCTGTGTCGTGGGTGCTGAGTTGCAACTGGCGCGCAAGCTCGCTGAGATCGGTCGGAAGAGCCGAGATTTCAGCCGCCCGTCCGGTGGACATGCCCGATCGCTCCCTGCTGTATTCCTGCGAATTTACTGGCTTTGGCATCTTCGTACGGCAGCTCGACTGCGTCCCTAGTGTTGACTCAGAACTTAAAGTCGAGTTCCTAAGTACAAGTCTTGAGCCGGTTTGTGAGGGAGCGTCCAGTCGGGCCCGTGGCTCGCGCAATCAGGCACTCGCGACCCTCGTGCCACGCCATGCATGCGTGATTCGTTCCGAAATGGTCACACGATCGAGGTGGTACACCACGAACACGCATCCCGCGGCAGCGAGCACCGTTCCGATGATGAACGTCGTGGCGTAGCTCGTGGCATCGGCGATGGCCGCTCCAACGAATGCGCCGATGCCATCGAACAGAACGACTGCACTTGCGAGGAGCGTGTAGTCGGTGCCAGCGTGCTCGGGCTCGGCAACATCCATCATCAACGTAAACAAGGCAACCGTTGCCATCGTACCGACCAGGCCTTCGACCACCGTTGCGATCCACAGCACGTGAATCCCGGCGAGGTTCAAAGCCACCAGCAGGTACAGCACGAACGAACCTGCCTGCAGCAGTCCGCTGACCAGCAACGCAGTTCGTCGACCGACATAGAAGGCAAACCATCCACCGATCAGTGCACCGACGAGGCTCGTCGCGGAACCGAGGATGCCCTTCATGATCGCGATGGTTTCCAGTGACAGCTTCCAATCGCGCATGAACGGCGTGAGCTGCTTCGAGAGCATCGCATCACCGAACCGGTAGCAGAGAATCAAGGCCATGATGGTCGCCATGCCCGGGCGTCGCAGTCGGGTCAGCCAGCCCAACAGCAATGCTGTGTGCGGCGGATTCGTCGGTTGGCGTGCCACGCTGGGCAAGGCCACCACGGGCAGCACGGTCAGCGCGAGCAACACAGCCATGCAGAAGAACATGGTCGACCAGCTGGTGCGTGCGAAAATCCACAACAGCACGCCGCCACCCAGAATCATGCCGACGCGGTACGCGCCGACCTGGATCGCATTCGCCAGCCCGCGCTCGCGGGAATCGAGCAGGCGCACCGCCAGCGCGTCGGTGGCCACGTCTTGCGTTGCGGCGATGAGGTTGAAGACGAGTGCCGCTGCCAGCACGATCGCCAACCCTCGAGCGATATCGATTCCCGCCAGCAGCAGCGCAGCCACGACCGAGCAGATCTGCAGCGTGAGAAGCCAAGCGCGCTGTGTGCCGCGATGATCGAGATACGGTGCCCACAAGAACTTCAGTGCCCAAGGCAAGTACAGCAGGCTCGCAGCGCTGATGGCTTTGAGCGAGTAGCCCGCGTCGCGCATCAGAACCGGCAACGCCTGCGTGAAGAATCCGTACGGCAGCCCCTGCGCCAGGTACAGCGCGATCAGCACGAGAATCTTGTGCGTGCGGGTCAACGTCATGGCCACCATCTCGCAATGCCGAATGATTCGAGCGTACTCGAAATCTGCAGTACTCAAGCATCAGAGTAAGATAGGCGCCATCCCCCAGCCTGAGCTTACGTCCATGTCTTCGACCCAACTCGACCAACTGAAGCAGTTCACCAAAGTCGTTGCGGATACGGGCGACTTCACGTCTCTGAAAGCGTTCACGCCACAGGATGCGACAACGAATCCCAGTCTCATCCTCAAAGCGGCGGGGATGTCGGAATACAGTTATCTCGTGGACAAGGCGATCAAGGATGCCGGTGCCGGCGCGCAGGTCGACGCGGTGCTCGACCGGCTCATCGTCGAGTTCGGTCTCGAGATCCTCAAGATCGTGCCGGGGCGCGTGTCGAGCGAAGTGGATGCGCGATTGTCGTTCGATACGGCGGGATCGATTGAAAAGGCGCGCGCCCTGATTGCGTTGTACGAGAAGCTCGGCGCGAGTCGCGAACGAATTCTCGTAAAGGTGGCTGCCACGTGGGAAGGGATCAAGGCCGCCGAGCAGCTGCAGCGGGATGGCATCAACTGCAACCTGACGCTGCTCTTCTCCTTCGCCCAGGCGGTTGCCTGTGCCGATGCGCGCGTGCGACTCATCTCACCGTTCGTGGGCCGCATCTATGACTGGCACAAGAAGAGCACGGGGAAGGAGTACGTGGGTGCAGACGATCCCGGCGTGCAGTCGGTCACTCAGATCTACACGTATTACAAGCATTTCGGCTACCGCACCGAGGTCATGGGCGCGAGCTTCCGCAACAAGGGTCAGATTCTGGAGCTCGCCGGCTGCGACCTGCTCACGATCTCGCCGCAGCTGCTTGCAGAGCTGCAGGCAGAGACTGCGCCCGTGGTACGCAAGCTCGATCCGACGCACGCAGCCGCGGCGCATGTGGAACGGGTGCAGCTCGATGAGGCGGCATTCCGCTATGCGCACAACGAAGATGCGATGGCCACGGAGAAGACGGCCGAAGGCATCCGTTTGTTTGCGGCCGACATCGTCAAGCTCGAACAGCTGGTGGCCAAGCGGGTGAGGTGAGTTGCGGACGCCGCGCGAGCGCACTGAGTTGTTGAATCCGGAGCGTTCGCGAGTGAATCGCGCGCGTAGTTTTGCTCGCGCATAATGCGGCCCGGTCGTCGGCACGCTTCGAATTCAAAGATCGACTATTCCCGAGGTGCAGCAATGAAGATTCATCTGACCGAGCGCGCCCAGGTCATTCTGATCTGGTGGTCGCTCATCTTCCTGGTCATTTTCGGGGTGGGACTGTGGACATTGCTCGGCATGGTTCCGCCGCCGTCGCCCAAGCTGCCCGCCAATGAAATTGCCGAGTTCTACCGGCAGAACGCTTCGCAGATCAGGCTCGGCGCCATGATCACCTCGTGGACCAGCGCCTTCATGGTGCCGCTCGCCGTCGTCATCTCGGCGCAGATGCTGCGTCTGGAAAAGGGCATTCCCGTCTGGTCGATGTGTCAGCTCGTCGGCGGCGTGACGATGTCCATGTTCCTGGTGTTCCCGCCGATCATCTGGGGCGTGGCGGCCTTCAATCCGGAGCGCGCCCCGGAGATCACGCAGATGCTGCACGAAATGGGATCGCTCGTGCTGGTGACCACCGATCAGTACTACATGTTCCAGCTCTTCGCGATCATCTACTTCAGCTGGTCACGCCCGCAGGATGAGCTGTCTCCGTTCCCACGCTGGCTCGGTTGGCTCACGCTGTGGGCCGGCATCATCTATGAAGTCGGACCCATCGGGTTCATGTTCAAGCACGGGCCTTTCGCGTGGGATGGTCTGTTCGTCTTCTGGTTCCCGTTCGTGACGTTCGGTCTCTGGCTCACCATCATGTCGGTGACGCTGTTGCGCGCAATCAAACGTCAACGGGCTGCACTCGGCGATTCGCCCGCGCCTGCCTATCGGCATGAGGCGGGTATCGGGACCACGCCACTAGCGTCGACCTAGTGTCCTAACGCGGGAACGTCAATACGGCGCGAGATCATGGCGCAACGGCGTAATGGCGTCAGAAGTCACGCGCTTGACGCCATCGCGCCATGACGCCCTCACGCCATTGCGCGCTGACACGTACGCGAGTTCCTAACTCACCACACTAGATCGTTCTGATTTCGAGATCGGGAATGCGTTCGTCATAGAACGCGACGCGTCCCTTGAGGTCCTGATGTTCCGCATAAGGATCCTCATAACTCCAGACTGCGTCCTGCAGCTGTTTCGCTGCCGTGTTCACGCTGAAGTAATTGGCGGTGCCTTTGAACGGGCAGCGAGTGGTGGTGTCGGTGCGTTCCAGCGCGTCCATCTTCACGTCCGACCGCGGGAAGTAGTAGCGATCTTTCGCACCGTCTTCTTCCACTTTGATGACATCGCGGGAGTCCGCCAGGACCTCGCCTGCGACACTGGCCTGCACACGTCCGTTGACGCGCACTTCCCGCACGACGTGCTCGGGATGCTGACGATGACCCGGTGATTTGCTCATTGCACATTCCTCCTGGGCTTTGCAGTCCACCTCAGTTGATTAAGTCGACCGCGCGCCGCACAGGTTCCGTGCCGTGCCGTAGAAAAACAAAGCCCCGCATGCGCGGGGCCAATCCTTTTGTTGATTCGCTTACTGGCACAAATGCTCGATCAAAATGAGCTTGCCGTAGCGATGTTGTTATTCGATGCGTAGCAGTCCTGCATGACCGATGCCATGTGCGCAGCCAGCCGTCGTAGGGTGCTCGCGGCGCTCTTTTTAGGGTTGGAACTGTGACGGTGCTCATGCTTTCCCGGCGACAGTCCGGAAGACGCAGGCGATGCAGGGAGGCTGCCAGCTGATGCGCTGTTAGAAATCCCGACGTGGTTATCAAGCACTCTGCGCCAATCCGACTTAACTTATGTTGCCCGGGGCGCTCTCGTTCCGGACAATTCTTACCAGCTGAATAAAACCGGATCGCAATGAAGCCGCGTCTGCTTGCCGTCTTTTCGCTTCTGCTCCTGAGTGTCTGCGCCACGCTTGCGTCCACGGCCATGGCGGGCGACGTCATGGTGCGTCCCGCGGAGCTCGAACGCGATATCGCATTCTGGCGCCGCATCTATACCGAGGTCAGCACCTCGGGCGGTCTCATTCATGATCCGGAGCGGCTCGATGTCGTGTACGAGTCCGTGAGCTTTCCGGACAACCTGGCGCCGCGCGAGCGCTCCCGGCGCATCGACGCGACCAAGCAGAAGTACACGCGCATCTTGCGCAACCTGGCGAACGGCGATGCCGCGTCCGAAGAGGCGCAGCGGGTGCGCGATCTGTGGCCCGAAGGCACGAGCCGCAGCCGCTTCGAACAGGCCGCCGAGGAAGTGCGCTTCCAGCTCGGCCAATCCGATCGCTTTCGCGAAGGCTTGATCCGCTCGGGTGCGTGGAAGCCGCGCATCGAGGAGACCTTCGAGCGCGCCGGCCTGCCGCGCGAGCTCGCCGTGCTGCCGCATGTCGAATCATCGTTCAACACCTACGCCTATTCGAAGGTCGGCGCGGCGGGCATGTGGCAGTTCATGCGCAGCACCGGGCGCCGCTTTCTGCGCATCGACTCGGTGATCGACGAGCGCCTCGATCCCTATCGCTCGACCGAGGCGGCCGTGAAGTTCCTGGAACAGAACTACGCGATCCTGGGCTCGTGGCCGCTCGCCCTCACCGCCTATAACCATGGTCCTGCCGGCATGCGCCGTGCGCAGGAACAGCTGGGGACGTCCGATATCGCGATCATCGCGCGCAAATATCAGAGCCGCAGCTTCGGGTTCGCCTCGCGCAACTTCTACGTCGCGTTCCTGGCGGCGCTGGAGATCGATCAGAATCCCGAGAAGTACTTCGGCAACATCCGGCGCGAGCCGCTCGACAGCAGCCAGATCATCGAGCTGCCGAACGGCGCTTCCGTGCGGGCGCTGGCCAAGGCCGCGGGGTCGACGCACGAAGAGCTCAAGCGCTTGAATCCGTCGCTGTTGCCCGTGGTCTGGAGCGGCTCGCGCCCCGTACCGCGCGGTTACCAGTTCCGTGTGCCGGCAAGCATCGATGTCGACACCGTGTTGGCGCGGCTGCCTGAAACGCCGAGCCGCGACACGCTGACGGCCGATGTGAATGTGAGCATGGACGGCCGTCATCGAGTGCGTAATGGCGAGACGCTGTCGACCATCGCGACACGCTATGGCGTGAGCTTCACGCAGCTCGCACGGCAGAACGATCTGCGTCATCCCTATCGGCTGCGCGTTGGACAAGTGCTCGAAGTGCCTGGAGCGAAGGCCGAGCCAGCGGTCGCCGTTGCGCGCACGGAGCCTCAGCCCCCACCCGCTGCGGCCTCTGCAACTCAGGAAGTGAAGCGCTATCGCGTGCGTCGCGGCGACACGTTGACCCGCATCGCCAAGAAGCATGGGCTCACCGAAGAGCAGTTGATGGAGTTCAACGGACTGCGTAGCGCGAACTTCATCTTCGAAGGTCAGGTGCTGGCGCTCGAAGCGACCGCCGAGCCGATCGAGACGGTTGCCAAGGTGCCGGTCGAGAGCGTGCCGCTCGCTGCCGAAACACCGGTCGCACCCGATGCAGAGCCCGTCACCGAATCCGAAGCGGAAGAGCAGGGCCCGACACTCGTGCCGGGCGCGCAGGCAGCTGCGACGGCGGATCCCGGCGACTATTCCGTGCATGAAGATGGCACGATCCGTGTGCAGGCGGCAGAGACGCTCGGCCACTACGCCGAATGGCTCGATGTGCGCGCGAGCCGCCTGCGTCAGTTGAATCGCATGAGCTCGGCAACGCCGGTCGTCATCGGCCGCAAGTTGAAACTCGATTTCAGCAAGGTTTCGCGTAGTGAATTCGAAGCAACGCGCGCCACGTTCCACAAGCAGCTGCAGGACGTGTTCTTCTCCGAGTACCGCATCGCCGACACTGAAACGCATGTCGTACAGAAGGGCGATTCGGTGTGGCAGTTGGCCGAGCGCCGCTACAACATTCCCGTATGGTTACTGCGCCAGTACAACCCGGATGTGGATTTGAGCGATGTGCGGCCGGGCACGAAGCTCGTGATCCCGCGCGTGAACAAGATCGGCGCGGACGTGGCCGCGAGATAGGCGTGAAGCTTCAATTCCTCGTGTGGATCTGTGTTGCCCTCGGTGGGTGTGCCACGCTGCGCGCTTACGATGACCCGGAATTGAAACGCGATGAACTCGCCGTGGTCGCAGGCGATTACCGCTTCAACGCGGGCTCGCCGCTGACGTTGATTCTGCGCGCAGTGGACGGCAAGCCGCTCGACGCGCGCTATCACGCGGTGGAACTGGCGCCGGGCGAGCACGTCTTCGTGGTCGACTGTCGTCTGCGAGAGACGCAGACGACGTCGCGTCATGAGGTCTCGGCTTCCGTGGCGCCGGGCGGTCGCTACGGCTTCACGGCAGAAGTGGCGCCGGGCATGCGCGGTTGTGCCTCCGTACAGCTGCAGTCTCGAAACTGAACGCGACGCGCGGGGCGTCACATCGTACGATTGAGCTCAAGTCGGAATAACGTGCATAGCTGCCTATAATGATTCGCGTGTTTTTCATCCGCTCGACAATCGCAGGACTCTTGCTGGCAGGCATCGCGTGCGCGAGTGCACCCGCATGGTCCGATGCAGCCGGTGCCGCGACCGCGGTCGCAAGCTCGCGGGAAGCCGGGTTGCCCCTCGCCGACAAGGTGCTGGTGCGCAAAGCGGAGCGGCGTCTGTATCTGCTGCACAAGAACGACGTGCTGCGCAGCTATCCCATTCAGCTCGGTCTTGCCCCCATGGGCCAGAAGGAACAGGAAGGCGACTTCCGCACGCCGGAAGGGCGGTATCGTCTGGTTCGCCGCAATGCCAACAGCGACTACTTCCTCTCGCTGCAAGTGTCCTATCCGAATGATCAGGATCTTGCCCGCGCGCGCGTCCTGGGCGTGCCGCCGGGCGGCGCGATCATGATCCACGGCCTGCCGAACGTGCCGAAGAAAACGCTCGATTACTACGAGAAGGTCGACTGGACCGACGGCTGCATCGCCGTCTCCAACGCCGACATGGTGGAGATCTGGTTGATGACACCTCTGGATACGCCGATCGAGATCACGCCGTGAGTGAGCCGTTACCGAACGCAGTCGTCACTCAGGTCGATCCGGACGATCTGGTCGATGCACGGGTCTCCCCTCTCGGCAGTCTCGAAAATCTCTCCCAGCGTGAAGTGCAGCAGCTGCTCTCGGCAGGGCAGGGCGGCATGTATGAACTGTTCCGCCGCTGTGCGCTCGCCGTGCTGGCATCGGGGCACGAGTCCGACGACGCACGCGCGATCTTCGAGCGCTACAAAGACTTCGAGATCCGACTGGGCCGCCAGGCGTGGGGTGTGAAGCTCGACATCCGCCATGCGCCTTCGAGTGCGTTCGTCGATGGACGCATGATTCGCGGTATCAAGGAGCATCTGTTCGCGGTCCTGCGCGACATCGTCTACATCCACGATGCCGTGCTCGGCAGCGGCCGCTTCGATCTGCAGGACCCCGCGAGCATCACGAACGCCGTCTATCACATCCTGCGCAATGCGCGGATTCTCGACAACAAGGGTCGCCCCGACCTCGTGGTGTGCTGGGGCGGGCATTCGATCGGTCCTGTCGAATACAACTACACGAAGCAGGTCGGCTATGAGCTCGGCTTGCGCGCGATGAATGTCTGCACCGGCTGCGGACCGGGCGCGATGAAGGGCCCGATGAAGGGTGCCACCATCGGTCACTCGAAGCAGCGCATCCGCGATGGCCGCTACATCGGCATGACCGAGCCCGGCATCATCGCGGCCGAGCCGCCCAATCCGATCGTGAATCATCTCGTGATCATGCCGGACATCGAAAAGCGCCTCGAAGCGTTCGTGCGCACGGGTCACGGCATCATCGTGTTCCCGGGCGGTGTCGGCACGGCGGAGGAGATTCTGTATCTGCTCGGCATCCTGCTCGATCCCGAGAACGCCGCGCAGCCGATGCCGGTCATCTTCACGGGTCCGCCATCGGCGGCCGAGTACTTCGGTCAGATCGATCACTTCATCGGCGCGACGCTGGGTGACAGCGCACGCAAGCGCTACCGCATCATCATCGGCGATCCGGCCCAGGCCGCGCGTGAGATGGGCAAGGGGCTCGAGCACGTCCGCGAATTTCGTCGCTCGCGCAGCGATGCGTACAACTTCAATTGGCTGCTGCGGATTCCACCGGAGTTCCAGCGCCCGTTCGAGCCGACGCACGAAGCGATGGCGCAGCTGCAGTTGCGCCGCGATCTGGAGACGCATCGACTCGCCGCGAACCTGCGGCGCGCGTTCTCGGGCATCGTTGCCGGCAACGTGAAAGAGCACGGGATTCGCGCGATCGAACAGCGCGGTCCGTTCGAGCTGCACGGTGAGCCCGAGCTCATGAAGATGATGGACGATCTCCTGGCTGCGTTCGTTGCGCAGAAGCGCATGAAACTCGTCGGCGAGTACCGGCCGTGTTATCGGCTGGTGGCATGAGCACCTTCGCGCTCACCTATCGCTTTTCGCTGCCGAATGGCCGCGAACGAGTCTTCCCCTTGCGGCTCGAAAGCGACACCGCTGAGCTCCTGCCTGCACCGACCGAGAAGGCGCCGGCGTGGACCCGGCTCGAGTTCCATCAGTGCGCTGCCTGTCCCT
The DNA here is from genome assembly GCA_035276085.1 of Steroidobacteraceae bacterium. Taxonomy (GTDB): domain Bacteria; phylum Pseudomonadota; class Gammaproteobacteria; order Steroidobacterales; family Steroidobacteraceae; genus DATELY01. Next base: position 22,913 of record DATELY010000163.1, on the reverse strand, counting down.
TGTCGGCTGCGCAAGTCTCGCATTGCCCAGCGGCGCTACACATGTCGGGACTCATCGATGAGTTCACGGACGTCGTATCGTTCGACCAGGTGCGTGTCACGGTGGAAACCGAGGAGCGCTCGGTGTCCAGCACGTTGTCGGCGCAGCAGGCGGTCGCGTCGTTCATGGGCGTGGTGATGGCTGCGAGCGGCTGTCCTCGCATCGCGGTATTCCGCCCGATGGCCCGCTTCCACCTGCCTTTCTCCAACGAGCACGAGACCGCTTATCGCGTTGCCACGATGTACCTCCTGGCCCAGCATTTCGCCGCCACGGAAGGTGATACGCCGGATGTGCTGCTGCGTCGCCTGGAAGAAGTGTATCGAGGCATTCACGCGGTGAATCGCGGCATGGCGCAGCGCCTGCGCGCCGCAACGCGGCAGGATGCCATCGTCAATGCCGTGGTGTTGCTGGACGTGAATACATCGCTGATGCCGGCGACGATTCACGAGATTCTCAGCGAGATGCGGCCCGCGTTCGCTGCCTTGCTCGAAGCCACCCGCAGCAAGCGACCGGAAAAAGCCACCGTCTGACGTCTTGGGCACCGCGGGTGCTTTGCGCGAGTGAGACGCCGTTCCTCGGGCCCGGCGTGTGTCACTTGAACGTAATGCTCCGGCGATTGCGATAGCCATCCCAGTATCCGCACCCCGACAGGTGCCTGTGAACCAGTTCCTCACGAGCCATCTGCGTGCTCATTACTTTGCACTGCAACGGCGCAGGAGTGGACACATGGGCGAGCAGAAGATCGATGAGTTTTCGGCGACTGGTGCGCACCGCGCATGGGTCGGCGAAGGCGCGCAGCGGTCGAGCGTGCGTGCAGGCGCAGAGAAACGCGAGCCTTCGCGCGGCTGGCTGGAGCGTTCGACGCCCGCCAACCCCAACCCGCGACACGGAGCAATTACGCGTTCGCTGTATAGCTGGTCGAATTACAAGAGCTGGACAGAGAAGGTGCGCAGCGACTGGAAGAAGGAGGAGAAGGACAAGGGGAAGTAGGGAAGCGGTTAGTCACAACGAGCTCCGCGTCCGTCTTCCTTCCGGCAACCGCCAACCGCTAACCGCCAACCGCTTCCTCAAGATCCGGTAGCACCAGACGCGGTTGCGCTCCCGTCGTCGCGGTGCCTTGAAACGCGTTGCCCACCGGATGAGCCCCCGTCGTTCCCGTGGAGAATATCGAGGGGCTGGCCGCAACCGGCGGCCGCTGCGCCAACCACCCCACGAGGGGTGCCCATTGCTCGATATCCGCCCGCACCGCGTAGGGCTTCATCTCGAACAGTCCCGTGCCGGTTTCCGATGCACGCACATAGTTCTGCGAATCGCGCAACGTCGTGACCACAGGAATGTCGAGTGTCTGCAGGAAGCGCATCAGCGAGCGATAAATGACGGTGTGACGTTTGACGCGATTGGCGATGACGGCGATGCGCTGCTCCTCGCGCCGCACTTTGGCGATCAACAACAGATCCGAAATGCACTTCGCCGCCGCGTGGATGTCGATGTCGGACGGCAGCACGGGCACCAGAATCGCTGCTGCGTTGCGGGTAAGATCCGGCAGCCGTTGGGCTTCGACCGCAGCGGCGGTATCGACCACCAGGCGCTGACATTCCATCGGCACGCGCATCGCAAACGTGCGCGTAACGCGCACGTTGCGCTCGTAGCCGGCGATCGCATGGATGGCGGCCAGCCCCTTTGGACGTTTACTCAGCCAGCGCGTGCTGGAACCTTGTGCGTCCATGTCCATCAATGCCGGCATGAGCCCCTGCGTGGCGAAGTAGCCCGCGAGATTGGTTGCAATGGTGGTCTTGCCGGAGCCGCCCTTGGGGTTGAGAACGACGATCTTCTGCATGGGAAGAACAATGGCCGGTTTAACGGAACATCCTGGTTGCCGACCTTACCAGCGAGGCGTAGGAATCTTTGTGACAGACCTCTCCGCTTCAGTCGAATACCACGATGTGAGTCGCCTCACGGCGCGCGCGCACTCGCGTCTCTAGAGTTGCACCCGAGATGACGAGGTGGACGATGGAAGACCTGCTACTCGTGCTGGACGAGTTGGACGATGCAGTCGCAACCGCGCGACATCTGGCACCCAGACTGCTGGGCTTCCTCGCAGCCCTGGCGCTATTCGCGCTCACGGTTCTCGGCTTTCTCATCCTGCCCAAAGTCACGCTCGCCGCAGCCGCGGTACTGCTCTCGATCGTGCTGATCGATCGCGTCGCCCGTCGCCTCCTCGACACGCACCTGAAGACATGACGGCCAACGGGCCACGGCACACGGCCAGAATCGGCGTGCGCCCATCTGGCCGTAGCCCGTCGGCCGTAGCCTGTCGCCCTCTCTTGAAACCCTAGCCGCCAGCCCCTATAAGCCCGCTGCCCCTGCGGGCACCAACATTCGTTGGCGTAGAACACGCGTTGCCGCATCCAGCGGCAGCGCCCGGATGCGTTTCAAGGAGCCTTTGCACATGACCGCGGCGACGACCGAGACCTTGGGCTTTCAGACGGAAGTCAAGCAGCTGCTACGGCTGATGATCCACTCGCTGTACAGCCACAAAGAAATTTTCCTGCGCGAGCTGATCTCGAATGCCTCCGACGCGCTGGACAAGTTGCGCTTCGAAGCGCTCGCGACTCCCGATCTGTATCAGGGCGACACCGAGCTCAACATCACGATCGAAGCGGACGACAAAGCGCACACGATCACGATCACCGACAACGGCATCGGCATGTCGCGACAGGAAGCCATCGAGCACCTGGGCACCATCGCCCGCTCCGGCACCGCGGACTTCCTCGCCAAGCTGACGGGCGATCAGAAGAAAGATGCCCAGCTGATCGGCCAGTTCGGCGTCGGCTTCTACTCGTCCTTCATCGTTGCCGATCGCGTGCAGGTGTACTCGCGTCGCGCGGGATTGAGTGCCGCCGAAGGCGTGCTCTGGGAATCCAGGGGCGACGGCGAATTCACCGTGAGCACGGTGGACCTGCCGAACCGCGGCACGCGCATCGTGCTGCATCTCAAGGAAGGCGAGCACGAGTTTGCCGATGACTTCCGCATCCGCGCGCTCGTGCGCAAATACTCCGATCACATCGCCTTCGCCGTGCGCATGCGCAAGCAGGGCGAGAAAGAAGAAGGCTACGAGACGGTCAATCACGCGCAGGCGCTGTGGACGCGGCCGCGCAACGACCTCAAGGATGAAGACTATCGCGAGTTCTATCGTCACCTCACGCACGACTACACCGATCCGCTGACCTGGTCGCACGCGAAGGTCGAAGGTTCGAAGGAATACACGACGCTGCTGTACATCCCGGCGCGCGCGCCGTTCGATCTGTGGCAGCGGGAAGCGCCGCGGGGCCTGAAGCTCTACGTGCGGCGCGTGTTCATTCTCGATGATGCCGAGCAATTCCTGCCGCTGTATCTGCGCTTCGTCAAAGGTGTCATCGACTCGGCCGATCTGCCGCTCAACGTCTCGCGCGAGATGCTGCAGCAGGATGCGAGCATCGACAACATCCGCAGCGGCTTGACGCGCCGTGTGCTCGATCTGCTGTCCAAGCTCGCGCAGGACGAACCGGACAAGTACAAGACGGTGTGGAAGGAGTTCGGCACGGTGCTCAAGGAAGGCCCCGGCGAGGACTTCGCGAATCGCGAGCGTATCGCCAAGCTCCTGCGCTTCGGCAGCACGCAGACCGAGGGCGACGCGCAGGAAGTCTCGCTCGATGATTACATCGCGCGCATGAAGCCCGGCCAGGAGCAGATCTTCTTCCTGGCTGCCGACAGCCACAACGCGGCGCGCTCGAGCCCGCATCTGGAGAAGCTCAAGTCAAAAGGAATCGAAGTGCTGCTGCTGTGGGATCGCATCGATGAGTGGCTGATGGACCACCTGCGCGAGTACTCCGGCAAGCAATTCCGCAACGTCGCCAAGGGCGAGTTGAATCTCGCGGCGGTTGAAACGGAGGAAGAGAAGAAACAGCAGGAAGCGCTTTCGAAGGATCACGTGGAGTTGATTGCCCGGTTGAAGAAGGCCCTGGGCGACCGTGTGACGGACGTGAAGGTGACATCGCGCCTGATCGATTCGGCTGCATGCCTGGTCCTCGGCGAGCACGACATGAGCTTCCACCTGCGTCGCTTGCTGGAAGCCGCGGGTCAGAAGGCGCCGCCGACGAAACCGGTGCTGGAGGTCAACCCGCAGCATCCGCTGGTGCAGCGGCTCGCGCAGACGAGCGCGGACAACACCTTCGAGGAGCTCGGATTGCTGATCTTCGAACAGGCGACATTGAGTGAAGGGGGACAGCTGCAGGATCCTGCCGCCTTCGTCCAGCGTTTGAACCGATTGCTGTTGTCCATGGCGTGAACGCTCGCGAGTGTCAGGTGACTCTGCACCACACGTGACACCGGATACCTACACAGCCAGGAACCCTGCCGGGCGCGACGCGTTTGGCTCGTTGATGAGCGCAGAACTGCCCTGCGCTCCTGATTGGGGCCATTCATGCGAGCAGTCGCGCACGCGGATGCAACGCTATTTCGCACCGGAGTCAACTGTTGGCGCATCGCGCATGCCGATCGCGTCGGCATGCTGGTGGACGGCGAGCGGTATTTCCGTGCGTTGTTCGATGCGTTCTGTCAGGCCCAGCGCTCGATCCTGATCTGCGGCTGGGATTTCCACAGCAAGACCAGACTGCTCAGCGATGACGTCGACTCGCACGGTTGGCCGCGCGAGCTGGGCGAGTTGTTGAATGCGCTGGCGCGTAAGCGGCGCATGCTGCACGTCTACATTCTCGGCTGGGACTATCCGATGATCTTCGGGCTGGATCGCGAGTGGCCCAGTCTCATGGGAACCGGCTGGAAGCCGCGACGCCGTGTCCATCTGCGCTACGACAACACGCATCCCGTGGGCGGCTCGCATCACCAGAAGCTGGTCGTGATCGATGATTCGATCGCCTTTTGCGGCGGCATCGACCTCACCTGCAAGCGCTGGGACACCTGTTCGCATTCGCCGACGGACGAGCGGCGCACGGTCAGCGGCGTTCCCTATCCGCCTTTCCACGACATGATGTTCGCGGTCGATGGCGAGGCGGCGCGAGCGCTCGGTGAGCTCGTGCGCACGCGATGGCTGAAGGCCACGGGCGAGCCGGTTCGCAGCCTGCCCATGGCAGGGCGTTTGTGGCCTGCGTGGCTGAAACCGCAGGTGGTGAATGCCCGTCTGGCGATATCGCGCACGACGTCACCCACGAACGGTGAGCGCGGCGTGCACGAAGTGGAGGCCATGTATGTGGACCTCGTGCGTGCGGCCAAGCGCTGCATCTACATCGAGAATCAGTACTTCACCGCGAACAAGGTCGGCGATGCGCTCGCCGCGCGGTTGCAGGAGGTCGATGGACCTGAAGTGATCGTCGTGCTGCGGCGCCTGAGTCATGGCTGGCTCGAAGAGCTGACGATGCAGACGTTGCGCACACGCTTGATTCAGCGGCTGCGCGCAGCGGACAAGTACAATCGGTTGCGCGTGTTCTATCCGCATGTCCAGGGATTGCAGGAGGGCACCTGCGTCGATGTGCACGCGAAGACGATGATCGTGGACGATGAGTGGTTGCGGATCGGTTCTGCGAATCTCGCGAATCGGTCGATGGGTCTGGACAGCGAATGTGATCTCACGCTGGAAGCGGGTGGCGATGCCCGCAAGCGCGAGGCGATCCGCACCTTTCGAGCTGAGCTGCTGGCGGAGCATCTGGGTTCCTCGCCAGACGCCGTGCTCACCGAGATCGGTCAACAAGGATCCGTGCGCTGGGCAGTCGATACGCTGCAGGGCGGTGAGCGAACGTTGCAGCCCCTCGAGCCCTTGCCGGAAGTGTCGCCGACGATGCTGGAGGTCGTCGGCGTGGCCGATCCGGAGCGCCCCGTGGAGATGCAGAATCTCTCCTCCTTTTTCTCGGCACGCGAAGACTCAGGGCCGGAAGCGGGAGGCGTGTGGCGCGTCGTCAGCGTTGCACTGCTGTGCATCGCGCTCCCTGCCATGTGGCAGGTCACGCCCTTGTCGCGCTTTGCCGATCCCGATTGGGTCACGCATTGGGCGAACGACTTCGGTAGCCGGTGGTGGGCGCCGTTGGTGTTGACGGCGATCTACGTGCCCGCATCGCTGGTCATGTTCCCGCGACCGCTGCTCACGATGCTCGGCGTGATGTCGTTCGGTCCATGGAGTGCGTTCACGATCGCGATGGCGGGCATGCTGCTCTCCGCATGGGGCACGTATATCGCGGGAAAGCAATTCGATCGCCACATGGTGCGCCGGGTCGGGGGCCGCAGAGTGGCGCGGATGGCGCGCGTGCTGCGCGAGCGCGGTCTGATCGCCGTGACCGCATTGCGCTTGGTGCCGCTGGCACCGTATGCCGTCGAAGGCATCGTGGCGGGTGCTATTCGACTGCGCTTGCGCGACTTCTTGCTGGGGACGGCGATCGGCATCTTTCCAGGTGTGTTCGCGGCGACATTGTTCGGCGATCAGCTGCATGCGGCGCTCGAAGATCCGCGCGCGATGAACTATTGGCTGCTGGCGGGGTTGGTGCTGGTTCTGATGGGTTGCACCTGGGGCGTGCGACGCTGGTTGATCAAGGCGCAGCGGGAGATCGCCGAGGGTCGTGCACATGCACGGGCAGTGGATGATGAACACCGCGTTCCGGCAGCGTGATACGAAGCGGCTCGTGCAAGCTCCGCTCGAGCCGTTCGGTGTCGCCTCGTACAACATTCATCGCTGTATCGGCATGGACGGACGCAAGGACGCGGCACGCATCTGTCGCGTGTTGCACGAGCTCAATTGCGATCTCATCGCGCTGCAGGAGGTCGACAATCAACCCGGCGAGCACAAGGAGTCGATGCAGCTGGACTTTCTCGCCCATGAAACGGGCATGCAGGCGGTGGCCGGACTGCGCATCATCTGGCACACGGGCGAATACGGGAATGCATTGCTCACCCGCTTCAAACCGCTGAGCGTGCAGCGGCACGATCTGAGCTACTCGTGGTACGAACCGCGCGGCGCGCTCGATGTGGAGCTCGACATGCACGGCATAAGCGTGCGCGTGATCGCAGCGCATCTCGGTCTACGCACGCGCGAGCGCAACTTTCAATGGCGCAAGCTGCTGGCAGCGATTGCCTCCGGTCCACTCGATCTGCCCGTCATCCTGCTGGGCGACATGAACGAGTGGTACCCGCGCTCCGGCAATCTCAACGCCGTGCACGGCGTATTCGGCGAGCCGCCGGCGCCGAAGGAGTTTCCGACGTTCTGGCCCATGTTGGCGCTGTCGCGTGTATGGGTGCGGCCACGCGGAGCACTGTTGCAGGCCACGGCGCATCGCACGCCGCTCGCGCGCAAAGCGTCAGATCATTTGCCGATCAAGGCGATGGTGGATCCGAACCTGCTGCGCGCACCGCTGATGGATGAGCGGGTGAGTCTCAAGGGCGCGCAGCGGGAGTTGGAGACGAGTGTGTAGTTGCTGCCTGTCTGCCTGCCCCCACCCCAACCCTCCCCCGCTCCGCAGGGGAGGGAGTAAGAAACTGCGCGGCGACTCTGGCCCCCTCCCCTGCGGAGCGGGGGAGGGTTGGGGTGGGGGCAAATCCACCCAGGGTTGAGATGGAGGGCAAACCCACCCCCTACCCCCTGATCCCAATGAACTGCAGGAACTCCGCACGCGTCCGCGCATCCTCCCGAAACCCACCCAACATCGTGCTCGTGATCATCGAGACCCGTCGCTTGTGCACGCCGCGAGTCGTCATGCACTGGTGCGCGGCATCGATGACGACGCCCACGCCACGCGGTTTGAGCACGTCGTTGATGCAGCCTGCGATCTCCGCGGTGAGTTTCTCTTGCACCTGAAAGCGCCGCGCATAGCCGTTCACCACACGCGCGAGCTTGCTGATGCCGACCACCTTGTTGGTGGGCAGATAGCCGATGTGAGCGCGACCGATGATCGGCGCCATGTGATGCTCGCAATGCGATTCGAATTCGATGTCGCGCAGCACGATCATCTCATCGTAGCCGGCGACTTCCTCGAAGGTGCGGCGCAGGTACTCTGCGGGATCGGCCGCGTAGCCGGAGAACCAATCGCGATACGCCTTGACGACGCGGCTCGGCGTATCGCGCAGCCCTTCCCGCTGCGGATCTTCGCCGGCCCAGAGCAACAAGGTGCGGATCGCCTCTTCGGCAGCCGCTTGAGTGACTTTGCGTTCGGTCATGGGGGTCCTTCAGCGCAGGACTTCTTCGAGGAAGTTGATGAGGGTGTGCCACGAGCGGCGATCGGCTTCTTCCTTGTACACCAGGCCGGATGCCGAATCCCTGGCTTGCGGGTTCGTGAAGGCGTGCGACGTGCCGCCGTACACGTGGACCTGCCAATCTGCCTTCGCCTGGGTGAGCTCTTTCTGCAGCGCTACGACATCTTCGACGGGGGCCAGCGGATCGGCGCTGCCATGCAGAACGAGCACCTTGGACTTGATCTGGGTCTGTGCGGTTGAAACGGGCGGTTTCAGCAAGCCATGGAAGCTCACGACGCCGCGCACGTCCGCACCGCTGCGCGCCAGATCGAGCACGCACATCCCGCCGAAGCAAAAGCCCATGGCGGCGACGCGGTTCTTGTCCACTCGAGGTTGCGCGCGCACGGCGGTCAGTGCGGCCTGAATACGCCGGGCCATGAGAGTGCGGTCCTGTACGAACGGCGTGATCAGCTGCGTGTTCTCATCGTTGTTCGCGCCGCGCTTGCCATTACCGAACATGTCCAGCGCGAAGCATGCATACCCGTGCCAGGCGAGGCGTCGGGCTTTGCGCTCCTCGAATTCGCCGCGTCCGGCCCACGTATGACTGATCAAGACGGCGGGCTGCGGTGTTGCGAAGGCATCGTCATAGCAATAGAACCCTTTGCAGGCGACCTCGCCATCCCGGTACTCGACGATCTTCTCTTGCAGTGCCATGGTCCATTCCTCGTGCTTCGCGGGCCGTAAGGCTAGCACTTCGTGCGCTGCCTGGAACGTCCGGCCCTGGAGCATCCCCGACGGCGCAGTTAACATCCGTCGCGACAGGGGAGCCAGGAAACAATGTCCAAGATGATTGCTGCCGCCGGCCTGCTCATGGCATTTGCGGCGCAAGCCGAAGTCACCGACAGCTCGGAGCACGGTTTCACGGTCCGGCAGCGCACGGAGGTCACCGGGCCGCCGACGACTGCGTGGGCCGCGTTAACCGACATTGCACGCTGGTGGGAGCCGCAGCACACGTATTCCAACGATGCGCGCAATTTGAGTCTCGATCCGATCGTGGGAGGTTGCTTCTGCGAGAAGCTCGGTCTGTACGGCGGTATCGAACACATGCGTGTGCTCTATGCCGAGCCGGTGAAACATCTGCGCCTCAGTGGCGCCCTGGGGCCGCTGCAGGAGCTGGCCGTGACCGGACGGATGACGTGGGACATCGCCCCCACGGCCGCGGGAACCCAGATCACGATGACATACAGCGTCGGTGGGTATGCAGCGCGGCCGTTGAGCGATCTTGCGCCCGTGGTCGACGAAGTGTTGGCCGTTCAAGTCGAGCGACTCGCGCGTCTGATCAACACGGGCACGCCGGACAAACCGAAGTGATGCTCCACGGCTCCGTATGAAAAAAAGCGGTTGGCGGTTGGTCAGAGGCGCTACCTCTCTGGCCGTCGCCTGTGGCCCGTAGCCTTTTCATACTAGTCGGAACTGCGCTTGCGGACGTCGCGTTTTTTTGTTCATTAGCGAATCGAAAAGGGTTCAACCTCATGCGTGCAAACAGATGGGCCGCACTCGTGTTCAGTTCGGCGCTGGCGGCGTGCTCGACCGTGCAAACGACCAACCCCGGCGCCATCGGGGTCGAACGCAAGCAGATGATGCTCGTCTCCGAAAGCGACGTGGAAAAGGGCGCCGAGCAGGCCTATGCCCAGGAGCTGGACAAGGCAAAAAAAGCAGGTGCGCTGAACAAGGAGTCGAAGCAGGTCCAGCGCGTCCGCGCGATCGCGCAGCGGCTGATCCCGCAGACAACGGTCTTCCGACCCGATGCGGCGAAGTGGAATTGGGAAGTCAATGTTCAGTCGTCGGACGACGTCAACGCGTACTGCATGCCCGGCGGCAAGATCATGGTGTACACCGGGCTGATCGAGAAACTGCAAGCGAGCGATGCGGAGTTGTCTGCGGTGATTGGGCACGAAATGGCGCACGCCTTACGGGAACACACGCGGGAACGTGTTTCGCGTGCGTATGCAGAACAGCTGGCACTGGCCGGTGTTGCCGCTGTCACGGGTGCGGGCGAGGGAATGATGCAGCTGGCCAGCCAGGTGACCGCCGTGACGTTCCAGCTGCCGCATAGCCGCGAACAGGAATCGGAGGCCGATCGTATTGGCTTGGAGCTGATGGCCCGCGCCGGCTATGACCCGAATGCGGCCGTGACGCTGTGGCAGAAGATGGCCAAGGTGGGTGGCGGTGGTGGTCCCGAATTCCTGAGCACGCATCCATCCAGCGGCTCGCGCGAGAAGCAGCTGGAGGCGGACATCCCGCGCGTGCTCCCGCTGTATCAAGCGGCGAAGAAGGGCGGCTAACGAGTCGCCAGAACGACGGCGGCAATCGCAATCCCTGCAGCCACTGCGAGTGCGATGCCCAGCCAGATCTGCCGGCGACGCATGATCAGCAGCACTTGCGAGAATTGGGAGAGCTGCTCTGCCATCTGATTGACGAGCTCCGCCTGGCGCCGCTCGTTGTCCTCCAGCCTTGCGATGCGTTGCGCCAGTTCATCATGAGACGCATTGCGCGTGTCGATCGGCGGCTCGCGCTGGGTGCGCGCGATGAGCTCGCGGGAGACCTGCACGATGGACGGCATCCACTTGACGATCTGCATCCAGGGTATGGCCATCGCTTGAGTCCTTGAGTGAGCGCGCGACTGTTGCAAATGAAAGGGCCCCGCAGCTCGACGCCACGAGGCCCCAATCTCACCTATCAGGCGTGCTTAGATCAAGCGCGCCAAGATGCCGTGAGTTCCCTGGGTTACTGGCGGTGGGGCTCCTATGAGGAAGGACGGGACGCGGACGGAGGCGTGGTGGCACTAGACGCCGCCTTGAACTCCGTCTTGCTCAGGTAACCATCGCCGTTCGAATCGGCCGAGGCGAAGCTGTCGGACAACATCTTGTCGCCTTGAGCTTCGGATTTGCTGATCTGCTGGTCCGAGTTCTTGTCCAGCGACTCGAACGTGCTGGCGTGCTGATCGCCTGCCATCAAGGCCGTCGAGAACAATCCGGCCGCAAGCAAGGCCACTGCTTTGTCCATCATCGATGTACGCATGGCGGTCTCCTCCTATATGGGCTTAGATGCGCCCAGCATTGCTGACGCGCTGGGGTAACGCGAAGCCCAAACACGAGTTCCGACATGCGTTGCGCGTCGGACTCCGGCGACACGTGATCCGCGGAGGGGAGCGTTATGGATCCAGTACGCGTGCGTTGACGCTCAGGTCGTGACGGAATCGACGCACAGCCCGTGGCGAAGGCGACGGACGCCTCACTGCATGTGCATGCGCGAGGCTTGCTGCGCCAACGCATGACTGCGCAACAGCTGCGCATGCGTGCGGATCGCATCGATCTCCGCGGCGGCCAACTCGCGCGTGCCCGCAATCGCACGTTGCACGCGTCCTTGATCATCGAGCTCGAGCAGCGTGGCCTCTCCCGTGGGCTCTGCATGCGTGTATTTGAGAAGCCGTGCGCCGTGATAGTGATACTCGGATATCGCGCCGTTTGCGGCGCCGGTGCTCTCCTTGATCTCCGTGAGCTGCGGACCCTCGAAATACGCGCTGTACTGCGTGCGTTTGCCGCCGGCAGCGATGTGCGTGGTCAGCGTGGGGCGCCGTTCCGAGTCGGATGCAACGTCCGCCGTGTTGGGCGTTGGCGGCTTGTTCGGTTTCTCGGGTGCCTTCGGTTCGCATGCGCTCAAACCGACCAGGAGGATCAGAAAAATGAGTGTGGCAGTTCTCATTGTGTGAGCTCTTGCGGAGATGGGCTGCACTGTTATCGCGAGATGATCCGAACACAAGCCTGCACTCGTCGGGCAGCCGCGACAAGCGCTGGACATAAGGTTTCCACGCGCGTCGATCGCAATGCGAACGTGAACTGAAGCACGCATCCCGCTGCGATCGATCTTCTACGCTTGCCCACGTAGAACGTTTTCGCCGCCACGGAGATTTCATGAGTTCACCCGCCTCTGCCCAGTCCGCGCGTCCCTCTGCGGTAGCTGCGCGCGCAACTGCCCCTGCGCTCGATGCAGACACCGATTTGCTGCGTCTCGACTTGCACGACGTGCCCTACATGTCCCCGGGATTGCACGTCGAAGCCCTGCAGCCGTCCTTGTTGAGTCGCTTCATTGGGATGTTCATGCGGTAGCGGCCAGCTGGCTGGTCGGCTAGCTGGTCAGCTGGTCAGCTGGCTTGCTGGCCAGAGGTGTCTTTGCATTCTGGCCAGCCGACCAGCAAGCCAGCCGACCAGAACCCACCTCCCCCGCTACAATCGCGCGCTGTACTTCATTCCGAGGGCAGCGCGTGCTCCTTCCCCTCTTGGCGTTGTGTTGGTTGCTTGCCGGCAATGTGCAGGCAGCGCCCGTTTTTGCCGATCCAGCACAGGATATCGATCGCATCGTCGAGCTGACCGTCCAGCGCCGCGCGGCGATGCGCGATGTGGCCGCATGGAAGTGGGTGCACCAGCTGCCGATCAACGATCCCGAGCGCGAGCGCGAGTTGCTCGAACGCATGCGCGCGCAGGGGCGCGTGCTCGGCATCGAGCCGGAAGCGTTGGCGGATTTCTTCGAGCTGCAGATGAAATGGGCGCGCAGGGAGCAGAGACGCGCGTTCGTCGAGTGGGAGAAGAGCGGCGCGCCCACCGCGGCTGCGCGCGATCTGAATACGGAACTGCGGCCCGCGCTGGACGACATCGGCTCAGAACTGCTGCGAGCACTGTACGTGAGCGTGCCCGAGCTCTCTGCCGCCAACTTCGAGACTCGTTATGCGGAGCGCGTGCGTGCGCATGCGAATCTGACGCAGGACGATGCCGATGCGCTGTTGCAGGCGCTGGGTCGCTTCACCCGCATCGCAGCGCCCGGCCTTGCACGCATCCGTGCCAGCGGCTTGCTGCTCGTCGGCGTGCCGGGGGATTACGCGCCGTTTGCGCTCGAGCGCAGCGGCGAGTTGGCCGGCGCCGACGTACAACTCATCTCAGCCTTCGCCGCGCAGGAGCGGCTGCAGGTGCGCTTCGTCCGCACGAGTTGGCCGACCTTGATGCAGGACTACGAAGCGGGCCGTTTCGACATCGCAGCCGGTGGTATCAGCATCACCCCCGAGCGCGCGGCCATTGCGACGTTCTCGTCGCCCTATCACACCGGCGGCAAGACGCCGATCGTTCGCTGCGGCGAGCAGACGCGCTTCGATACGCTGGAAGAGATCAATCACCCGGGTACCCGCGTGATCGCGAACCCGGGCGGCACCAACGAACGCTTCGCGCGTGAGAAGCTGAGCCGCGCCGAGCTGCGCATCTTTCCTGACAATCGGGCCGTGTTCGATGAAATCGCCGCGCGCCGCGCCGACGTCATGGTGACGGACGATGTCGAAGTGGAGCTGCAGATCCGCGCGCATCCGCAACTCTGTCGCGCGACGCCGCAGACATTCACCCGCAGTGAGAAAGCATGGTTGCTGCCGCGAGATCCGGCACTGCTCGCGGAAGTGAACACCTGGATGGAACAGGCGCTGCGGAGTGGGAAGGTGCAGCACGCGCTCGCGACGGCGTTGGCGTCGGGGTCGTGACGAATACGCGAGACAGCAACAATTGAGCGTCCCCTCCCTTGCGCAGCGGGGGAGGGACAGGGTGGGGGCAGACGCTGGCAGAGTGGCTCATGAAGAGCCCCCATCCTGTCCTTCCCCCGCTTCGCAAGGGAAGGGACGCGTAGACCTACCGTCGCGCGGCACGTTCGATGAGGGTGAATATCCCCTGCACGCCCAGCGCCAGCAACGCCGCGGGAATCGCGCCTTCCAGAATCAAATTCATGTCGTCCAAGCGGATGCCGGTAAGAATCGGCTGCCCGTAGCCACCGGCGCCAATCAGAGCGCCTAACGTTGCCGTGCCCACATTGATCACGGCGGCTGTCTTGATGCCGGCCATGATGGCCGGTGAGGCCAGCGGCAACTCGACCTGGAGCAGGCGTGCAGGAGGCGGCAGGCCCAGCGCGATGGCGGATTCGCGCAGGTCCGGCGGGATGCTGGCAAGTCCGGCATGCGTGTTCCGCAGGATGGGCAGGAGACTGTAGAGGAACAGCGCCACGATCGCCGGCGCGTAACCCACGCCGAGCCAGGGAATCAACAACACCAACAACGCAAGTGCCGGCAGAGTCTGCAACACGCTGGCCGCACCGAGCAGCCATGCACCCGTGACAGGGCGCGCGTACGCGAGGATTCCAAGAGGGATCGCAATGATGACCGCAGCCGCAAGCGAGCTTGCGACCATCGCGAGATGTTCCGCTGTTCGCTGCCATAGCCGCTGGATGGGCGTGTGCTCCTCGATGGTGCTATTCACTTCGAAACGCTCGCGCAGGAACTGCGCCGCGACTTGCGATTCCGGTATGCGTTCGAGCTTGGCGCGCGCATTCATCGCGATCATCGAGGGCTCATCGATGCGTCCGCCCAATCGATTCAAGGCGGCTTGCAGAGCGGGCGGCGCGTCCGCGCGGTAAAGGAAGATCGCGTCGTAGCGAGGGAAGTACCGCGCATCGTCTGCCAATGGCTGGATGTCGTAGTAGCGAATCTCGGCGTCGGTGGAGTACAGGTCGATCACATCGAGCGCACTGCTTTCCAGCCCCCGGTACGCGAGTGCATGGCTCAGTCCGCGTACGTCTGCCGTGTCGAGCCGATAGTGCGCGCGTAGCCCCGGCCAGCCATCGGCACGTTGCAGAAACTCGTTGCTGAATCCGAATCGCAGCTCGGGATGGCTGCGCAGTTGGGAGATGCGCTGCAAGTTCAACGCGCGTGCCTGCGGACGGCGCATGCCCAGCACATACGTATTGTTGAACCCGATCGGGGCGGATGCGCGTACGTGATGGGCAGCAAGCAAGCGGTCGAGCTCCGTGCGGGAGCTCGAAGGGTCGGCACCCAGAAGCTCAGTGAGTACGGTACCCGTGTAATCGGGATAGGCGTCGATGTCGCCGCGCTCGAGCGCGCTCCACAGAATGCGCGTGCCGCCCAGCTCGCGCTGATGCTGTACGTCCACGTGTTGAGCCTGCAGCAGCTGTGTGGCGATCTCGCCCAGGATCACCGACTCGGTGAACTCCTTCGAGCCGATGACCAGCGGATCGGCCGCTACCGGCGAGATCAGGAGCAGGAACCACCAGAGCGAGTTACGCGGGTTCATGCAGGCGCCGCTGAGCACGCAGGAATTCCGTGACAAAGGGTTCAGCCGGTGATTGCGCAAGATCCTCATAGCGACCCTGCTGGACGATGCGGCCATCGCGCAGGAGGACCACGCGGTCGGCGAAGAAGATCGCCTCGGCCAGATCGTGCGTCACGAGCACGACCGTCTTGCCCAGTTGCGCAAACAGGCGGCGCAGATCGTTCTGCAGTTCGTAGCGCACCATCGGATCGAGCGCGCCCAGCGGCTCATCGAGCAGCAGCAGTGGCGGATCCAGCATCAACGCTCGCATGAGACTGACACGCTGACGTTGTCCACCCGACAACGCCTGCGGCTCGCGTTCGAGCACTGTGCGATCGAGTTGAACGAGCTCCGCGAGCTCGTTCACACGCGCGTCGATCTCGCTCGCGCTGCGCTTGAGATGACGCGCCATGAGCCCCACATTGTCGCGGGCGGATAGATGAGGAAAGAGTCCGCCGGTCTGGATCACATAGCCGATCCGCTGTCGCAGAGCGAGCGCGTTGTCGGTGGACAGCACTTCGCCGTTGATGCGCACGTGACCTTGGGTCGGCCATGCCAGTCCGATTGCCAGTTTCAGCAAGGTAGACTTGCCGCTGCCGCTCGGCCCTACAATGGCCGTCGTACTGCCGCGCTCGATCCTCAAGTCGATATCCGCGACACCCGTGCCCGCGTGGTATTCGAAGGTGATGTGATCGAAGCTCAGCACGCGCGTGCCTTGCGTGCCCCCACCCCAACCCTCCCCCGCTCCGCAGGGGAGGGAGTTGAGAAGACCCCAACCCTCCCCCGCTCCGCAGGGGAGGGAGTTGAGATGACCCCAATCCTCCCCCGCTCTGCAGAGGAGGGAGTCGAGATGACCCCAACACTTCCCGGCGCCGCCACGTGGGAAGTTGAGACGACGAAACGCCTATTCATGAAATCCACTCGTTCGACAGGCCATGGCCATATCCTCATCCGCGGTGCGCGCCAAAACAATCTCAAGAACCTGGATCTGGATCTGCCGGCGAACGAGCTGATCGTCGTCACGGGCGTTTCGGGCTCGGGCAAATCATCGCTCGTATTCGACACGCTGTATGCAGAAGGCCAGCGACGCTACGTCGAAACCTTCTCGCCGTATGCGCGCCAGTTCCTCGATCGCATGGATCGTCCGCAGGTCGACCGCATCGAGGGTATCCCACCCGCCATCGCCATCGACCAGACGAATCCCGTGCGCACGTCGCGTTCCACCGTGGGGACGATGACGGAGCTGAACGATCATCTCAAGCTGCTGTTCGCACGCGCCGCCAGGCTGCATTGCCGCCGCTGCGGAGCGGCCGTCCGACGCGATACGCCGGCGACGATCTTCCGCGCAGTGGAACAGGCGTTATCGGACGACGCGCGCATCGCCGTGACTTTTCCGATCGATGTGCCGCATAACTTCACCCGCGCGGAAGTGCTCAACCTGTTGCAGCAGCAAGGCTACACGCGCGAGTTCGACGCCGTTGCGACGCAACCCGATCGCGTGGAAGTGCTGCAAGACCGCCTGCGATTCCAACGGGAAGAGCGCAGCCGGTTGATGGATGCGCTCGAATCCGCATTGCGGGTGGGACGTGGACACGTACGTGTGCACCGGTTGGGTGACGATGCCGGTGTGATGGAGACCTTGCGCTTCTCGCAGGATCTGCACTGCGCCACATGCGACATCCACTACCAGGATCCGATGCCGAGCGTCTTCTCGTTCAACTCGCCCGTCGGTGCGTGCGAGACGTGCCGCGGTTTTGGGCGTGTGATCGGCATCGACTATGGCCTGGTCGTGCCGGATGAGTCCAAGAGTCTACGCGATGGGGTCGTCCGTCCGTGGCAGACGAAGTCGTATGAGGAGTGTCAGACCGATCTCGTGCGTTACGCGCGCAAGCGCGGCATCCCCATCGATGTGCCGTGGCGCGAGCTGAGCCCTGAACAGCAACGCTGGGTGCTCGAAGGTGAGGGCGAGTGGGAAGACAAGCTGTGGTACGGCGTCCAGCGCTTCTTCCGCTGGCTCGAAACGAAGGCGTACAAGATGCACGTGCGTGTGCTGTTGTCGAAGTACCGCGCATACACGCCGTGTCCGAGCTGTGAAGGCGCACGCCTGAAGCCCGATGCGCTGCTGTGGCGGCTCGGCACTCAGCCCGCGCGCAGTTTGCTGCGCTCCAACGAGCGCTTTCGTCCCGCTCACGTCGAGTGGTCGCAAGCGGCGTTCGACGCCCTGCCCGGCGCGTCATTGCACGAGCTGATGCTCATGCCGATCAATCGGGTGTGTGCGTTCTTCAATGAACTGGAAGTGGACCAGGGCATCGATCAGGCTGCCGATCTGGTGCTGCACGAAATCCGTTGCCGCCTGGATTACCTGCTGCAGGTGGGGCTCGGTTATCTCACGCTCGATCGACAATCGCGCACTCTGTCCGGCGGCGAAGTCCAGCGTATCAATCTCACGACGGCACTCGGCACATCGCTCGTGAACACACTCTTCGTGCTCGATGAGCCCTCGATCGGACTGCATCCGCGCGACGTGAATCGCGTCGTCGAGGTGATGCAGCGGCTCAAGCAGTCGGGCAATACGCTCGTGGTCGTCGAGCATGATCCGCAAGTGATGCAGGCCGCCGATCGTTTGCTCGACATCGGTCCGGGGCCCGGCGAGCGCGGCGGCGAGATCATGTTCTATGGTCGGCCGGAGGAGCTGCCGCAGGCTAGGGACTCGCTTACAGCGCAGTATTTGCTGGGTGAGAAGGAAGTGGGACCGGGGACCTGGGACCTGGGGAAGATGTCGGAAGGAAGCGCTCTAGCTCAGGTCCCACGCCCCAAGCCCCAGGTCCTGCGCCTGCACGGCGCGCGGGAACACAACCTCAAGGGCATCGACATCGAGATCCCGCTGCAGCGGCTCGTATGTATCACGGGCGTTTCCGGTTCCGGCAAGTCGACGCTCATTCAGGACGTACTCCATCCGGCGTTGCTGAAGCGACGTGGCAAGCAGACCGAAGCGCCGGGAAGTTTCGAGAAGCTGGCAGGCGATGAGTCCATCGGCGAGGTGGTGTTCGTCGATCAGACGCCCATCGGCCGCACGACGCGCTCCAATCCGGCGAGCTACGTGGGCGCATTCGACCCGATCCGCAAACTGTTCGCACAGACTGCACTGGCAAAAGAACGCGGCTACACACAAGGCACGTTCAGCTTCAATTCGGGCGACGGTCGCTGCCCGGCGTGCGGCGGCAATGGCTTCGAGCACATCGAAATGCAGTTTCTGTCGGACGTGTATCTGCGCTGCGCTCAGTGCAATGGCCAACGCTTCCGCGATGAGGTGCTGGAGATCACGATCACACGGGGCGACGCCGTTGCGGTGAGCATTGCGCAAGTGCTGGACATGACCGTGTCGCAAGCCCTGTCGTTCTTCGCGGGTAATGCAGAGGTCGTGCGTCGGCTGCAACCGCTTGCCGACGTGGGACTCGGATACGTTCGTCTCGGCCAGCCCGTGCCGACATTGTCCGGGGGCGAAGCGCAGCGCCTGAAGTTGGCGGGGCACCTGGCAGACAGCCGGAGCAACGGCGCGACGACGAATGCCAAACCGACGCTGTTCCTGTTCGACGAGCCCACGACAGGATTGCACTTCGACGATATCGCAAAGCTCCTGCGTGCCTTCCGTCAGCTGCTTGGGGCGGGTCATTCGCTCATCGTCATCGAGCACAATCTGGACGTGATCCGCGCCGCCGACTGGATCATCGACCTGGGCCCGGAAGGCGGCGATGCCGGTGGCGAGTTGGTGATTGCAGGCACCGTCGACACGGTCATGCAATGCGAGGCGTCCCATACAGGCAAGGCGTTGCAGGAAACGGGCGTGGGACGTGGGACCTGGGGCGTGGGCAAGAACGCAACCACTCATCGCGTCGCGGATTCCCCTCTGCCCCAGGTCTCAGGTCCCAAGCCCCAGGCCCATCCCAACTCCATCCAGATCCACGGTGCCCGCGAGCACAACCTCAAGAACATCGATGTCGAGCTGCCGCGCGATGCGTTCACCGTGATCACGGGCGTGTCCGGTTCCGGCAAGTCGACCCTGGCGTTCGATCTCGTGTTCGCCGAAGGGCAGCGACGCTATCTGGAATCGCTGAATGCGTACGCGCGGCAGTTCGTCCAGCCGCCCGCGCGTCCCGACGTCGATGCGATCTTCGGCATCCCGCCGACCGTTGCGATCGAACAGCGCACGAGCCGCGGCGGTCACAAGAGCACTGTGGCGACGCTCACGGAGATCTACCACTTCCTGCGTCTGCTCTACACGAAGCTGGGCACTCAGTATTGTCCTGACTGCGATGTACCGATCGAGCCGCAGAGCTTCGACTCCATCGCGGCGCAGATCCTGAAGCAGTACCGCGGCCAGACGATCGAAGTGCTCGCACCGCTCGTCGTGGCGCGCAAGGGCGTGTACACGGAGCTTGCGGAATGGGCGAGCGGCAAAGGCTTTCAGACCCTGCGTGTCGACGGCAAGCACGTACCGCTCGATCAGTGGAAGCGCCTGGATCGCTATAGCGAGCACACGATCGAGTTGCCGTTGGCGCGGCTCACGATTGCCGCCCGCGAGGAAGCACGCCTGCGCGATGCGTTGCGAACCGCGCTGGAGCACGGCAAAGGCGTCGTGCACGTGGCAGTCGAAGCGGCGAAATCCTCGCGGCGAC
The DNA here is from genome assembly GCA_035276085.1 of Steroidobacteraceae bacterium. Taxonomy (GTDB): domain Bacteria; phylum Pseudomonadota; class Gammaproteobacteria; order Steroidobacterales; family Steroidobacteraceae; genus DATELY01. The sequence continues at coordinate 2,797 of DATELY010000163.1, read as the reverse complement.
CGCAGCCCGTGATCGTCTATTCGACCCGCCGCGCGTGTCCCTCATGCAATCGCAGTTTCGCCGAGCCGGATCCACGACTGTTCTCGTTCAATTCGCGCTATGGCTGGTGTAAGGCGTGCCACGGCACGGGATTGCATCTGCAGCTCGACGAATACGAAGCGGACGACGGGGAGCAATCCCCCGAGTCGGTGGAGCACGAAGCGGAAGACGATCGCGTTTGCGAGACGTGTGCCGGCGCGCGCTTGAACGAAGTCGCGCTGCACGTTCGGTGGGGCGGGCAAGCGATCAGTCAGTTCACGCAGCAGTCCGTCGGCCGCGCGCGCGAGCTGTTGCAGAAGGTGAAGCTCGATGGGCGTGCCGCAGCCATTGCGGATGACGTGCTCAAGGAAATTGCCGCGCGGCTCGAATTCCTGAGTGAGGTGGGCCTCGGCTATCTCACCTTGGATCGCTCGGCGCCGACACTGTCCGGCGGCGAAGCGCAGCGCATCCGCCTCGCGGCGCAACTCGGCTCGAACCTGCAGGGCGTGTGCTACATCCTCGATGAGCCCACGATCGGCCTGCACCCGCGCGATAACGGCGTGCTGTTGCAGACGCTGGAACGGCTCGCGCGCAAAGGCAATTCGCTGCTGGTGGTCGAGCACGATGAGGAAACCATCCGCCGCGCCGACCACGTGATCGATCTTGGGCCCGGAGCGGGTGTGCGCGGCGGTGAGGTCGTGGCGTGTGGAACGGCGCAAGAGCTGGAGGCCAATCCGGCATCCATTACCGGCCGCGCACTCCTCGCGCCACTGCGCCATCCATTGCATCCGCGCCGCGCGGTGAGCAGCCAGACCCCATCGATCTGCGTGCGCGGTGCAGACCTCAACAATCTGCGCACGGTGGATGCGCGCATTCCCCTGCAGCGGCTGATTGCAGTGACCGGCGTGTCCGGCTCGGGCAAGTCCACGCTCGCACGCGATGTGCTGCACGACAACGTGCACGCGCAGCTGGGAGCGAAGCGCAAGAAGGCGCCGTGGCAGGGCTGTCGCACGATCGAGGGTGTCGAGCTCATCGAGCGCGTACTGGAAGTCGACCAAACCCCGATCGGCAAGACGCCGCGCTCATGCCCGGCGACGTATGTCGGCTTCTGGGATGCGATCCGGCAGTTGTTTGCGCAGACCACCGAAGCCCGCATGCGGGGCTACACGGCGGCACGCTTCTCGTTCAACACCACCGGTGGACGCTGCGAAACCTGCGAAGGGCAGGGTATGCGGAAGATCGAAATGAGCTTCCTGCCCGACGTGCGCATGCTCTGCGAAGACTGTCGCGGCATGCGCTTCAATCCGGAAACGCTGCAAGTGAACTATCGCGACCGCAGTATCGGTGAGGTGCTGTCGATGAATGTCGAGGAAGCACTCGAATTCTTCGCCAGCCATCGCACGATTCGCCACGCGCTGCAGCTCTTGCACGATGTGGGCCTGGGCTATCTCACGCTGGGACAGCAAAGCCCCACACTCTCTGGCGGCGAAGCACAGCGCATCAAGCTCGTCACCGAATTGGCGAAAGTGCGCACACAGGATCGCATCAACGCGCCTGCGGCGAAGGGCACGTTGTACGTGCTCGATGAACCCACGGTCGGCCTGCACATGGCGGATGTGGAAAGGCTCATCGATGTGCTGCATCGGCTCGTGAATGCGGGCAACACCGTCGTCGTGATCGAGCACAACCTCGATGTCATCGCGGAGGCGGACTGGATCATCGACCTCGGTCCGGAAGGCGGCTCGGGCGGCGGGAGAATCGTCGCGTGTGGCGCGCCTGAGAAGGTGATCGCAGCAAGCCGGCCGTCTCATACGGCGCGAGTGTTGGGACCGTTTCTCAAAGACCGTGCGCCGGTCGAGCCCGCCGCGGCAGTGAAATAGTTACAACGTCACCGAGAGTCCCGTTGCTGCCCGGGGCCGCGCGCTCGCAACACCATTGCAGGGAATCCTCAGCAAGATTCGTGTTGTTCAGGGACCACGGTGATTTCCTGAGAAATTCAATGTGCTTCCCAGAGTGTGGAGCCGCTTGTATCCTCGCTGCAACGCGGCATCGATTGCGCAGTCTTGCAGCAAGTACAGCTTCCACCGGCAGGATGCCGCTCGCGCACCCGCCGCATCACTCTGTCGGAGGAAGGAATGACGGACAGATCGATCGTCGCGCGCGCCGTGCGCTGCGCATTGTTCATGAGTGTGTTGGGAGCCATACCTGCGGTGCACGCGCAGGGCACATCAACCGAAGAAGTCATCGTCACAGGCTCGCGTATCGCGCGCCCCGAAGTCGAGGCATCGACGCCGGTACAAGTCATCAGCGCTCAAGCCATCGAGCAGCACGGTTCGCAGAATGTCACCGACATCCTCGCCCAGCTGCCAGTCGTCGGGACCGCCACCTACTCTCGCGCCAACAGTAACTTCACAACGTTCGGCAACGGCGTATCGACGATCAATCTGCGCAACATGGGCGACAAGCGCACGCTGGTCCTCGTGAATGGCCGGCGTCTCGTGTCCGGCATCGGTGGCGATTCCACCGTCGATATCAACAACATTCCGGTCGATCTGCTGAAGAGTGTCGAGGTCATGACCGGCGGTGCATCCGCGGTGTACGGCTCGGAAGCAGTCGCTGGCGTCGTGAACTTCATTCTCGAAGACAACTTCGACGGTCTGAAATTTCGCGGGCAGACGGGCCGCACGAGCCATGGAGACAACGATCGTCAACTGTTTTCACTCACCGGCGGTCGCAATTTCGGCGATAACGCGAACGTGACCTTGAACGTGCAATACGA
>DATELY010000162.1:0-6566 GCA_035276085.1 Steroidobacteraceae bacterium | reverse complement strand
AAAGATTCTGGCGGCCGGCTCGTCCTGGTGGCCCCTGGCGACCGCTCGCCAGTTGGATGACGCGATCCTGATGCTGCGCACGAATGAACTGGAAATCGGGACCTGGATACTGAAGACCACGGGCTCCGCTGCGCAGATGCTCGAGATGGATCGCACGCTCATGCGCTTCGCTCAACATTGGTTCGTGCGCGAAGTCATTGGCCTGTGGCGGCGCACACTCGCCCGCCTGGATGTGACATCGCGGACGCTCTTCGCACTGGTGGAGCGCGGTTCGTGTTTCGTGGGCACTTTGCTCGAGATCGCCTTGGCAGCGGATCGCACCTACATGCTGTCCGCGCCGGGGGAGGCGGACGAGCCGCGTCTTGCGCCCTCGGAGTTGAACTTCGACACCTATCCGACGGTGGCCGGTGTAAGCCGTGTCTGCGCTCGTTTCTATGGCGATGAAGCAGCCATCGCGCAGGTGCGGCAAGCAGCCGACACTCAGATCGATTCAGCCAAAGCGTCCGCCCTGGGTCTCGTCACGGCGACGCCCGATGCACTGGACTGGGACGACGAGGTGCGTATCGCCATCGAGGAGCGCATCAGCCTGTCTCCGGACGCGCTGACGGGTCTCGAGGCCAATCTGCGTTTCGGCCCGGGGGAAACCATGTTGACGCGCATCTTCGGGCGCCTGTCCGCATGGCAGAACTGGATCTTCATCCGACCGAACGCCGTGGGCGAGACGGGCGCGCTGAAAGTATTCGGAAGTGGCAAGAAGGCGAAGTTCGATCACGGCCGAGTCTAGGCTCGCGTGTTCTCGCGTTTCATTGTTGTGCTTGTAGATTGCGCACTGAGATAACCAGCATGAGCATCAATTACGGCGAAAAGATTCCCAACAACGTCGACCTTGCGAGCGACAAGGTGCTGCAGCGCGCGTTGGAGCGTTGGCAGCCGGAGTTCTTGAATTGGTGGCAGGACATGGGGCCCGACGGATCGCATAACTACGATGTGTATCTGCGAACGGCCATCAGCGTGGAGCCCGGCGGCTGGGCTCATTTTGGCTACGTGAAGATGCCGGAGTATCGCTGGGGCATTTTCTTGAATCCGCTGGAGAGCGATCGCCGCATTGCCTTCGGCGACCACAAAGGCGAACCGGTGTGGCAGGAGGTGCCCGGTGAGTACCGCGCGAATCTGCGCCGCATCATCGTGACCCAGGGCGATACCGAGCCTGCCTCGGTGGAGCAGCAGCGTCATCTGGGCCTCACGGCGCCCTCGCTGTATGACCTGCGTAACCTGTTCCAGGTCAACGTCGAAGAAGGCCGCCATCTGTGGGCCATGGTCTACCTGCTGCATCGACATTTCGGCCGGGATGGGCGCGAAGAAGCTGAAGCGCTGCTCGCGCGCCGCTCGGGCGATGCGGACAATCCCCGCATCCTGGGAGCATTCAACGAGCGGACGCCGGATTGGCTCTCGTTCTTCATGTTCACGTACTTCACCGACCGCGATGGCAAGTTCCAATTGTCGGCATTGGCCGAGTCGGGCTTCGATCCGTTGGCCCGCACCACGCGCTTCATGCTGACCGAAGAGGCGCACCATATGTTCGTCGGCGAGTCCGGCGTCGCTCGTACCATTCAGCGCACCTGCGAGGTGATGGTCCAGGAGAAGACGGACGATCCCGATCGTCTGCGACGCCTTGGCGTCGTCGACTTGCCCACGATGCAGCGCTACATCAATTTCCACTCGAGCGTCACGGTCGACCTGTTCGGCGCCGATCTGTCGTCGAATGCGGCGACGTTCTATACCACGGCGCTCAAGGGTCGTTACGAAGAGACCAAGCAGAACGACGATCATCTGCTCAAGGATTCAAGCTACAGGATTCTGGACATTGCCGGAGGCGAATTGAGGGAACAGGATGCGCCGGCGCTGAACGCATTGAATGAGCGGTTGCGCGATGACTTCATGAAGGATTCGCAAGCGGGCGTCGATCGCTGGAACCGGATCTGTCAGAAGCACGGCATCGAGTTCCGTTTCTATCTGCCGCACAAGGCGTTCCATCGCCAGATCGGCCCGCTTGCCGGACTGAAGATATCGCCCGAGGGCCAGGTGGTCAGCGAAGCCGAATGGAACGAGCGTATCTCGTCCTGGCTACCCACCGCGGAGGATCGTGCGTATGTTCAGTCGCTGATGCACCGCGTGGTGGAGCCCGGTAAATTCGCCAACTGGATTGCACCGCCGGTGGTCGGCATCAACAAGCAACCGACGAACTTCGAGTACGTGCGGTTTGCGTGAAGTAACATTGTCATGGCTGTAGCAAATGACGCGATCGCGCGTCAGCACCTGATCGATCCGGAAATCTGCATTCGCTGCAACACGTGCGAAGCCACGTGTCCGATCGGCGCCATCACGCATGACGATCGCAACTATGTGGTCAAGTTCGATACGTGCAATGCGTGCGGAGCCTGCATCTCGCCGTGTCCCACCGGAGCGATCGACAACTGGCGTCAGGTCTTGAAGAGCAAGGCCTATCCGATCGAGGAGCAGCTGAGCTGGGATTCGCTGCCTGCACAAGAGCCCATCGATGCGCTGGGTGACGGCGAGATGCCGGAGGAAGTGGCGCGCCTGACCGAACTGGCCGCGGAGGGGCAGGGCGGCATCAGCAAGGCGCCTTGGTCGGCAGAGAAGCCGCAAGTGAATGTGTTCGGTGTGGCGCGCCCGGCGGTGGCAACCGTATCCGGTAACTTGCGCCTGACGAGCGAACGTGCGCAGAGCGATGTGCGTCACATCGTGCTCGACCTCGGCGCAACTGTATTTCCCGTGCTGGAAGGTCAGACGATCGGTGTCCTGCCGCCCGGCACGGACCCGCAAGGCCGATCCCACCACGTGCGGCTGTACTCGATCGCGAGCCCGCGAAACGGCGAGCGGCCCAACTACAACAACTTCTCGTTGACGGTCAAACGGGTCACGCACGATCACGAGGGCGCGCCGGTGAGTGGCGTGGGATCCAACTATCTGTGCGATCTGAAAGTGGGCGATCAGGTGCGCATCGTCGGCCCATACGGGGCCAACTTTCTGATGCCCAATCACGCAGGCTCATCGCTGTTGATGATCTGCACCGGCACCGGCTCAGCGCCGATGCGCGCCATGACGGAGTGGCGCCGGCGGCGCCTGGCCACGAAGGAAGGCGGAAGCCTCATGCTGTTCTTCGGCGCACGCACGCCGGAGGAACTGCCGTACTTCGGACCGTTGACCAAGCTGCCGCGGGACTTCATCGATGTGAACCTCGCGTTTTCCCGCGTGTCCGGCCAACCGAAGCAGTACGTTCAGGACCTGATACGCCAACGCGGCGAGCGGGTGTTCGAGCTGCTGCAGGATGAGAACACGTACGTGTACGTTTGCGGGCTCAAGGGAATGGAACACGGCATCGAGGAAGCGTTCACGGATCTGTGCCGTCAGCGCCGCAGCGACTGGCAGGAGTTGCGCCGGGGCTTGCTGGAGCAGAATCGGCTCCACGTCGAAACGTACTGAGCAGCTCATGAGGTTTGCTGAATTCCATGCCGGTGCCGTGCTCGAGTTCGGTTCGTATCAGATTTCTGCGGCAGACATCGTCGATTTTTCGCGGCGCTTCGATCCGCAGCCGTTTCACGTCGATCCAGTCGCGGCTGCGCAGTCGCGCTGGGGTGGCCTGATCGCAAGCGGATTCCATACGTGCGCAATCGCGATGCGGTTGGTCGCCGATCACGTGCTCAATGGCTCGGAGTCGGTAGGGTCTCCGGGAATCGACGTGCTCAAATGGCTGCGACCCGTGCGGCCCGGCGATACGTTGCGAGTTCGCGTCGAAGTGCAGGAAGCCAAACCCTCGGCCGCGGGCAGAACCGGCGTGGTGCGGTGGCGCTGGTGCGTCTTGAATCAGAACGCCGAATCCGTGCTGGATCTGACCGTCACCAGTTTGTTTGATCTGCGGACGAACCCGAGTATCAGCGATACAGGAGCGACGCACGACAAGGATGGTCGCTCGAGGCTGCAGGACGCATGAGCTGATGCCGAATGTGATTGAAGTCGTATCAAAAACGGAGATCGACGTATGTCTTATTCATTGACCATCGGCGGCAAGGCCGCGTCCACGGCGCGCGCATTCGATGTGCTGAACCCGTTCGACGAGTCCATCGCAGGACGATGTCCGGAAGGCACTGTCGAACTCGTGGATCAAGCGGTGCGCTGCGCGCGTGAGGCGTTTCCGGTCTGGTCTGCCGTCCCGGATGCCGAACGGGTTGCGAAGCTCAACCAGATCGCGGATCTGATCGAGCGCCATCAGGAGGAGCTGTCGACTCTGGTCACCCGGGAGCAGGGCAAGCCGCAAAGCGGCCCGGGCGCAAACTTCGAAGTGGGTGGCGCCGCCGCCTGGACCCGGGCGACGGCAGCGCTCACGCTGCCTGAACAGGTTATTCAGGACAATGCGGCCGGCCGCATCGTCGTGCGTCGCAAGCCGGTGGGCGTTGTCGGTTCGATCACGCCTTGGAATTGGCCTCTGATGATTGCGGTCTGGCACATCATGCCTGCGGTCAGAATCGGTTGTACCGTGGTGATCAAGCCCTCGCCATTCACACCGCTTTCCACGCTGCGCCTCGTGGAATTGATCAATCAGGTCCTTCCGCCCGGTGTCGTGAATGTCGTGACCGGCGGGGCCGAAGTCGGTGCGCACATCACGAACCATCCAGGAATCGACAAGCTGGTGTTCACGGGATCGACCGCAACCGGCAAGAAGATCATGGAGAGCGCGTCGCACTCCCTGAAGCGCCTCACTCTCGAGCTCGGCGGCAACGACGCCGGCATCGTCCTGCCGGGGACGAACATCGAACCGCTGCTCGAGAAACTCTTCTGGGGTTGCTTCATCAATGCCGGCCAGACTTGCGCCGCGCTCAAGCGCCTGTATGTGCATGAGTCGCAGTACGCGAAGTTCGTCGAGAGCTTCGCAGAGTACGTGCGGAAGATCCCGGTGGGTAACGGCCTCGATCCCAAGACGCTGATCGGTCCGCTCTCGAACCGCATGCAACTGGACAAGGTCATCGCTCTGGTCGAGGACGCCCGCGCGCGCGGGGCTCGCATCGTCACTGGCGGTAAGAGAACTGAACAGCCCGGGTTCGTATACCCGCTGACGGTCGTTGCGGACGCAACCGACGATATGCGGATCGTAAAGGAAGAGCAGTTCGGACCGGCAATTCCGGTCGTCAGTTATTCCTCCATCGATGAGGCGATTCGCCGCGCCAATTCGCTCGATGTCGGGTTGGGCGGTTCCGTCTGGGGCGACGATCCGGAGGTTGCGGCCACGTACGCGAGCCGCCTGGAATGCGGTACTGCCTGGGTGAACCAGCACGGTTCGCTGCACCCGATGGCGCCTTTCGGCGGCGTCAAGTGTTCAGGGATCGGAGTCGAGTTCAACGTGGATGGATTGAAGGAGTACACGACTGTTCAGGTCGTGAACGTCGCCCGTTGAATCGCCGTCGGCAATAACGCTGAAAACATGCTGCAAACAACGCGACAGGAGATCTCACCCGGTGAAGTTGTAGGTGGTGTTATAGTGCATGGAAACACGAGTAGCTGAGGCAAAGGCACGCGATGGCAGCCCCCAAGAAAAACAGCCAGCCGACCGCACGCGGGGAGCGTACTTCTTCTTCAGGCGTCGATGTCGACGGCAGGGACCTGAGCGATGAAGCGTTTCTGGGCGCGCTCGGCCGGCATGTTCGTCAGCTGCGAGAGCTGCGTGGCTTGTCGCGCAAGGCGCTCGCCGAGGTGGCTCGCGTGTCGGAGCGCTATCTTGCGCAGCTGGAAGCCGGCAGCGGCAATATTTCTATCATTTTGCTGCGGCGGATTGCGGGTTCCTTGAATGTTCGCACGGCCTATTTGATGAGCTGCGAGGCCGGTGAGCAGCGCACGCGTCTCAGCAGACTCGTCGATAGTCTGCCGGACCACCGCATCGAGGAAGCCATCCGCCGCTTGACCAGTGACTTCGGCACGGATGAGAGTGTGCGGCGCAAGCGCATTGCGCTCATTGGCTTGCGCGGCGCAGGCAAGACAACGTTGGGAGGCGCACTTGCCAAACAGTTGCGCCGACCGTTCGTCGAGCTGGACCACGAAATCGAGCGCGAAGCCGGCATGGCATTGCCGGAAATTTTCCAGCTGTACGGGGCATCGGGATATCGCAACTGGGAACGCCAGGCGCTGGAAGGAATCATCGCGAGCCAGAACGAGGTCGTCGTGAGCGTGGGCGGTGGAGTCGTATCGGATCTCGATACCTATCAACTGCTGCTTGGCAATTGCTTCACTGTCTGGCTCAAGGCGTCCCCGGCAGAGCACATGTCGCGCGTCGTGGCGCAGGGAGACATGCGTCCGATGCGAGGCCACGCGCAAGCCATGGAGGACTTGAAAGCCATTCTGACCGCGCGCGAGCCGCAATACGCCCGCGCAGATGCCGTGGTAGACACGTCCCGGCACACAGTTGCAAAAAGTCTTGCCGCGGTCCGGGCCGCTCTGGCGTCATCCTGAACAGCGGAACGCATCCATGACCGTCAGTTCACGAATGCTCGACGCCT
>DATELY010000161.1:0-30962 GCA_035276085.1 Steroidobacteraceae bacterium | reverse complement strand
ATCCTGATACCAGCTGTGACAGCGGCCCTGCGTCCACACGCTCCTTGCCAACCGACGCTGCAGCTCATCGTTGTATGCGCGCTGTGATTCTGCGGTCGGTTGTACCCACGCCGCCTGCCTGCGATCCAGCGTGCGCAGCAGCTTCATGATGTAACGGATCTGGCATTCCATGATGTATACGAGGGAGTTGTGCCCGGTGCCGCTGTTGGGGCCGATCACGAAGAAGAGGTTGGGAAAGCCTGCGACCGTGCAACCCAGATACGCTTCGCGACGCTCCTGCCAGGCATTTGCCAATGTACCGCCGTCCAGACCTCGCACCTCCAATCGGGATGTGCCGTGCACGTCGAATCCGGTTCCATAGATCACGCAGTCGACTTCTCTCACGCGTCCATCGTCGGTGACGATCCCATGCTCCTCGAGGCGGGCGATCGGCTCGGTCACGAGCTCCACGTGCGGCAACTGCAAGCTGCCATACCAATCGTTGGAGAACAGCATGCGCTTGCAGCCCAGGGTGTAGTCGGGCGTGACTTTCGCGCGCAATTCGGGATCGACCACCTGACGTTCCATGAAGCGGACTGCCGCAGCCTGCGCGGTCGCCAGATCGCGCTTGCCCAGAATGAATTCGCCGAGCGTTTCGTTGAGCCGGAAAATGCGTGCACGCAGCAGTCGCTGACTGACCGGTAACCAGCGAAACACTCGCCGTTCCCACGGCTTCATCGGTCGATCCGGCTTCGGCAGCACCCACGGTGCCGAGCGCTGAAACACGTGGACCCGGGCCGCGAGTCCCGTAATCTCCGGCACGATCTGAGCTGCGCTCGCACCGGTGCCGATGATGGCAACGCGCTTCCCGCTCAGATCGTAAGCGGCATCCCAACGCGCAGAATGCATCTGCCGACCACGAAACGACTGCGCGCCCGCAAGCCTGGGTATACGCGGCTTGCTCAGTCCTCCCGATGCAAAGACCAGCGCGCGAGCCTGGAAGGATTCGCCTTCGAGCGTATCGACATGCCATGTCCCGCTCGTGGCATCGAAGCGAGCGCCGCACATCGTGCGCCCGAAGCGGATATGCGGTAGCACGCGATATTTGCGCGCGACATGCGCCAGGTACGTTTTGATCTCCGGCTGCGTTGGATACATCCGGGACCAGTTCGGATTGGGCTCGAACGAAAACGAATAGAGGTGCGAAGGAATGTCGCAGGCGCAACCGGGATACGTGTTATCGCGCCATGTGCCGCCCAGCTCGGCAGCGCGTTCGAGGAGTGCGAACGAGCGCTTGCCTTCCTTGGCCAGCGCGACGCCCATCCCAAGGCCCCCGAAGCCGCTACCGACGATGAGAACGTCGAGAGGTGTGGCGGTCCTGGAGGAGTCGGCTGTCATGCGGTTGATGCGGGGAGTTGGCAGTGGGGCTGCACGATAGCAGCTCGCCCACGGTCATTCTGCCCGCGTCAACGCGCTTCCCACATCACGTCTGCATGACTCGCCGCCGCACGATCGAGTAGATCCAGCAGGGGTACGGCGCGAGTCGGCAGTGTGATGACTTCCACTTCCTCGTCGTCCTCGTCTTCTTTTTTCTCGCCGACGTTCTTGACGATCGCAGGTGCGCCGTGCAACGCCGCTCGCAGACGCTTGGCCGCTGAAGCCACTTCGTCAGCAGACAGCGCGCTCGGGATCCGCCCGCTCGCGCCCATCATCTTGATGAGATGCAGCGCAACGTCGTGGAACATCGTGATTGGCTCAGTCGCGCGTGAACGGAAGGTCACCAACATTGCAGTACTCCCTCAGCGGGTCTCAGGTGCAACCCCGCAGCAGAAACAGCGCAAACAAAACCGGGATGGGAATACCCAATAACCACAATAGAATCCAGCCGATCTTGCCGGCGACGCGGCGTGGCGGTGTATTGAGCTCCATAAAACCCTCAGCACGGTGGTCACTGTCGAATTAACGGGCACGTAGCGAGTGTGGTTCCGCGCCGCACGACGGCGTTACGGCCCGAACGGGCGCGGCGTTACACTCCCGTCGTCGCCTGCCAGTTTAGTGATCGTTATGCCCGCGCTCGTTTCAGGACAGTTGGATGAGATCGGCCCCGGCGTCCGGCGCCTCGTGGCCCACAACCCCGGTTACATGACAGGTCCCGGCACCAACTCGTATGTCATTGGCCATGAGCGATTTTTCGTCGTCGATCCAGGCCCGCAGGAGCAACGCCACATCGACCGACTCCTCGAGTTGACCCACGGACGCATCGATGCCGTGCTCGCAACGCACACCCACCCGGATCATTCGCCGGGTGCGCGCGCCGTGTGCGAGCGGACCGGTGCGGCGCTGTACGGCATGCGCGCGACTCATGCTGAACGCCAAGACCCTACATTCGCGCCGACGCGTGAGTTGGGCGACAACGAACTCGTCAAAGTCGATGGCCTGCAAGTTCGCGCCTTGCACACGCCGGGTCATGCATCCAATCACCTGTGTTATCTGCTCCCGAATGGGTTATTGCTGACAGGCGATCACCTCATGCAGGGATCGACCGTCGTCATCACCCCACCCGACGGCAGCATGCGCGCGTATCTCCGATCGCTGGAGCGTCTGCAATCCGAACCGGTGCGCGCGCTGGCACCCGGACATGGGGCGGTGATCGAAGACGCTCAGGGCGAGATTGCCGGCGTCATCGCGCACCGTCTGAAGCGCGAAGCGAAAGTGATTGCGAAGTTGCTGGATGCGGGTGGCGCCGCGACCACCGATGCGCTGGTCCCGCCCGTGTACGACGACGTCGATCCGCGCATTCATCCGGTCGCGCGCCATTCGCTCCTGGCCCATCTGATCAAGTTGTGCGAAGACGGCACAGTCGTGCAGCAAGGTGAAGAACCCACGCGCATCTGGCGTTGGGTCGGTACGCCCGCGGGCAACCCGGCGTAATGGCCGCGTCTCGATCTCGCGCGCGCGTCAGCGACGCGCCGCTCGTCGCGCTCGAACATTGTTCACTCATCCTCGACGAGCAACGCATTCTCGACGACGTCAGCTTCGAGTTGCGTGCGGGCGAGCGCTGGGCGCTCGTCGGTCCGAACGGTTCGGGCAAGACCTTTTTACTGAAGATGCTCAGCGGCGATGTGTGGCCCACCCCGGTCGGACCCGAGCGTCGCGTCTATCGTTTGCATGGCCGTGCCTCGGCACAGCCGGCCGGTAACAAGGAGGCAATCGCATACATCGGTCCCGAGCGTCAGGACAAATATCTGCGCTACAACTGGAATTTCACCGTCGCGCAGATCGTGACGACGGGACTCTTCCATGAAGAGCGCCCGCTCACCACACCCTCCGCGGCGCAGCGGAAGCGGATCGAGGGCCTGCTGAGACGATTCGGGTTGTGGCGTCTGCGCGAGCGGCGCTTGTTGACCCTGTCATACGGTCAGCGCCGACTGGTTCTCGTCGCGAGGGCGTTCGCCGCGCAAGCGCGTGTGCTGTTGCTGGATGAAGTGTTCAACGGGTTGGACAGCCAGGTTCGCAAGCAACTGAAACGAGTCCTGGAGAAACGCCAGCGCGGTGTCGAACCCAGTGCCTGGATACTGACGACGCACCGCACGCACGAGTTGCCCGCTGCGATCACGCACGTTGCGCGCTTGAACGGCGGACGCCTGGTCTACGCGGGGCCTATCGACGAAGCGAAGCCGAGAACTCCGCGTAGTCGCCGGATCGAGGTGCCGGTGCACAAGCCGGCACGTACACGCACACACACGGCGAAGCCGCTCGTGGTCGTGCGTAACGCCAACGTGTATCGCGACTATCGTCCGGTGCTCAAGAACGTGAACTGGACCATCGAGCAGCATCAGCACTGGGCCGTGCTGGGTGCCAACGGCTCGGGCAAGTCCACGTTGCTGAGCCTGATCTACGGCGATCTGCAGCCTGCCTACGGCGGTACGGTGGAGCGCCTGCGGTTCAAGCCCGGCACGCACATCGAACACTGGAAGCAGCGCGTGGGTTGGGTGTCACCCGAGTTGCAGGCGGAGCAGTACCTGGTGGGCAGCGTTGCCGAGCTCGTCATCAGCGGCCGCTATTCGAGTGTTGCCCTGAACGACGCGCCCACGCCGACGGATCGCCGCACCGCGGCTCGCTGGCTGAAGTTCTTTGGCTTACAAGACTACGCGCAGCGCAAACCGCGCCAGGTTTCCTATGGTCAGTTGCGTCTCGCGCTCATCGCACGCGCGATGGTGAACGGGCCTGAGCTGTTGTTGTTGGATGAGCCCTGCACGGGACTCGATGCCCACGTGCGTGCGCAGATTCTCCGGCTGCTTGAACGACTGGCTCGGTCGGGGACGCAGATCGTGCTGGCCGTGCACGATCGGGAGGACATCGTTCCGGCGATCGGGCACGTGCTCAGGATCAAGAAGGGTGGGGCGGTTGAGGTGGAGGAGAGATGAGTTTTTGCGGTGATTGAGAGCCCCCAGCTCACCCACCGGGAAACATCGAGAAATACGGCTCCGCCTCTTTCAGCGCCCGCGCATACGAAGGCCGCGCAACCAGTCGCGCCAGATAATTCGCCGCTTCCTTGTGGCTGCGTTCCAGTGGCAGCAGCAGGTTGGAGTAATACAGCGCGGGTGCAGCCGCGCAGTCCGCCAGCGTGAACTGCTCGCCCATGATCCACGTCTTGCCGGCGATCGCCCGATCGATCATGTCGTACGCGAGCTGGATCTGCGCGCGTGCCTGCTCCACGCCCGCCGGGTCCTTCTGACCTTCGGGACGCAGCTTGTTACCCACGATCTTCTGCATCGCCGTATGCAAGTGCAGATCGAAAAACCGATCCTGCAGGCGTGTTTGCCAGGCGAGCTCCGGATCGGCAGGGATCAGTCGAGTCTTGCCCGGGTAGTACTGGGACAAGTACTCGATGATGATGGTCGACTCGGGAACCGTGTGCTTGCGCGCATCGTCGCGCAACACCGGGAATTTCCCGAGCGGCCACACCTTCCTGAAATCGTTGCGGTGCGCTTCGTTGCTCAAGTCCACCAGGACCGGCTCGAACGCAGTGCCGTTCTCGTACAACGCGATCAGCGCTTTGTGACAGTACGAGGACAGCGGATGCATGTAGAGCTTCAGGGACATGGCCGGCTCCTTACTTCGTAGCGAGCGGTGGACCGGAGAACTCTGCTTCGATGATCACCGTGACTTCGTCGCCCACGCCCATCGTCGTACCGGGCGCGGGTATGCCATAGGACACGCCAAACTCGGATCGTTTCAATTTACCTTGGGCCGAGAAGCCGATGCGCGCGTGCGGATCCATCGGATGTCCCGCATAGCCGCCGTTGTAGGTCCCTTGCAACGCGATCGGCTTCGTGACGCCGTGCAGTGTGAGATCGCCCTTCATGCTCATCGTCTTCGGGCCCGTCTGCTCGACGCTCGTCGAACGGAACGTGATCGCCGGATACTTGGCCGTATCGAGCCAAGTCTCGTCCTGCAGTTTCGCATTGAAGTCGATCTTCGCCGGATCGGGGAAATCGGTTTCCAGCGAGCGAGCATCGACTGTGGCCGTCAGGCTCGTTGCTGCGAGATTGGCCGGGTCGAATTGCAGATTGGCGTCCATACGCTTGAAGCGAGCGGTGTAATTCGAGAAGCCAAGGTGATTCACCTTGAAGAGGAGGCTCGCGTGCGACAGGTCGAGCGTGTAAGCCCCCGCGGGGACCTGCGCCGTCGATGCAGGCGGAACCGGCTTGCTGTCCGCGTGCGCGTAAGCGGTGAGGGCGAGGCTGAGCAAGGCAGCTGTGGCGATTTTTCTCACGAGTGTCTCCGTGCTTATGAAGCTGTCGCCGCAACGCGCGGCTACGAAAATGACGAATGGGAATGCGGCGATCCGACACGAGCCCGAGCGGTGAGGCATCAACCTTTGTTGCTTTCTTTGGCCTGCACTCCGAGCTGGCGAGCTACGCGTAGCAGCGTAGCCCGGACCGATTACACAGGCAGCTCTGCCTGGTAGACGATGACCGCATCGCCGATGATGCGCACCGACTGTGCCACCGTGCCGGTGGCCTCGACTTCGACCTCGACGATACCGGGCCGGCGCAAGAAGTGGCCTTGCCGGCCGCGGAAGCGCACCACGTCACCGCCCCTGCGCAGCAAGCCGTGCGTGACCAGATAGACACCGAGCATTCCATGAGCGTTGCCGCTCACAGGATCCTCCGGGATACCGAGAGCAGGACAGAACGTGCGCGATTCGGTGCCGGGGCCGTCGGCCGTTGGACTCAACGCAAAGATGAAGTAGCCATCGGCGCCGACGTGCGGCGTGAGACGAGTGAGCTCTTCGAAATCGGGCTTCAACGAGGTCAGCAGTTCCGGATCGCGCAGGCAGATGAGCAGACGTGTGGTGCCTTTCGCCATGATCTGCAGCGGCGCGTCCTTGTGCAGGCTGGGACTGGAGATGCCGAGAGCATCGAGCACCTGTTTGCGGTGGTGCTCCGGAATCGTCGCGCCGAGTGACGGCGGGCTTTGCGCAATCGCCACGCGCAGGTCACCTTGCGTCTCCGTGACCTCGATCTCGACCACACCGGCGCCGGTGCGCTGCCGCAAGCGGCCGGTCGGTTTTCCATCGACTTTCGCGCGCACGTACTGCGCCGCCACGGTCGCGTGGCCTACGAACGGTACTTCGTGATGAGGCGTGAAGAAGCGCACCTGCATGTCGTGATCGCTCGCCTCGGCTTCTTCCAACACGAAAGCCGTTTCGCGATTCACTTCCGTGGCGATCGCCTGCATCTGTTCGCCGGAGAGCTTGTCGGCGTCCAGCACGACCAGCGCCGGATTGCCGCAGAAGCGCCGACGCGTGAACGCATCGACGTGAAATAGCCGGCAGCTACCGTTCTTCATACCATCCTCGACCGCACATACGGGGGTGGGCACTTATCGCCTAAGAGCTGCCAGGACGTCAAACGGGCAACAGCCAACGGGCGACGGGCAACGGCCAGAGTGTGGGAAGGCTCCCTTCTGGCCGTCACCTGTAGCCCGTCGCCCGTAACCCGACTACAATCGCCCGCGCCTTGGGGTGGTCCTGACTTGGACCTGAGATGCCGAACGCGAGTCGCTCGCTCATTGGTGAACCCGTTGAACCTGATCCGGCTAGTACCGGCGTAGGGAGCGGGCTTCACGCAGCCCACAGCTGCACGTCAATCGCCTTCCGCTTTCAAGCGCTGCACGTCGGATCTTCTGCAAAGAGGATCTGCTCATGCGTTTTTCGATCTGTTCGATATTGAGTTTGAGTTTAGCGGGGATCGCCCCCGCCAACGGCGCAGACAGGCCAAGTGAGCCGCTGCAGGAAGTGATCGTCACCGCGACATTGCGCCACCAGCCCCTCCAGGAAGCGCCCCTGAGCGCGACGGTGCTTACGGCCGAAACCTTACGGAGCCTGGGCCAACAACACTTCCAGGACGTGCTGAGCCTGACGCCGAACCTGAACTGGGCCGCCGGTACCTCGCGACCGCGGTACTTTCAGATCCGTGGTATCGGCGAGCGCGAGCAATACCAGGGAGCGCCGAATCCATCCGTGGGTTTTCTCATCGACGACATCGATTTCAGCGGCCTCGGCATGGCCGCGACGCTGTTCGACGTCGAGCAGATCGAGGTGCTGCGCGGCCCGCAGGGCACGCGCTACGGCGCCAATGCACTCGCCGGACTCATCGCCGTGCGCACGGCCGAGCCCGCCGATACATTCACCATGAATGCCACGGCATCGGTGGCGGAATACGACACGCGCTCACTGGGTGCCGTCGTGAGCGCCCCGATCGAGAGCCTGAGCTCCGCATGGCGACTCGCTGTACAGCAGTACCGCAGCGATGGATTCCGCGACGACGTTTTCCTGCATCGCGACGACACGAACGATCGCGACGAGCTTACCGCCCGCGGCAAATGGCGCTGGCAGCCCTCGGAAGACACGCGCGTCGACGCGACCTTCCTGCATGCCAATCTCGACAACGGTTATGACGCCTGGTCCAACGACAACTCCTGGACCTCTCGAGCCGACCAGCCGGGCAAGGATTCGGAGCGTGTGAATGGCGGATCGGTGAAGCTCGAGACATCCGCCTGGAACGCTGCGACCGTGACGGCAATCGCCACGGCTGCGAACTTCGACAACGTCAACAGCTACGACGGAGACTGGGGCAACGCGCAACTGTGGGCACCGTACGTGTATGACTTCTTCTACGACTCCAAGCGAGACATCGAAAACCGCAGCCTGGAGTTGCGCTTGAGCTCGCCGACGTCCGGCGACCGTGAATCTTTCGGCTGGCTCGTCGGCGTGTATGGTTTTCGCTATCGGGAGCGGCTGAATGAATCGAGTGTGGGAGATTTTCAAGCGCCCGGCGATGACCTCTTCGTCACGGATGATTTCCTGGACAGCCGCTTCACGGCTACGAATGCGGCCATGTTTGCGCAGCTCGATGGAGCGTGGAGCGAGCGTTGGTCGTGGCAGCTGGGTGCACGAGGCGAACAACGCCGCATGCGCTATCGCGATGCGGGCGTCGTGCAAGGCGAAGACAGCGCGATTCGCGACCGCGAGCGCGATCGCATGTGGGGCGGCAACGCCACCGTGAGCTATCGCTTCTCACCCGCCTTGATGGCGTACGGTGGCGTTTCGAGAGGCTACAAGGCCGGCGGCTTCAATCTCGGCACCGCGCACATCGCCCAGCCGCGCTTTGCGCCGGAGAACGTGTGGAGCTACGAGATCGGCACCAAGGGTCGGGCGTTCGATGGCAGGGTGACGTTCGATATCAGCGCGTTCTACATGCAGCGCCGTGACATGCAGGTACGAACGGGTAGTCAGCTCGATGAAAACGATCCGAATAGCTACATCTTCGTGACCGACAATGCCGCGAAGGGCCACAACTATGGCATCGAATCGAGCGTCAGCTGGCGGGTGATCCCGGCGCTGGAGCTGACCGCGGCCCTGGGTCTGTTGCACACGGAGGCTTCGGGCTTCCTGGACAGTCAGGGCGAAGAACTGCCCGCTCGCGCGCAGGCGCATGCACCTGAGTATCAGGCCGCAGTCAGTGCGACATACCGTCATCCGCTGGGCTGGATGGCGCGCGTGGATTGGTCCGCGCTCGACAGTTTCTACTTCGACTACGATCACAATCAGCGCTCCAGTTCGTACACGCTCACGCATCTGCGGGCGGGGTATGAAACGCAACATTGGGGCGCATATGCCTGGGTGCGCAACGTGTTCGACAAGAAATACGCGGCCCGCGCGTTCTACTTCGACAACGATCCCGCGGGCTCGGGCGACACGCTCTATATCCAACGCGGCGATCCGCGCGTTGTCGGCATCACAGCCGAATGGAGGTTCGGGGAATGACGCCCGTTCTCGACCAGGCTTACCTGCGTTACTTGCGTCGGCGCTCGCAGCACGTTCGCGTATACACGTCCCGCCTGCACGCGAGCTGTGTCGTGCTGCCGTTTCGGCGCGAGTACGAATACCGTGTCGGCGTCGGCGGAATCTTTCAGCTTCTCGGCCATCTGGAAAACACCCATGCGCATCGCGGTTGACATCAGCCTCTATCCGCTCGATGAGGACTACATCCCGCCCATCAAGGATTTCATCGAGCGTCTCAATACGTATCCCGAGCTGCAGGTGCAGACCAACGCGCTGAGCACGCAGATCTCCGGCGAGCACGCGCGCGTGTTCGAGGTGCTGTCGAAGGAGATCGGCACGACATTCGGCGAGCAGGGCAAGCGCGTGTTCGTATTGAAGGTGTTGGGCGGTAGCTAGTGTCGCGACTCATCGAACAACTGGCCGCAACCTCGCCCTGGGAGGTTGCCGCCGTGCTCCTCGGGCTCGCCTATCTATTGCTGGCGGTACGCCGCGACATCTTGTGCTGGATATGCGCGTTCGTGAGCACGAGCATCAGTCTCATACCGGTCGCACGCGCGGGCTTGTACATGCAGGTCGCACTCAACGTGTTCTACCTGATCATGGCCGTGTACGGTTACTGGCAGTGGCGCACCGGCAAGGATGCGCAAGGCGAGGTACGCATCGTTCGCTGGTCGTGGTCGCAACACACCTGCGCTATCGGTGCGGTGTTGATTGCCACGGTGCTGAACGGCTGGTTGCTCGAATCGCGCACGCAAGCGGTAGATCCCTATCTGGATTCGTTCGTTACCTGGGGTAGCGTGCTCACCACTTTCATGGTCGCGCGGCGGGTCATCGAGAACTGGTTGTACTGGATTGTCGTGGATAGCGCGGGTGCATTGCTCTATTTCAACCAACAGCTGCTGGCCTTTGCGCTGCTGTTTCTGATCTACGTGCTCATCGTGATCCGCGGTTACTTCGTCTGGCGCACCTCGGAGCCGACGCTCCGGGCGGCTCCGGGATGACCGCGGTCGAAGACCGCGTGCGCGCGCTCGCGGCCGAAGTCCTGGGCGTTGAAGCTCGCGCCATCCGCCGCGTCGAGCGCATCGAGCATGGCCTGACGAACGAGAACTGGATCGCGCGCACGCCGCAGAAGGCCGTCGTCGTGCGGTTCAATAGTCCTAATGCGGCAGCGTTGGGCGTCGATCGGCGCAGTGAAGAGCGTGTGCTGCAGATCGCAGCGCGGGCCGGCGTCGGACCCCGGGTGCTGAGATGCGACGCCGCAGCGCACCTGCTCATCACTGAGCTCCTGCCGGGCACGCCCTGGTCTGTTGAATACACGCGTAGCACGGCTGGTATCGCGCGGCTTGCCGCGTTGATGCGCGACGTGCATGCCATCTCCATCGTCGATGGCATCAAGCGCGTCGATGCACTGACCGTGGTCGAGCACTACTGGGCCACGTTGGATCGCGCTGGACGGCTCGCGCTGGCGGGAGCGGCGGAACAACGCGCCGCGGCGCAGGTTGTGGGTCAGCAACTACGCGACGAGTTGCGGCCACGGCTGTGTCACAACGACGTGCATCATCTCAATCTCATGGACGACGGCAGCGTCCGCCTGCTCGATTGGGAGTATGCCGGCATCGGCGATCCCTACTTCGATCTGGCGGGAATTTGCTGCTATCACGACTACGACGCCGATCAGTGCGAGCAATTGCTCCAGCACTACCTCGGTCGCGAAGACGACAAAGCCCGCGCGCGGCTGGAATCCGCGCGCTGGATATTCAACTACATTCGCGCTTTGTGGACGGCAGTGAATGCACTGCCGGCTGGCATCACTTCTTCTCAGTCTGCTTCGCCACAGCCTCTGCGGCGGCCTTGATCGCTTCCGGGTCGCCCAGGAATTTCCGCGGCGCTTTCGGTTGCAGGCGCTGGTCGAGCTCGTAGGCGATCGGCACGCCCGTGGGGATATTGAATTCGACGATCTCCGCGTCCGACATGCCGTCGAGCATTTTCACCAAGGCGCGCAGGCTGTTGCCGTGAGCGACGATCAGCACGTTCTTGTTGGCCAGCAATGCGGGGACGAGACGCGATTCCCAATACGGCTTCACGCGCGCGAGCGTGTCCTTCAGCGATTCCGTCGCCGGCAACTCCTCGGGCTCGAGATCGGCATAGCGGCGATCGAAGCGCGGATGACGTGAATCGTCGAGCGTGAGCGGCGGTGGCGGAATGTCGTAGCTGCGCCGCCAGATCTTCACCTGCTCCGCGCCGTGCTTCTCCACCGTTTGCTGCTTGTTCAATCCTTGCAGCGCTCCGTAGTGACGCTCGTTCAACCGCCAGCTGCGCTCGACGGGCAGCCACATCGCATCCATCTGGTCCAGCACGATCCACAATGTGCGAATCGCCCGCTTGAGCACCGACGTGAACACCAGGTCGAACTGATAACCCTCCGCCTTGAGCAGATCGCCCGCATCCCGCGCCTCCTTGCGGCCAAGATCGGTGAGGTCTACGTCCACCCAACCGGTGAACAGGTTTTCCAGGTTCCAGGTGCTTTGTCCGTGACGGACGAGGACGAGTTTTCCGGGCATGGGCAGTGGAGATGGCGGGTGTTGGATGGGAGGCGGAGTGTATAGGACGGTGGCTGTTGCCCCCACCCCAACCCTCCCCCGCTTCGCAGGGGAGGGGGTAAGAAACGCCGCATCTAGTCCGGCTCCCTCCCCTGCGAAGCGGGGGAGGTTGGGGTGGGGGCAGCGGTGGGGGCAGCGCCATTCACCCATTCCCTTCAGTCACTCTCCGCACCGATTGCAGTGCCACCGACAAGGCCGCGAAGTCCCGCTGCGCCAGCTTGCGCAGATCCGCCATCGTCTGTTGCACATAAGCAATCGACGTGCCGCGCTGTTGCAGCCAGGCCTGTACCGGATTGCGCGCGGCCCGCTTCGCAAGCACCTGCTGGCACAGCGTGCGTTGCAGGCTGTAGATCTCGTCGCGCAGACTGGCGCGCGCAACGCCTTGCCAGTGGCCCGCGACGGGCAATGACTCGATCTCGGTTCGCAACCAATCCAGCGACAGCGCGCTGCCCAATTCGAAGTACACGCTGGCGACATCGACGATGGGCCGCTTCACTTGCATCGCAAGCTCGACGAGATCGGGGCCGGCGTGCAGGACATTCAGCGCGGCGACACGCACGCTCAACGCTTCGGGTATCTGCGCATGCCGATAGCGCTCGAGCGCCAGCTCGCGGCGCTCGCGATCCATGCCTGTGAGCACGCGTGGCAGCGCATCCGCCAACTGCAGGAGCTGGGGCCGCAGGCGCGACACCTGGGCTTCGATGGCGAGTGTCCGCGCATGCCGCCGGATGAGCCAGTACGTGCAGAACTCCAGCAGATCGGTCGTCTCGCGCAGCATTTCGTACTGCAGGGCTGCAGCGACTTTGTTGTCCAGCTGTTCGACTCGCGTCCACACGGCGCGGATATCGAACATCTCCCGCGCGATCGTGTACGCACGTGCCACGGTGGCGGCATCGGCGCCCGTGTCTTCCTGCACGCGGCGCGCGAACGCGGGCCCCATCCGATTGACCAGGCTGTTGGTCGTGGCGGTGGCGACGATCTCGCGCCGCAGTCGATGCTTGGGTAGCAAGCGGCGATACCGCGTCGTGAGCTGGGGTGGGAAATACCGCTCGAGCTCATGACTCAGATATGAGTCCTCGGGCACGTCCGATTCGATCAAGCGGCCGTACAACCCCATCTTGGCGTACGCGAGCAGAATCGCGAGCTCCGGGCGCGTGAGTCCCTGTCGTGCCTTCGCACGCTCGGCAATTGCTTCGGCGTCAGGCAGGAACTCGAGGGCCCGATCGAGCGTGCCGCTGAGCTCCAACGAGCGAATCAAATGGACGTGATCTTCGAAATCTTCGGCCGCGCGCATCTGCGTCACCGAGAGCGCCTGGCTCTGCAGGTAGTTGTCGCGCAAAACGAGCGCAGCCACGTCATCGCTCATCGTTGTCAACAAACGATCACGCTGTGCGCGCGTGAGGCCGCGATCGCACGCCAGGTTGAGCAGGATCTTGATGTTCACTTCGTGGTCGGAGCAGTCCACGCCGGCCGAGTTGTCGACGAAATCGGTGTTGAGCCGGCCGCCGTGCATGGCGTATTCGACGCGCCCGCGCTGCGACAAGCCGAGGTTGCCGCCTTCCCCCACGACTTTGCAGCGCAGTTCGATGCCGTTCACGCGCACGGCATCGTTCGCGCGATCGCCGACCTCGACGTGCGATTCGTGGCTTGCTTTCACGTACGTGCCGATGCCGCCATTCCACAGCAGATCGGCGGGCAGGCGCAGGATGGCGCGAATCACTTCGGGCGGCGTGGCCTCGTGGCCCGGCAATCCGAGCAGGGCTCGAGCCTGCGGCGACAGGCGGATCGATTTGAGCGTGCGCGCGAACACACCGCCACCGGCCGAGATGACCTTGCGGTCATAGTCATCCCAACTGGAGCGCGGCAGGGCGAACAAGCGTTTCCGCTCGTCGAAGCTGCGCGCGGCATCGGGCTTCGGATCCAGAAAAATGTGGCGATGATCGAACGCCGCCAACAAGCGCGTGTGTTCTGACAGGAGCATGCCGTTGCCGAACACATCGCCCGACATGTCGCCGATACCGATGACCGTGAAGTCCTGTCGTTGGATGTCGGTACCGAGCTCACGGAAGTGCCGCTTGACGCACTCCCACGCGCCACGCGCAGTGATGCCGATTCGTTTGTGGTCGTAACCCGCCGATCCACCCGAGGCAAACGCATCGCCCAGCCAGAATCCGTAGTCGGCCGCGACTCGATTGGCAATGTCGGAGAACGTGGCCGTGCCTTTGTCCGCGGCAACGACGAGATACGGATCGTCGTCGTCGAGTCGCACCACTTGGGCGGGCGGCACGATGCGATCCTGCGCCAGATTGTCCGTGAGATCGAGCAGCCCCGAGATGAAGCTGCGATAGCACGCGACCACCTCGCGCTGCACATCATCGCGGCTCGCCTGT
This sequence comes from Steroidobacteraceae bacterium, assembly GCA_035276085.1. GTDB lineage: Bacteria > Pseudomonadota > Gammaproteobacteria > Steroidobacterales > Steroidobacteraceae > DATELY01. The sequence goes on along the minus strand of DATELY010000161.1, from coordinate 16,638 downwards.
TGCGGCAAGCGCTTGACCACGAAACCGCCCTTCGCGCCGACCGGCACGATCAGCGTGTTCTTCACGTTCTGCGCCTTCATCAGTCCGAGGACTTCCGTGCGGAAGTCTTCGCGCCGGTCCGACCAGCGGATGCCGCCACGAGCCACCTTGCCCATGCGCAGATGCACGCCCTCCACGCGCGGCGAATACACGAAGATCTCTGCGAACGGACGGGGCTGCGGCAGCTCGAGCATGCGCCGCGCATCGAACTTGATGGCCAGGTACGACTTGGGCTCGCCTGCCGTCTTCACCTGGAAATAGTTGGTGCGCACGGTCGACTGGATCGCGTTCGCGAAACGCCGCAGGATGCGGTCTTCGTCCAGGCTGCTGACGCCATCCAGTGCCTTTTGCAGCTTCGTCGCGATGCGTTCGTGCTCTCGCTTGCGCTGGCGCGCCTCCAGCGTTGGATTGAACTGCGTGTTGAACAGTTGCGAGAGGAGCGAGGCGATTTTCGCATTCGACGCCAGCACGTGTTCCATGTACGGCTGACTGAACGCGATGCCCGTCTGTAGCAGATAGCGGCAGTACGCGCGCAACACCATGGCTTCGCGCGAGCGTAGCTGTGCCACCAGGATGAGGCGATTGAACCCGTCATTCTCGACGGCCCCACGCCAGATCTGCGCGAAGGCCTCCATGAAGCGCGCGGCAAGCGCGTCATCCAGCCGCGTCGCGACCATCGGCTTGCGACGAGAGCCCGGGCTGCTCGCTGCAGTGCCCGGCTCGCGCGGCTGCATTTCGAAATCCTGCAGCCAGATGGGACGGGTGCCGCTGATGCCAATGCGGTAGGGCCGCTCGCTCAGCACGGTGAAGCCCATGTTCTCGAGCACGGGCAGCGCGTCCGACAACGTGATCGGCGCCGCCGACCGGAACAGACGCAAGTGCAACGTGCTGCCCTGGCCTGCAACCAGTCGCAACGGGAACGCGTCGGGATCGACACGCACGCGTTCGAGCTGCTCGATATCCGCGAGCGAGTCTTCGGGTGACACGTCCTCTTCATAGGCGGCGGGGAACGCATTCTCGTACCGCCTTGCAAGCGCGTCGCCGGCGCTCTCGCCGAAGCGGGCAACCGCCGCGCTGCGCATCCGGTCGTCCCACGTGCGCGTCGCCTCGGCGATGAGCCGTTCGAGCGCTTCCGCATTCGGCCGCGTATTCCTTGCCTCGGCGCGAGCCACGATGTGCAGACGCGCCAACGTCGACTCCGACAGCTGAACCTGTGCTTCAACGTCGCTCGCGTGCAGCTCGCGCCGGACGATGTGCTCGATGCGTTCGCGTACCTGCGTGTTGTACCGATCGCGTGGCACGAAGATCAGGCAGGAATAGAAGCGACCGATGGGATCGTGGCGCAGGAACAGCCGCACCCGGCGGCGCTCATACAAATTCACCCAGCCACGGACGATGCGGATCAGCTCGGCCGTAGAGACATGAAAGAGTTCGTCGCGAGGGTAGCTCTCCAATACGTGCAGCGCCGCTTTCGCGTCATGGGTATTCGGCGCGAGGCCGAAGTGATCGATCACGCGCTGCAGCTTGTGGCGTAGCAGGGGAATGTCGCGGGGGCTGCGGCTGTAAACCGTCGAAGTGAACAGGCCCAGGAAGCGACGCTCGCCGATGACGCGTCCGCGCCGATCGAATGCCTTGATGCCGATATGATCCAGGTAAGAGGCGCGATGTACCGATGCGACAGCGTTCGATTTCGTGATGAAGATCGCCTCGACCGCGCGCGCGTGGAGTTGCATGTCGCCGTGCAGGATTTCGCGCCGTGCGCTGCGTCTCAGGATGCCCAGTGCCGTGCCGGATAACGGCTCGAGCGCGTCCGCACCGCGGCCGCGGCGCAACCGGTACTCGCAGTAACCAAGGAAGGTGAAGTGGTTGTTCTCCAGCCAGCGCAACAGCGTTGCGCTCTCCTGAGCTTCGCTCTTCGCGACCGGCGGCGGGCTCGCTTCGAGCTCGTGCGCGAGTGCGAGCGCTCGTTGACGCATCGGCTTCCAGTCGCGATAGGCCGCACGCACGTCGTCCAGTGCGGCGGCGATTTCGTGTTGCAGCTGCGCGAGGAGCCGCGTATCGGTGACACGATCCACCTCGGTGTACTGCCAGGATTCCGACGTGCCCCCGGCGTCGGCACGCGTTGCCAACGCGCGCAGACGTCCACTGCCGTCGCGACGCGTTCGCAGGATCGGATGCGCCATGAAGTGAATCGCGAGTCCATGGCGATCGAACACGATGCGGATGGAGTCCACGAGGAACGGCATGTCGTCCGTGGTGACCTGCACGACCGTGTGCGTCGAGCTGAAGCCATCGCGGCGGATGTCCGGATTGAATACGCGCACGATGGTTGCGCCAGGCGCGCGCGTACGGGCGAGCTTCTGGTGTGCCAGCGCGAGAGTCGCCAGGTCAGTGACGGCGTGCTGTGCAAGGTCGCCCTCGGCCACACCGTGGTAGTACTCGCGCACGAACTCTGCAGGATCGACCGTGCCGATGCGCAGCTTGGAACGGCGGGCCGCCGCCGCAACACGCTCGATCAGCCTGCGGCGCGAAGCAGGAATGTTGGGGAGCACGAGCAACTACTCGGGCCGCGCCAGGTCCGTCATCACGGCCGCGAGGAAACGGCACGCCTCGCCACCTGTGATGCAGCGATGGTCGAACGTGAGCGACAAGGGAATGCGCGTATGAATCTCCGGCGCGCTTGCGCCGGCGACGACATCGCGTTGCAGGCGGCCGGCGCCGAGAATCGCAACCGTGGGCGGCACCACGAGTGGCGTTGCATACCGTCCGGCCAGCATGCCGAAGTTCGACAGACTGATCGTGAAGTCACGCATATCTTCGGGCGCGACGGTGCGTGCGCGAGTTCGCTCCTTCAGCGCAGCGAGCTCGCTGCGCAGCGCGTCCAACGGTTTGCTGGCGATGTCGCGGATCACGGGTACGATCAACCCGTCGCCCGTATCGATCGCCAGGGCGAGATGAATCTCGCTCATCAGCTTGCGGCTGGGACCGGCAGGATCGAACAGTGCGTTGAGAGCGGGCTCGGCACACACACCGGCAACGATGGCGCGGATCAGACGCGGCGTCACGTCCGTGCGCTGCGTCCACGCTTCGATGTCGGCATCATCGAAGATGGTGCACATCGCGACCTCATCGCGCGACAGCGACATGCTCGAGTTCATCGCCCGTCGCGGACCGCGGAGCCGGTCGGCCTCGGTCATCGGCGGCAAGGAGCGGAAGGCGTCGAGCGGAATGCGCCGCCTTGCCGGCTCGCGGTCCATGCGGTCGAGCACGTCCGCGACGGTGATCAAACCGTGCCGGCCGGTGCCGCGAATCTGCGCGAGATCGATCTGCAGACGCTTGGCGAGCATGCGCACGGCGGGCGCCGCGCGCACGCGGCTGGCGATGCCGTGTTGACGTGTCCGTGAGCGGGTCGGCTCGACGATCTCTTCATCGCTCGTCGCCATGCGACCCACGACCATGCCTCCATCCTGCGAGCGCGCAGTCGGCACGGGCGCGTGCGTTTCCAGATCGACCAGCGGCTGTCCCGTGGCCAACAGTTGCCCGGCGTTGGCATGCAGCTTCACGACTCGCGCGGTGTACGGACTGGGAATCTCGACGACGGCCTTGGCCGTTTCGACCGAGACCATCGGCTGGTCCACTTTGATCTCATCGCCTTCGCCCACGTGCCAGGTCACGATCTCTGCTTCGGGCAGTCCTTCACCCAAGTCCGGCAACTTGAATGTGACGACCTGCGCACTGGTTGCGCGCGTTGCGACAGGGCTGGTCATGTCGGTGCCGTCTCGCGACGGGCGTTCGCGCCTTGCCGCTCAGTGAGGGACGCATCGTCGGAGAAGGTCGCGAGTGCCGCATCCACGATGCGATCGACGCCCGGAATGAATTCGTTCTCCAGACGATAGAGCGGTATCACTGTGTCATAACCGGTGACGCGCTGAATCGGCGCGAGCAAGTCGTAAAGGCCGTGCTCGGCAACCAGCGCGGCGATTTCGGCGCCGACGCCACAGTTGCGTACGGCCTCGTGCACGATCACGAGCCGGCCGGTTTTCGCCACCGACATCAGGATGGTTTCGCTATCGATCGGACTGATGCTGCACAGATCGATCACCTCCGCATCGATGCCGCGCTGCTCCAGCTGCGTGGCGGCTTTCATCGTCTCCACGGTCAGCGCACCCCACGTCACGATCGTGACGTCATCGCCTTCGCGCAGTACGAAGCAGCGATCGAGTGGTGCCGCTGCACCGTCATCCGCCACTTCCTGGCGTGCATAGCGATAGATGCGCACGGGTTCGAGAAAGATGACCGGATCGGGCTCGCGGATGGCGGCAAGCAGCAGTCCATACGCTCGTGCCGGCGTCGACGGACATACGACGCGAATACCGGGGATGTGCGCCAGCATCGCCTCCACGGCTTCGGAATGATGCTCGGGTGCGTGAATACCGCCGCCATGCGGCATGCGAATCACGACAGGGCAGGAGAGGCGCCCGCGCGTGCGATGACGCAGCCGCGACAGGTGATTCGCCACCTGATCGATGATCGGATACATGAAACCCATGAACTGAATTTCGGCGACGGGTCGCAAGCCGTGCGCTGCCATGCCGACGCACATGCCGGCGATCATGTTCTCCGCCAGCGGTGTGTCCTGCACGCGATCGGGCCCGAAGCGCTCCTGCAGGCCCGCAGTCGCTCGGAATACGCCGCCGCTTCTGCCTACGTCCTGGCCCAGGACGACGACACTCGGGTCGTGCTCCAGGGCCCAGGCCTGCGCCAGGGCGATCGCCTCCACCATCGTCAGCTTGGGCATCGGAGTTCCTTCGTTAAGCGCCGTGCGCTTTGACACGGCCGGCGTAGCGGCGAGCGGTTGCTTTCTGTGCTTCGAGATAGGGCGGTGGATTGGCGAACAGATGCTCGAACATGGCATCGGTGCCGGGTCCGGGAATGCTCAGATATTCCGCCACGGCCGCGTCCACCTCCCGGCTGTATTCCTCGCGGAGCTGCTCTTCCTGCGTCGCTGTCAACATGCCTGCTGCCGTCATGTACTTGCGCAGCCGCAGGAGGGGTTCGCGCTGCCAGGCCGATTCGAGTTCTTCCCGTGGCCGATAACGCGAAGCGTCATCGGCGGTGGTGTGATCGCTCAACCGGTACGACAACGCTTCGATCACGGCAGGTCCTGCGCCGTTGCGGGCGCGCTCACAAGCGCGTTCCATGACGGCACGTACCGCGACGACATCGTTGCCGTCGACCTGCTCGCCCGGAATGCCAGCCGCAATGGCTTTTTGCGCCAGCGTCGCGGCTGCCGTTTGCTGCGCCAGCGGCATTGAGATCGCCCAGCCGTTGTTCACGATCACGAAGACCACGGGGAGTTGGCGGGCGCCGGCCAGATTGATGGCTTCGTAGAAGCTGCCTTCGGAGGTGCCGCCGTCGCCGATATAACCCACCGCGCAGCGCCGTTCACCGCGCAATTTGAATGCCATGGCTGCACCGGCTGCATGCAACGTCTGCGTCGCGATGGGCACACACCAGGGGAAATCGCCGCGGGGGATTGCGAAATCGTTGCCGCGCTCATCGCCGCCCCAGTACTGCAGCACCTCGGTCATGCGCACGCCGCGCCAGAACAGGGTGCCGATCTCGCGGTAGACGATGGCGAGTGAATCCTCCGGCCGCATCGCAGCCGCGACGCCGACGTGGGTCGCTTCCTGCCCGAGACAAGGAGGATAGGTGCCGAGCTTGCCCGTGCGCTGCAGATTCACCGCCTTCGTATCGAACAAGCGGGCGCGCAGCATCGCCCCGAACAGGCGGCGCATCTCGGTGGCGTCATGAGCGAAATCGGGAAGTGGAACGACGGGCGTGCCATCGGCATCGAGACAGCAAGTGAGCTCGATTCGAAACTCGGCGACTGGCATCACTCCAAGTGCTCCCTATCGTCGTGGCGTGTGTGCGCAAGCGATGGGAATTATACGCACGGTGGGCGACATCGCAGTCGCCCACGAGTGCAGTGTCGCCCTCAGCGCAAGGTTTGGGCGCGCTCGTGCAAGCGCGTGATGAGGTCCTCCAGGACCTTGCGCTCGCGGCCCGACAATTCATCGAGCAACTGCTGTTCGAAAGCGCGCGCAATGGGAATGACGCGCTTGTATACACCGCGCCCGGCCGCCGACAGTGTCAGCATCGAGCGACGGCGGTCCTCGGCGTGGGTCTCGCGCTTGATATGCCCTTTGGCCATCAGTGCTTGCACGGCGCGGCTGACGGCAACTTTGTCCATCGCAGTGCGTTCTGCTACGTCCACCGCGGAGATGTTCGGATACTGCGCAAGCATTGCCATTACGCGCCATTCCGGTATCGTCAATCCGAAGCGCCGCTGGTATGCCGCTGCCACCTTGAGACTCACCGTGTTGGCGAGGACGGACAATCTGTAGGGCAGAAAGCGTTCGAGGGTCAAGTTCTCCGCAGCATCGCCGCGTCGATTCTTAGCCGTGGCCATCTTTGTAAATACTCCATGCTTGACGGAACAGAACCATCGGTTTCAAGTGCAACTACAAGGTAACGGTCCGTCTACTAACGTAGTAGCGCGCCGATAGTTCGCGATCAGAGCGCAATATGAGCAGCATCCGACCAAAAAAGGGGCGCGCGCCCGAGCGCGATCCTGCGCGCGGCCCATCCAATCCGATGGGCACGGACGGCTTCGAATTCGTCGAGTACACGGCGCCGGATCCCGAGTTGCTGCGCTCGCTATTCGAGCGTATGGGCTTTCCCGTGACGGCGCGACATCGAAGCAAGAACGTCACTTTACACGCTCAGGGCGATATCAACTTCATCATCAATGCGGAAGGCCGGAGTTTTGCGCAGCGGTTTGCCCAGCAGCACGGGCCGTCCGCCTGTGCGATGGCGTTTCGAGTGCGCGATGCCGCAGCCGCTTTGAAGCGCGCTGTCGATCTCGGTGCAAAACCGGTGCAGACGCCGATCGGGCCGATGGAGCTCAACATTCCTGCGATCGAGGGAATCGGCGGCAGCCTGATCTATCTCGTCGATCGTTACGGCGAGCGCACGATCTACGACGTCGACTTCGTGCCCGCGCCGAGGAGCAGTGACGAATCGGCCGGGCTGCGGTGCATCGATCATCTCACGCACAACGTTCGGCGCGGCAACATGAACCACTGGGCCGGCTTCTACGAGCGGCTGTTCAACTTTCGCGAGATCCGCTACTTCGACATCGAAGGGCAGAAAACCGGGCTCCTCAGCCGCGCGATGACCAGCCCCTGCGGCAAAATCCGTATTCCCATCAACGAGTCGCAGGACGATAAATCGCAGATCGAGGAGTACCTGCAGGCGTACCACGGCGAAGGCATTCAGCACATCGCATTGGCCACCGACGACATTCAGCGTGCTGTCGATGTCCTGCGGCGCCGCGGAGTGCAATTCCAGGATACGCCCGAGACGTACTACGAACAGGTGGATGCGCGCGTGCCCGGCCATGGCGAGGACCTGCGGGCGCTCGAGGAACGACGCATCCTGATCGATGGCAATCCACAGAAGGGTGAAGGCGTGCTGCTGCAGATCTTCACGCAGAACGTGATCGGTCCGATCTTTTTCGAGATCATCCAGCGCAAGGGCAACGAAGGGTTCGGCGAAGGCAACTTCCGTGCGCTGTTCGAATCCATCGAGCTGGATCAGATGCGCAGGGGCGTGTTGTGATCGGGCAGCGCTCCGAAGGAGAGAGCTCGCGGCAGGCGCATGCGGATCTGCCTGAAGGGACCTACGAGCGCGAGATCAGCAAGGAAGGATTCTTCGGTCCCGCCGCGTTCTTCCATCACCGCCACCCGCCGACCGGCTGGGTGCGGTTCGAAGGGCCGTTGCGACCGCATGCCTTCGACCTGAATCAGTTGCACCCGGAGCAGAGCTCGCCCTGGTATGCACCGCTCGTGGTGAGCAATGAGCACGTGCAGGTGCGCTTCTGGCAAACGCGGTCGGCGATGCCGCAACTGGCGCGCAATGCGGATGGCGATCAGCTGCTGTTCGTCCATCGCGGCGCGGCACAGCTGTTCTGCGATTACGGACATTTACGCATCGAGACCGGCGACTATGTTCTCGTGCCGCGCGGCTCGATGTGGCGCATCGAGCCAGACGGTGACTTCGCCGCCCTGATGATCGAGGCGACGAACTCGAGCTTTGGTCTGCCCGACAAAGGCTTGCTAGGACGCCATGCCATCTTCGATCCGGCCCTGCTCGACACGCCGAAGATCGACGACGCCTTTCGAGCGCAACAAAGCGTCACGCGCGAATGGACGGTGCAGATCAAACGCCGCGAGGCGCTGTCGTACGTGGCGTATCCCTTCAATCCGCTGGACGCCGTGGGCTGGCACGGGGATCTGGCCGTCGCACGCATCAACGTGAAGCACATCCGCCCGGTGATGAGCCACCGCTATCACCTGCCGCCATCCGTGCACACGACATTCGTGGCGCATCGTTTCGTCGTGTGCACGTTCGTGCCTCGACCGTTCGAAACCGACGCCGGCGCACTCAAGGTGCCGTTCTTCCACAACAACGATGACTACGACGAGGTCATCTTCTATCACGCGGGCGATTTCTTCTCGCGCGACAACATCAAGCCAGGAATGATGACGCTGCATCCGTGCGGCTTCACGCACGGCCCGCATCCGAAGGCGCTGAAGCACATGCTGCAGCAGAGCAAGCCGGCGACGAACGAGTATGCCGTGATGATCGATGCGCGCGATGCGTTGGACGTGTCGGATGCGGCGCGGGGAGTCGAGTGGGAGGCGTATGTGGATAGTTGGAAGTGAGGTTGCGGGCAACTCCCGGGAAACACCCTTGAAACTCGCGACCCTGAAGAATGGCACCCGCGACGGCCGCCTCGTCCTCGTCAGCCGCGATCTCACACGCGCCATCGATGCCGACTCGGTAGCACCGACGCTGCAACGAGCACTGGATGACTGGGATCGATGCGCGCCTCGGCTCGCGCAGTTGAGCGATTCGCTGCAGCAGGGTGCCGGCTTCGCGTTCGATCCCGCTCAAGCGATGGCGCCGCTACCTCGGGCTTATCAATGGGTCGATGGCTCCGCGTACGTCAACCACGTCGAGCTCGTGCGCAAAGCACGCGGAGCGCAGATGCCCGCGAGCTTCTGGACCGACCCGCTGGTGTATCAGGGCGGCTCGGACGATCTGCTCGGTGCGCAGGACGACGTGCCGATGGTCGATGAAGCGCACGGAATCGATTTCGAAGCGGAGGTCGCGGTCATCACGGATGACGTGCCGCTCGGCACGCGTCGCTCCGAGGCCGAAGCGCACATGAAATTGCTTGTGCTCGTGAACGACTGGTCGCTGCGGAACGTCATTCCCGCTGAGCTGGCGAAAGGCTTCGGTTTCTATCAGTCGAAACCGGCGACCGCATTTTCTCCCGTCGCAGTGACACCCGACGAACTCGGGTCAGCCTGGCACGATGCCAAGGTGCACCTGCCGCTGGTCACTGTGGTGAACGGCAAGCGATTCGGCTCGCCCCAAGCGGGCGAGGACATGACATTCGACTTCGCACAGCTGCTGGCTCACATCACAAAGACACGACGGGCGGGCGCGGGAACCATCCTCGGATCCGGCACGGTGTCGAACTACGATCGCTCGCGCGGCTCGTCCTGTATCGCCGAGCGGCGCGCGTTGGAAATGGTGGAGCAGGGAAAGTCGACAACACCGTTTCTGCGCTTCGGCGATCGAGTCCGCATCGAGATGTCCACTGCGGATGGTCAGAGCCTCTTCGGTGCGATCGAGCAACGCGTGATTCGGGCCACCGCAATGTGACTGAGCCGGAGTAAAGCCGGAGTAAAGCGTCCCCTCCCTTGCGCAGCGTCTGCGGAGCGGGGGAGGGACAGGGTGGGGGCGAATCTCGGTGGCTGATTGGGAGTGCCCCCATCCTGTCCTGGCGCGCCACTTCCTCCGGTCGTTCCCCCGCTGCGCAAGGGAAGGGACGCAAGTCCTAACTAACTGTGAGCCGTGTCTATCGGCTCTGAGCGCGGACAGATTCCTCTTCGAATTGCTTCAAATAACCCGAGCCCCCCAGCGCTCGCATCTGCCGCAGGATCCACTGCTGACGGCTGCGAACGTAGCGGCTGGGCGCGGCCACTTTCAACCGGATTGGATTGGGTAGCACGGCGGCGAGCAGTGCGGCATCAGGAGCGGATAAGCGTGCGGCGGATGTGCGGAAGAAGCGCTTTGCCGCGGCTTCCGCGCCATAGATACCTTTGCCGAATTCCGCGATATTGAGATAGACCTCGAGAATCCGCTGCTTGGGCCACATCGCCTCGATGAGCACGGTGAAATAGCTCTCGATGCCTTTGCGGATCCAGCTCTGCCCAGGCCAGAGAAAGAGATTCTTGGCGACTTGCTGCGACAGCGTGCTGGCGCCGCGGACGCGCTTGCCGCGCTGACGTTCCTCCCAGGCCTGGTTGATGGACTTGACGTCGAAGCCCCAATGCGCGGCGAAGAGCTGGTCTTCGGATGCGATCACGGCAAGCTTGAGGTTGGATGAAATACGGTTCTCGTCGACCCATTCGTGCTGGAAGCGGAAGGCGGTGTCATCCGCATGCCATGCATTGAGACGCGCGCGCACCATGAAGGACGAGGTGGGTGGATCGAGCCAACGGAGGACGAATACGACCGAAAGGGTCACGGCAAACCAAAGGGCAATGAGCCACAGCAGCAGTTTGCCCAGGCGATACATCATGCGCGGGGTCTTTGCCCCCACCCTGTCCCTCCCCCGCTACGTTGCACTTCGCAGGGGAGGGGACGCGGTTGTGACGAGCCGGAGCAGGATTCAGCGGCAGTGATGCGACTACTTTTCAACGTTCGTCACTGACTCGACGACGACCGGCTCGACCGGCACGTCGTCATGCATGCCTTTGCGGCCGGTCTTCACGCCAGCAATGGCATCGATGACATCCATGCCATCCACGACACGGCCGAACACCGCGTAGCCGTAGTTGCCAGGCGAGTGATCGAGGAACGCGTTGTCCTTCAGGTTCACGAAGAACTGCGACGTTGCACTGTTGATGTCGTTCGTGCGCGCCATCGAGAGCGTGCCGCGCGAGTTCTTGAGGCCATTCGTCGCTTCGTTCTTGATGGGGGCGCGGTTTGCCTTTTCCTTCATGTCCGCAGTCAGACCGCCGCCCTGGATGACGAACCCGGGGATCACGCGGTGGAAGATGGTGCCGTTGAAGAACCCGTCGTCGGCGTATTGCTGAAAGTTCTCAGCGGAGAGCGGCGCTTCCTTGGGGAACAGCTCCACCGTGAAAGTGCCTTTGGAGGTTTTGAATTGCAGCATGGAAGGAATCCTGTGGAATGCGAATGGCCGATCGAGCAGACGGGCAACAGCTAACGGCTAACGGCCAGAATGTCACTCTGGCCGTGGCCCGTTGGCCGTTAGCCGTTAGCCGTTTCCCAACTGCCCCTCTGTCACCCGTTCGTGACCGGCGAGATCGGCGTGCGAGCGTACGTGAGAGAAACCGCGCTGTTCAAGCAGCGCGCGCACTGCCTGGGCCTGGCGCCAGCCGTGTTCCAGCAGCAGCCATCCGTGCGGGTGCAGGTGCTGCGGAGCGTCTGCAACCAGCTGCCGCAACGTCGCCAAACCGTTGTCGGCCGCAAACAGTGCCACGTCGGGTTCGTACTGCCGGACTTCTGCGGCGAGATCGGGATCGTCAGCGGCGACGTACGGCGGATTGCTGACAATGACGTGAAAGCGTCGGCCCCGCACGGGGGCAAACACATCGCCGGCAAGCAACTCGATGTCGAGCTGCAGCGACCGGGCATTCGCTTGCGCACAGGCGAGTGCTGCAGCGGATACGTCCGTCGCCACGACTCCGGCCCGAGGGCGTTCCTTTGCGAGCGCCAACGCAATGGCGCCGCTGCCGGTGCCCACATCGAGCACATCGTGGTGTGCCGTGGCGGGCAGATGGACAAGGGCGCGCTCCACCAGCAGCTCGGTTTCCGGCCGCGGGATCAAGACGTCCGGACCCACCTCGAGCGTCAGCGACCAGAAGTCTTTGCGGCCCGTGATGTATGCAATCGGTTCACCGCGCGCACGGCGCGCAAGGACCGATTCATAGGCGCGGACCGTTCCATCGGGGAGCTCACGTTCGCCGTACGCACGAAAGTACGCTCGCTGCAACTCGCTCACGTGTTCCAGTAGCAGCTCGGCGTCGAGCCGGGCGGTGGGACTGTCTGCCAGCGCGGTACGCCCTACGCGTAGAAGCTCATCGATGCTCATGCAAGAGAGGCTGTAGGCTGTGGGCTGTAGGCTGAAGGTCGGGAAAGGCCAGGTGGCTCTGTTCTGGCTACAGCCTACAGCCTACAGCCTCATCGTGAGCGGAGCGAACGATGCACGTGTACTCCAGCGTTCTCGACATGATCGGCCATACGCCGATGCTCAAAGTGCAGCGGCTCGACACGGGCCCGTGCGAGCTGTTCATCAAGCTCGAGCTCGCGAATCCGGGTGGCTCGATCAAGGATCGCATCGGCGTCTCGATGATCGAAGAAGCAGAGAAGCGCGGCGACTTGAAGCCGGGCGACACGATCATCGAAGCGACGGCCGGCAACACGGGCCTGGGTCTTGCGCTCGTCGCGGCCCAGAAGGGATATCGGCTCATTCTGATTCTGCCGGACAAGATGAGTCAGGAGAAGATTTTCAATCTGCGCGCGATGGGTACCGAAGTCGTGCTCACGCGCTCCGATGTCGGCAAGGGCCATCCCGAGTACTACCAGGATCTGGGTGCGAGCATGGCCAAGCGGCTCGGCGCGTACTTCATCAACCAGTTCGCGAATCCCGACAATCCGAAGGCGCACGAGCTGACGACCGGACCGGAGATCTGGGAGCAGATGGAAGGCCGCTTGGATGCCGTCGTGTTGGGTGTCGGCTCGAGCGGCACGATTGCGGGTCTGGCTGCTTTCTTCAAACAGCGTGCACCTGACGTGGAGCTCGTGCTGGCGGATCCGCGCGGCTCGATTCTCGCGGAGTACATCGAAACAGGGCGGATGACGCAGAAGGGATCGTGGCTCGTCGAAGGCATTGGCGAGGATTTCATCCCGTCGATCTGCGACTTCTCGTTGACGCGGCGTGCGTACAGCATTCCGGATGCAGAATCGTTCTCCGTCGCCCGCCTGCTATTGCAGAAGGAAGGACTGTTGGCGGGCTCATCCACCGGCACGCTGCTGGCTGCCGCGTTGCGCTACTGTCGCGAGCAGGCCGAGCCGAAGCGCGTGGTCACGTTCGCCTGCGATACGGGCGCGCGCTATCTGTCGAAGCTGTACAACGATTTCTGGATGCAGGACCAGGGCTTCGTGGCGCGCGAGCGCTTTGGCGACCTGCGCGATCTCATCGGCCGTCCTCATGGCGAGCACGCGACGATCACGGTGGGCCCGGACGATGTGCTGACGACAGCCCACAATCGGTTGCGTAACGCGGGGTTCTCGCAGCTGCCGGTGATGGACGGTGATCGGCTCATCGGCGTCATCACCGAAGACGACATCATCCGCTTCGCGTTCGGCCGCCCGGAACGTTTCGCCCAGCCCGTGCGCAACGCAATGAACAGTACCTTCCTGCGGGTAGATAAAGAGACCTCCATCAACAATCTGGTCGCGATGCTGGAAGTGCGCTCGTCCGCGGCCGTGATGGATGGCGAGACGTTTCTGGGGCTGATCACGCGGTCGGACGTGTTGAACTATTTGAGGAGGCAGGTGAGGTCTGGGGCCTGAGGCCCGGGACCTGGGATATTCTTTCGCTTACTCAGGTCCCGGGTCCCAGGTCCCACACCCCCTATGTCCAACCATCAAAAGAAACTCGGCTTCGGCACTCGCTGCATCCACGCCGGCCAATCGCCCGATCCAACCACCGGCGCGGTGATGCCGCCGATCTACACGACCTCCACGTATGCACAGTCCAGCCCCGGCGTGCACAAGGGCTACGACTATGCGCGCACGCGCAATCCGACGCGCGACGCCTGGCAGCGGTGTATCGCCGATCTGGAAAGCGGTATTCGGGGCTTTGCGTTCGCCTCCGGCATGGCGGCCACGAGCACGCTGCTGGAACTGCTCGATGCGGGCAGTCACGTGGTTGCGATGGAGGACTTGTATGGCGGCACCTATCGCCTGTTCGAACGGGTGCGCAAGCGCACGGCTGCCCTCGAAGTGAGCTACGTCGACTTGTCCAACATGGACAAGCTGGCTGCCGCCGTGAAGTCCAACACGCGGCTGATCTGGATCGAGACGCCGACGAATCCCACGCTGCGGCTGGTCGACATCGCGCAGGTCTCCGCCTTTGCTCGCAGCAAGAACATCCTCACCGTCGTCGATAACACCTTTGCGACGCCATGGGTGCAACGCCCGCTCGAGCTGGGTGCCGACATCGTGATGCACTCGGCCACGAAGTACCTGAATGGTCACTCGGACATGGTCGGCGGTATTGCAGTCACCGCGAATCCCGAGCTCGCGGACAAGATCGGATTTCTGCAGAACGCGGTGGGCGGGATCAGCGGGCCGTTCGACAGCTTCCTTGCACTACGCGGATTGAAGACGCTGGCGGTGCGCATGCGACAGACCAGCGAGAGCGCGCTTGCGATCGCGCAGTGGCTCGAATCGCATGAGAAGGTCACGCGCGTGATCTACCCGGGATTGCCGAGTCATCCGCAGCATGAGCTGGCTCGTCGCCAGATGAGCAATGGATTCAGCGGAATCGTCACGTTCTTCATCGATGGCGGCATCGATGCTGCGCGGAGCTTTCTGGAGCGCTGCCACCTGTTCACGCTGGCGGAGAGTTTGGGTGGAGTGGAGAGCCTGGTCGATCATCCGGGCTTGATGACGCACGCCTCGATTCCGGTCGAGAAGCGTGCGGCGCTCGGCATCGACGACTCGCTGATACGACTGTCGGTGGGCATCGAGGACACCGCGGATCTGATCGAGGATTTGCGGGCGGCGTTGGAAAGCTAGGATGAGGAAGGCCGGGCTGTTAGTTCCGGCCGGAACGAATCTCTCGTGCTGCAGAGATTTGATCGCACATCCATCCGCGAACTGGAATCTCAGCTATACAGGGAGTCAGCCTGAGTCATGAGCAAAGCAAAGAAGTCCATCATCGAAGTCAAAGGAGTGGCCGTCACTGTTCTTACCCACAAGCAGGACGACTACATTTCGCTGACCGACATGCTCAAGGCCAAGGACGGAGATTTCTTCATTTCCGATTGGCTGCGAAACAGGAACACCGTCGAGTTCCTAGGCATCTGGGAGTCGGTCAATAACCCTAATTTCAACTATGGCGAATTCGCCACAATTAAAAGTCAGGCCGGCCTGAACAGCTACAAGCTCAGCGTCAAAGAATGGGTTGAGCAAACCGGTGCCATCGGTCTGCGGGCGACCGCTGGGCGGTATGGTGGCACTTACGCCCACAAAGACATCGCTTTTGAATTCGGGATGTGGATCAGCCCGGAGTTCAAGATCTATCTCATCAAGGAGTTCCAGCGCCTCAAGGACGACGAGAACCAGCGTCTATCGCAGGCGTGGAATCTCAACCGCACCCTGTCCAAGCTCAACTACCGCATCCATACCGATGCGGTGCAGGCGCATCTCATTCCAGCCAAGGTGACTGCGGCCCAGGCGGCGGCGACCTATGCCAACGAAGCCGATCTGCTGAATGTCGCGCTGTTCGGGCATACCGCTCGCCAATGGCGCGAGGCCAATCCCAAGCTGGAAGGCAACATGCGCGACCACGCCAGCGTCGAGCATTTGCTGGTGCTCGCCAACATGGAAAGCCTCAATGCCGAATTCATTCACATGAGCCTGCCGCAGGGCGAACGCCTGCGCAGGCTCAATGCCGTTGCCATTCGTCAGATGCAGGTGCTTGCCGCCAACGCTGCACGCTTGCTCGGCGCTGCCGATCGCGACACGAAATAAGACATGCCCAACGTTTCCAATCTCGTCACAAGCACCTGCGCTGGCGCAACTGGGCCAAGGACGAGGAGGGCATCACCGGTGATGCGTTGCTGGACTTCGTCAACAACACGTTGCTGCCGAAGCTCAAGTCGCTCACCGGCGGCGTCGACAAGATCGCCGGCCTGATCCGCACGTTCGGCCATCGCGTGCTACGTGCTGCGTCTAACCAGCGCCCGCACAATTACGCGCTATCAACTGCTGCCGGCAATCCAATCCAGGGTGGAAGTGGCGAGTGAAGAGCTGGGAGGCGCCCGCGAGTCGCTGGATGGCGTGCTGGAATATCTCAAGCCATTGAACACCGAAGATATCGAGATCCCTCACCCGCCGCTTCGCGTCGACCTGGCGCGCCACTTCCTCCAGTCGTCTCCCGGAACCGGGAGAGGTGAAGAGGAGTCAACCCACCACGCTCGCCAACTGCTCCGCCTGATGCTCCTGCTGCAGCGGTTCGATGACCGGCTCGAGCGCGCCATTCATCACGTCGTCGAGCTTGTACAGCGTGAGATTGATGCGGTGATCCGTCACGCGGCCCTGCGGGAAGTTGTATGTGCGGATGCGCTCGGAGCGGTCACCACTGCCAACCTGCAGGCGCCGCGATTGCGCCTGTTCCGTGTGCTGCTTCTCCTGCTCGGC
>DATELY010000160.1:0-6776 GCA_035276085.1 Steroidobacteraceae bacterium | reverse complement strand
GATGGTGACGCAACTCGCGCGCAAGGCCGGCGCCTACGTCATCGGCACCGGACGCGCGGCCGACCGTCAGACGGCGCTCGACTTCGGTGCGAAGGAGTTCGTCGACCTCGACAACGACGCCGTGGAAGACGTCGGTGAAGTCGATCTGGTGTTCGATGTCATCGGCGGCGACATCGGGAAGCGGTCCGCAGGCGTGATTCGTGCCGGAGGAACACTGGTGTCCATCATCGGGCCACCCGAGGCGCGGCCCGCCGACGGCCTGGCGGTCGACTTCGTTGTCGAGTCCGATCGTGCCCAACTGAGTGAGATCGTCCGGCGGGTGCGGGACGGACGACTGCGGACGAACATCGGCAACGTCTCGACCCTCGACGATGCCGTCGCAGCCTTCAACCCGACCGAGCGACGCAAGGGAAAGACGATCATCCGCGTTCGTCCGTGAGGGGACAGTGAAAGGGGACGGGACAGTGAAAGGGGACGGATTTATTTTGGGCGATCCAGTAGCGGCGTTTGGCGCGATTCGCTGAAATAGATCCGTCCCTTTTTGGTCGTTCGGAAGCCATCGCCATCGAGCTGAATTTCACGGCCTTGCCCACCCTCTTTCCACCCCGCCAAGTGGGTAAAAGCCAGAGCGCTCCGGTATAGGTATCGGCGTCGGTATCGGCGTCAGGTTTGCGTATTTGCATTTTGTGATGTCCGCTCTTGGCCGAGAGCGGTTATTGGCGGTGCGCCTTAGCGGCCCACCCTCGTGGCGTGACATGTTTCCATGGCCCGCTTGAGTGTCCGTCTCAGTGTCAGGTTGCATTTTTGCGTTGCTGATGTCCGCTCTTGGCCGATACTCGCCAACACCTCAGTCACAACCTACGCGGTACATAAGCGCGTCTCGGTACCGGGTCGTGCATTCGTGCAAACCTCTACTTCAGAATGGCTCGAAGAATCGAGGTGACTACAGCGTCCTTTGCCCGATGTTGAGCGGTTCGCCGTTGTCGTCTCGATCAACTCGACGATGGCGCAGCCGCATGAAAGCCGTTGTACCGTTCGCCAGTGAAGGTTCATCCTTAAACTCACAGCACCCGCCGGCCGATCATGAAAGCATCTTCATGAGCGGATGTTCGGCAACATCGATCCAGCTCCATTGTCAGCGTCTTTGGATTGCGGCATTGTTAGGTCCAAAGTAGTACCGCACGGGGAACGGAATGCGCGGAGCTTACTACTCTCCCTAAGAATTCAAACAAGAGAACTGCAAATGAGTTCAAGCGCTGTGACGCGGATAAGGACTTTTCTCGGGATCGCTCGTCTGCTGCTTCTTGCTGTTTTGGCTGCTTGCGGAGGGGGAGGATCGGCCGAGCCATCGACCCTAGTCACATACGTCATCGGTGGCTCGGTTTCGGGGCTGACGGAAAAGGGTTTGGTGCTGACCAACAATGGTATGGAAAGTCTCACCGTCGATGCAGTCGGCGCCTTTTCATTTCCCACAAAGGTCGCATCCGGAAAGTCGTATGCCGTAGCTGTGCTCACGCAACCGCCGCACCAGCATTGCTCTGTGGATAACGGAACGGGAACAGCGAAAGCCGATGTGAGCTCCGTGGCCGTAGTCTGCACGACGTTGCCGGAGCAACCCGTAGTCAACGTAACGTACGGCGTGAAGAGAGTCATCCTGACTTGGGGTCCTGCCGCCGGCGCCACTTACTACGAGGTCAGAAAGACGCTTGGCAGCGAACGTAGCGTTCTGGGCACGAAGATCTCGACAACCACATTCAGCGAATCTGTGGCCGTGCATCTCACCGACTGGTTGAACACGAGATACATCGTTGCGGCCTGCAACGTGGGAGGTTGCACCGATTCTTTACCCATCCAGGCATCTTCTCAGCTGGCCATCGGTCACTTCTCGAATTCGGTCGCGTCGGTTGGCGATGCATTCGGCGCATCCGTCGCGATCTCTGCAGATGGAACAACGCTCGCGATCGGCGATCCTGGTGAATCGGGCGGTTCAACGGGCATCAACGGTGATGTGACAAATCAGTCTGCCTTCCAAAGCGGCGCTGCCTTTGTGTACGTCTATGACGGCATTGCCTGGTCGCGACAGGCCTACATCAAGGCGTCAAACACCGGTGCTGGCGACGGGTTTGGAGGGGGCGTTGCACTGTCCGATGACGGAAACCGACTGGTAGTCAGTGCACCCAACGAAGACAGCGCAGCTACCGGTCCCAACGGAAATGAATCAGATGGTGTTTCGACGGACGAGAGCGGCGCCGTTTACGTCTTTGATCGCAACCAAGGTACATGGTCGCAGCAAGCCTACATCAAAGCTTCGAACACGCACCGCCTCGACCAGTTCGGATGGAAAGTGAGCTTGTCCGGCAACGGTCACACGCTTGCGGTAGGCGCGCCAGGAGAATCTAGCAATGCTTCAGGCATAAACGGCAATCAGAATGATACAAGCGCACTCGGCACCGGTGCCGTGTATCTGTTCCAGGAATCCTCAGGGATCTGGAGCCAGCAGGCCTACATCAAGGCCTCCAATGCGAATGCTCAGATGGAATTTGGATTTTCAGTTGCGCTATCCGAGAGTGGAGACGTGCTAGCTGTTGCCGGGCCCCGGGACGACAGTGATTCTGAGGGGATCAATGGCGATCAGATGAATCAACGCGCGACCGAGAGTGGCGCGGTGTTCGTCTTCACGCGGCAGAACGCTGCGTGGTCGCAACAGGCATACATCAAAGCATCCAATCCTCGACCGATCACCCTTTTTGGCAATTCGATCGACTTGTCGGCGGACGGGACTGTGCTGCTAGTAGGCTCGCCATATGAGTCGAGCAGTGCAACTGGAATCGATGGGGATCAGATGAATCAGAGTGCCTCGCAGAGCGGCGCCGCGTACTTATTCAAACGCGTTGGCACGAATTGGTCTCAGCAGCATTACATCAAGCCATCGAATACAGCACAGGACTATTACTTTGGATATACCGTCGATCTAGCAAAGAACGGCCTTGTCGCCGTAGTGGGCTCCTATCCGGAGGCCAGCAATGCGACTGGGATAAACGGGGACCAGTCTGACACTACGATGCCAAACAGAGGTGCGGCCTATGTGTTTACGTCGGCGGGTGCCGCATTGTCACAGCGCTCGTATGTAAAGGGGCCGACTCTCGATCCGGGTGGTTACTTCGGATACGCACTGTCACTGTCGGCCGATGGGCGAATTCTTGCAGTGGGAACAGGAGTCGCAGTCACCGGAGATTCTGTGTATCTGTATTAAATCCGTTCTGAGCACAAACAGCACGGCGTCTCTGGTACCCGGGAAGAGCAGCACTCAACGGGCGACGGTCCGAGCGTCATCACGACCTCACGATGACATGAACCGATCAAATGCTGATTCCGCGCTATAACTGCCGGGCCGGGAAGCCGCAATAGCTCCATCGCTATGTCCGCTCCTGGCCGAAAACAGACACTTGGGTCTTCATCAGTCGTCTCGCCCTAGGAGCGCCCAAAGTTTGCGCTCACGAGCGTTTTCAGTGCGCACAGAGTGCGTACGATTTAGGCCGATCGATCCGCGAGCGACGACATTTCGTCTGTGAGAGCGCTTCGGGTGAGATGCCGTGTTCCCTGTGTGCGCTCGGCTTCGTGCGTAAATCGCAGGCTGGATCTCGTCGGATGGCTCGCAGCGCTTTACTCTCCTCCACCACCCTAACGTTCCCGCTGGAACGCCCCCACCGACCTTCCCCTCTTCGCCTGCGCCAACAACACCTCCACCCCCAACCCATAATCACACCTCTCCCCCAGCCACTTCGTCGCCGCAGTCTTCTCGTTTATGTGTATCTCCAACTCACCATGCTCTCTGTAGATCTGCGTCCAATCGCTTAGCGGCTGCGTACATCCTTGAGCCGTGCTATCGATCATCGTGCCGTCCGGTTTGATGAACCGCAGCGCCCCGTCATCCAGCACTTCGATGCGCATCCCTCCCTCATGCACTTTGCGATGATGAAAGCTGCAGAGGCTCACGAGGTTCGAGGGTTTCGTGTTGCCACCGTTGGCCCAGTGTTGGATGTGGTGGGCGTCGATGTGGTGGGTGTTGGCGCAGCCTGGGAAGCGGCAGCCCTTGTCTCTGGCCCGTAGGAAGCGGCGTAGGGGTGTGGAGATCGTGCGGGTTTTGCGGCCTAGGTTGAGTGGGTCGCCGTTTTCGCTTTCGATCAATGTGATGATGCTGGCGTCGCAGGCGAGGCGGCGTGCGGTTTCGGCTGCGATTGCAGGGCCCTGTTCGAACTCGCAACAACCTGCAGCGTGGTTGCGGAGGGTTTCCTCTGCGACGTGCACGATGATCTGGTTGCGCTCGCCGCCCGTGGTCGCTGCGACGCCGTGTTCGAGAAACGATTCGGCGAGGAGGGCGAGGGCATCGGCGCGTCTTGCGCTGGGTATGGATTTGACGGTTGGCGTTCCAGCGGGAACGTCGGCACGCGATTGGCTCACCTGTTCCAGCGGAATCTCTTCGATCGCCAGCTCCATTGCCTTCAACACGATCGCGCCGATCTCGGCGGGCAGTTTCGCTCTGAGCAGCAATGAGCCGTCCGCGTCGTAATGCCAGCTCACCGAGCGCTCCGCCTGCTGAACGGCTTCGCGCTGCATCTCTTCCGCATTCTTCGCGCGACGAAACCCTCGCACCATCTTCTCGACGTGGGCGGCGGTGCCGTGCCGGGCGATCATCACCAGCGCTTCTTCCGTGGCGGCACAGGCGACGCGGGTCATCTCGCGTACTTTCGAATAACTGATCTCGCCGCGTTCCATCGCGGCTGAGATCTTCGGCAGGCTTTCGAGTGCACGCGCGACTCTGACCTTCTCGCGCGCCGCGCCCATGGCAATGCCGCATTTCCAGTTGAGCCAATGGGCGCAGGAGTGCGTTGCGTGGTCGACCCAGCCTGCGCGGCGATCGAATTCGGCGACGAGCTTGAGGAAGCGATAGTTGGCCGCGTTGAGATGGCCGGCGAGCTGAGTGATCTCGTCCCTGAGTGCATCGATTTCGCGCACGCGTTGCGCACGGCGAGCGTCGTCGTCCATCGACCTCTCCTGGCTGTTTTTACAACCAGTAGTGTAACGTTCCCCTTCTGCCCGTGATACGTGAGCTTGCGGCGGATTCCTGTCGATTTTCGCAGCCTGAGTCGCTCAGCTCCACCGGCTCGATTCAGAAGTTCATCATCTGGCGCTACACTGACGTCCACTCGAACAACAACATCGGCGGGTGCATCACATGCCCTGGTATGGCTGGATCATTCTCGGCGCTGCGCTGCTCGGGACGGAGATGTTCGTCATCGATGCGCAGTTCTATCTCGTGTTCTTCGGCTTCTCCGCGCTGGTCGTCGGCGTGTTGGGGCTGGCGGGCATCGTGCTGCCCGCATGGGCGCAGTGGCTCACGATGGGGCTGCTGGCCGCACTGCTGATGGTGACGTTCCGCAAGCGTCTCTACGAACGCGTACGCCGCGTGGAAGGCACTGTGGCCGAACGCGTCGCGGCGGGCGACCGCATTCGCATGAACACGCGGCTCGCGCCGGGCGAGAGCGGCAAAGTCGAGTTCCGCGGTACCTCCTGGTCCGCGATCAACGAAGATGCCAGACCGCTCGAGCTCGGCGAGGAAGCGGAGATCATCGGCATGGACGGGCTGACGTTGCGTCTGCGCAAGCAGGGCCTGGGGCCTGGGACTTGAGACCCGGGGTTCCCATCTTCCCCACGTCCCAGGCCCCAAGCCCCAGGTCCTAAAACAAGCGGAGCTTCAACACATGGAAACTCTCATCGGCGTACTCGCCATCGTCGTCCTGATCCTCATCGTGCTGGCAAAGACCGCCACGGTCGTGCCACAGCAGAGTGCGTACGTCGTCGAAACCCTGGGCCG
This sequence comes from Steroidobacteraceae bacterium, assembly GCA_035276085.1. Taxonomy (GTDB): domain Bacteria; phylum Pseudomonadota; class Gammaproteobacteria; order Steroidobacterales; family Steroidobacteraceae; genus DATELY01. The sequence continues at coordinate 901 of DATELY010000160.1, read as the reverse complement.
CTACAGCCGCACGCTGCAGGCCGGCTTTCATATTCTCGTGCCATTCGTCGATCGCATCGCCTACAAGCACAATCTGAAAGAAGAAGCCGTCGATATTCCGGAACAGATCTGCATCACGAAGGACAACGTGCAGGTCGGTGTGGACGGCGTGTTGTATCTGCAGATTCTCGATGCGAAGGCGGCGTCGTACGGCATCACGAATTATCGCTTCGCCATCTCACAGCTCGCGCAAACGACGTTGCGCAGTGAGATCGGCAAGATCGAGCTCGACCGCACGTTCGAAGAGCGCATGGCGATCAACGCGAACGTCGTGACCGAGCTGGACAAGGCGTCGGCTCCGTGGGGCGTCAAAGTGCTGCGCTACGAGATCAAGAACATCAATCCGCCGCGCGATGTGCTGCAGGCAATGGAAAAGCAGATGCGCGCCGAGCGCGAGAAGCGCGCCGTCATCCTGGCCTCCGAAGGCGAACGCGATGCGAAGATCAATCAAGCCGAAGGTGAGAAGCAGCGCGTGATCAAGGAATCCGAAGCCTCGCGCCAGCAGCAGATCAACGAGGCACACGGCCACGCCGAAGCGATTCTCTCGATCGCCACGGCGACGGCGGAAGGATTGAGCCGCGTCGGCAATGCGCTGAGCGGCCGCGGTGGCCTCGAGGCCATGCAGTTGCGAGTTGCGGAGGAATATCTGAAGCAGTTCGGGCGGCTCGCGCAGGATGCCAAGGGCACGCTCATCGTGCCGGCGAATCTGTCTGACCTGTCGTCGATGATTGCTGCGGCGACGACGGTGGCAAAGCGGAGTGGGGCTTAGTCGGGTGGATCTGCCCCCACCCCAACCCTCCCCCGCTCCGCAGGGGAGGGGGCCAGAGGTGCAGTGATTTGAGTCAATCGTCGCACTGTTCTT
>DATELY010000159.1:0-27497 GCA_035276085.1 Steroidobacteraceae bacterium | reverse complement strand
CTGAACATCTACCTTGTCGTACTCAGCGTGTGTGCCGATGAATCGAACGTAAACAACCCGATACGGGTAATTGATCCAGACAACGATCCGATACTTGTTACCCGCGATGTTGAACACAGCGCGCCCATCCTTAAGGACGCTTGCAGATCCAAAGGACTCCTTGACGTCCGCCTACTCCAGGCGGGGATTGAGCGGATGACGATGTCGAACTGGAACGTCATGCCAAAGCGGATTCGGCTCAATGTGCAGTGGCCGGCAACTACAGAGCTGGACCTGCAGCGCTTCGTTCGACATCCATCAGGCGCTCGACGGGCCGTAAATCCATATATTCGCGGGCTGCGACGATCTTGCCGCTGCTGACACGGAAAATCGCGGCCACGTCATTCTCATACGTGCCACCCCCGACCACATCGGCGACCTCGACAATCTCGGCTATGACTGTCTGTGCGGCGAAATCCTCATACATGGCGCGGATTGTGACCCGCTGGGAACCAGGCACAAAACGCGTTCCAATCTGTCCCATCAACTCATCGAGGAACCCGGCCTTGCCGTGATAGGTGCGATACATGGGCCCCTTGCCCACGACCGTCCAGGTCAAACAATCATCGAGCAGCGCTTCGATGCTTGCCCGGTCTTTCGCGTCCAGAAAGCGGCGTACTACATCCTGGGCGGACATGATCTCTACCCCCATTCGTCGAAACGTGGTTCCACATTCATATGTGATAGCCGCCGTCGGCATCCAGTATCGCGCCGGTGATGAACCCCCCGGTCCGCTTGGAAAGCAGTAGGAATGCGGAATGCACCAGCTCTTCGGGCGCGCACATTCTCTTGACCGGCGTCACGCCAATCACCATCTCGCGATAACCTTCGATTGAATCCGCGACTTTGCAGAATTGCGGTGTTTCGGTACCGCCAGGACAGATGCAGTTCACGCGAATGCCGCGATCAGCAAGCTCCAGTGCCCAGACCTCGGTGAGATAGTTGATGGCAATCTTCGTGGCACTGTAGAGCCCGTTACCGATCGTCGCCTTGCGGCTACCTCCAGTGGAAATGTTCAGGATCGCGCTGCCGTCGCCGGCCGCAAGATAGGGCACCGCCGCCTGAGTGAGCATTGTCGTGCTCACCATGTTGAGATCGACCATACGCCTGAAATCACTGGCCCTGTAGTCCCCGATAAAGGCCGGAAGATTGAGTCCCGCGTTATTCACCAGATAATCAATTCCGCCGTGGCGATCGATTGCGGCTCGGACCACCTTTTCCTCAGCCCCCTCCTCCGTCAGATCGACCGCTATCCAGGCAGCATTCGGTCCCAACCCTTCCGCAGCCTTGCGTACGACATCCTCGCGGCGCGCGACAAGCAGTACTCGGGCACCGGCGTCCACCAGTCCCTTTGCCAGCGCGAAACCAATCCCCTCGCTCGAGCCAGTGACGATGGCAGACTTGCCGATGAACTCTGTCTGCATATGCATCTCCTTCTCGTGTTTGTGCGTCATGGCGCGAGCACGCGCGACCTCATTGCTGATTGAACATGGCCTTGCCGTAGGCTTCCAAGTGCAAGTCAGCAAATGCGAAGTGCGATGCTGCCATCTCGCAATCGCGCCAGATCAGCTGCATCGGGTTTGTCTTGCTGTGCACCGATGACATCTGGGCTTTTACGATCAAGCGCACGGCTTCGATGGCATAACGCGCCGCCATCACCCGATCAGCGTCGCTGCGAGCGACGTCCAATGGCGATTGAGGCATGCCGAGGAGTGCAGCCTGATCTGCGGCAGCAGCGGCGCGAAACAGATGCAGCTCAGCTGAATCGGCGGTGCAGGCAGCATTGGCGACGATGATCTGGATCGAGGGCGCCTCTGATTGGCGAACGCCGATGATCGGAATGATCTGCTTCGGCGCGGTTGCGATAGCCAACTTCACTGCGGCTTTGGCAAGGCCCACCGGGGTCGCCGCTATGCAAAGGTTGAAGATCGCCGAAAAGGGGGTGCGGTATAGAGGATGCGCATCCGTGTCGTATGGGGTCGGCGCCTCGCCGGCGACGGCAGCTTGATAAGAAAGTTGCCGATGAGAAGGAACGAATACGTTATCCAACACCATGGTGTTCGAGCCGGTGCCGCAGAGGCCAGTAACGTTCCAATTCCGCTCGATCCGGACCTCACTCATGGGCACGAGCGCGAGGCCGATGTCTGGCTTCCCGCCGTCCGCAGGAGCCGACACACCAACGACCGCCCATTGCGCATGTTCCGAGCCGGACGCATAACGCCACTTGCCCGAAATCCGCCATCCATCTGCGACCTTTGTTGCCGAGCTACCCGCAGGAGAAACGACAACTGCCGCGCGGCTGTCCTTGTCCATGCCCCATACATCCTCCTGTGCCTCAGCAGGAAAAAGGCCGAGCAGGAATGAGCTGACATTGCCCAGACCGGCGACCCATGAAGTAGATCCGCAGCTTTCAGCAATTGCGACCTGGACCTCGAGCAAGGTGCGCAAATCGGTCTCGAGTCCGCCATATTTGCTGGGACGACCGAGTGCGAGCAGATCGGCCTGTCGAAGCGCATCCAAATTTTCCTGAGGGATCAAGCCCTCTTCGTCAGTCCTTCTGGCGTTGGCCGCCAGCAATGGAGCGAGCGTTTTGACTCTCGCCAATAAATCGAGGCGCATCGAATGCTTAACTGCTTGAGGGAATTCCATGCTCTGTTCTTCGCTGCTCGTGCATCTTGTTCGGACTAGTAACCCGCGTAGCGCCCGCAACACCGGCCCCTTCACCTCGGACTGAAATGTCTGAGCAGCCCCTGGTTTCTTTCCACCTTTCAGTAACGATAGGAAACGCTCGCACCGTAAGTGACGGGCATGCCAACGGTGCGGCTTACGGAGTCGATCAAATGAGATACGTTGGTGGTGTAACGTTTGTCGGTAACGTTACGTCCCCATATCTGGAAGCGCCAGTTTCCGTCACGGCTCTGCACGCCAGCGCGCAGATCGATCAGCGTGTAGGAAGGCAATTTGAACTCTGGCGCTTCGCCAAAGGTCGCGAAGGTGTCGCGATGATATGTGACCGAACCACCCAAGAACGCCCTTAAGTTCGCGCTCAGGCCGAACCCATACTCGGCATCGCCGAGTGCCTGCCATTTCGGTGTGTTGGGAAACGCTTCGCCAACGTAGGAGGTAGGGACGGCAAACGGGTCGAGCGCCTGGTTGGGTGCCTCCGGATCGGCTTTCACGCGCGAATTCACGTAGGTCACGCCGCCTCTGATTTGCAGGTCCTCGACTGGCCGGATTGTTGCTTCCAGTTCGGCGCCCCATATGCGCGATTTCGGGATATTGATCAGCTTCGGCAATTGCCCGAAGGGGCCGGAGTCGTACACGCCAACCAGCTGCTTGTCCTTATAGTCATAGTAAAAGGTGGCGCCCGTGAGTTGTGCCGCGCTGTCTGCGAGCGCCACCTTGAAGCCGGCCTCGTAGGCCATGATCGACTCCTGAGTGACTGGCTGGAACTGCGAGGAGAAAATCGCCGGCAGAATGGTGAAGCTACCCGCCTTGTAACCCTTGCCGGCATAGGCGTAGAGCAGAGTATCTGTGTTCGGCTTCCAGTTCGCGCCCGCGCGCCAAGAAACGTTGTTTTCGTTGAGCGTGCGCCGGGTAAGTTCAGGCAGGAATGTCGCATCATTAAACGTGATGCAGCCACCGGGCGGGATGACAGGTGGAGAGCCCACGAAATCGCGCAACGCCCATGAAAGAATGCTCCACGCGTCTCTGAGCGGAACGTAACCCGGAGGGGTGGCTGCGGGATCAACGCCGGAATCTGCAAGGCAGCCGTTAAACTTCCGCTTCTCTTCCGTGTAGCGGACCGAGGCCTGAAGGGTCAGCTGGTCAGTGACATCGAATTCGCCACTACTGAACACGGCCTTGGTAATCGGGTGCTGGTTGTTGAGATAGGCAGACTGATTTTGAAGGAGACCAACAGGAGTCGCATTATTGGTCGCGTCAGTATGCAGATCCTGATATTCATGCCCCTTCAGGTTCTGATAGTTCGCGCCCATCATCCACCTGAACCGCTCGAGGTCACCGCTTAGCCGCAGCTCCTGGGTGAATGTCTTGACCTTGCCGTCCTGGACGTCATACCGGAAGTTGCTGAATGCCGTACCGTCGGTGTCGATCGGCATGTCGGTGGTCAAGTCCGAATAGGCGGTAATCGACGTCACGCTGATCGAGTCGGTAGCTTCCCAATCCCCCCGTAAAGACATCAGATAAAATTTATTGTCTCGAGCGAAATCAAAGTTGGGATCCCAGTCAGCCGCTCGAATGCTGTCGAGACGCGTGGGCGCGGACGTCAGATTGTCCTCAACCTGTTGCAACCGTGGATCGAATGGTGAAACGCTTGGCGCAAATCTGATGAATTGCGCTGCCAGGCTGTCCGATTTGTCGATCCAGCCAGAGACATTTGCTTCCAATTTCAATCGATCGGTGGGTGTCCAATCCACCAAGAAGCGGCCATTGTAGAAGCGCTTCCTGCCGAGCTCATCGTCGGAACGGGTCAGGCTTTTCTGCCAACCGTCCATGTATTCCTGAGCCAGGGCGAGACGGATGCGGACCGTGTCGCTAATCGGTCCGCTGATGAAAGCGTTTGTCGTGACTTCGTTGAAGCGGCCATAGCCGAGATCGAAGCCGGCTTTCAACGTGTCCGTGGGCTTGGCGGCGATATAGTTGATGGCGCCACCCGTTGAGTTCTGCCCGAAAAGCGTGCCCTGCGGGCCCTTCAGAGCCTCGACCCGCTCCAGATCCAGGCTGGCTCCGCGCGTCATCATCGAGAGCGGCAGAGCCACCTGGTCGACGTAAGCCGTAACTGCGGGGCCAGAGAGAATCGAGTTATCGAAAAAGCCGACACCGCGGATGGCGAACACGGGCGTGCCATAACTACCCTGCTGAAAGGTAAACCCTGGAACTACCTTTGTCAGCTGCGCAGTGTCAGTGATGCCTTGCCTGGCGAGCTGATCACCGCTCGCCGCGGTGACCGACAGCGGAACGTCGATCAATCGTTCGACGCGTTTCTGCGCCGTCACGACGATCTCGGCGATTTCGGCGTCGGGCGACGCCATCGCGCCACTCGCATCAGCCGCGTCGAGCGCCTGAGCGGCGTCGGAAAGCAGTGCAGTGGCTGAACAAAGCAGGGTCACGCACGGTACGATCTGACAGCGTTTCATTGTAGAACCCCCTCTTTTTTTCCGGACTCCGAGTGGTGCTGATCGACAGGGCTTTTCCAGCTCTTTTACCGATCAACACCCGTCAGTGCTCCCGAGCTGCGACCGCCCCGCTTCGAGATGCGACGCTCGTTTATTTACCACACGGTTTAGTATCGTGCAAATTATGTTTTACTTCTGCAGGTGCGAGCAGCGCTTCGTACCAGAGGGATATGCCGATCATGAGACCGCCTGCGATACCAGGCTTGCGAACGGAGACATCCTATGCGCCCAGTCAAACGCGGTAACGACTAGTCGATCATGCGTAGGAAGTACTTGCCGCGCTCTTCAGCCGTCATCGGCCCTGCGATGGCATTTCGATAGTCTGCCATTGGAAATATTCCGCCCACAGGGACATACGGACGGACGCTCAATGCTTCTTGGACGACCCGGTTCACGAATGCATTCTCTTCGGCCGTTGCGGGTGGCCTAAAAGAAAATGGATAGCTGTAAGGACGTATTTCAAGAAACCTGTACAGAATATCGTGGCCGGCAATAGCCATGTCACGAGAGTCCAGGCTCCCGTAGATCTGCATTCTCGAAAAGGGAGCGCACTGGCGGATCAGCTCGACCGTTGCCGGCCCGGCCACGCAATCGACAATGCCGTTGAGGCCCTTTCCGCCAGTGGCCTGCCACACTGCTTCGCCAAGTCCGCCTTCCTGTGTGATCAGGATCGCTTTCGCACCCAAGGCGATCAAATCGGGATTGGCTCGCCGGGTGCGCACGACGGACACAACATTAATGCCCTTGCGAACCGCCAGCTGCAAGGCAAGGATCGACACGGTGGAATAACCGGCGGTCAGCGCCAGCCATCCCCCTGGCTCTACACCGGACTGTTCGACAAGCTCCCAGGCCGTAATCACGTTCGCAAACTGCGCGGCCAGCGCTAGCGGAAAATCCGGCGGCAAGGCGATCAGCGAGGCAGCGGGAACAGCCACGTATTCTGCCCAAGAACCCATCGCGCTGAACGTAACCAGCGTGTCGACGGGTGGCCCGCTTTCGGCGGAGCTTTCAACGAAGCCGGCTCCGCATATTCCGACGATCTGTCCCGGCCTGAGGCGCACAGGCCACGGCAGCTCACCCGCCATGAAAAGAAGGTCGGACGGGTTGATGGGCGCGAGCGCGATCCGGATTATCGCTTCACCCGGCTCAGGCGTGGGCTTCGCGACTTCCCGCAGAGACAGTAGGTTGGGATCGCGAACAGGATCGCCCAACCGCTCAAGTGTTATGGCTTTCACAGCACCCCCCTCCTCGAACTTCTTTGCTGGCGTGCACGTTGGGCGCCAGCCGGACTAAACGTTTTGGTATGTAAAGTTTCCATGCCGTCTCTGCACGACACACGGACAGTCTTCAGGACGACTGACGGGAAAGTTATGAAAGACGCTCGCCGGCACGGCGAGCCCTCCGAAGCGCTTGTCACATCTCCTTGGTGCGCCGCTTTGCGCTCGCTTTTCTCGGCTCTGCCATATAGGCGCGCAGGAAGGTCACGAGGCCATTCCTAATGAACTTATCGATCTCGTCGTCACTCAACGCACCGTCGCCGAAGAACAGTAAGTGATTGCGCGCTGGATTGATCACCAATCCGAAGAAATGATGGCCTGCGGTTTCTGGATCCGAGATGGCGAGATGCCCCCGCTCGCCGAGCGTGGCGAGATAGTGGGACATTCCTTCCAGCACCTTCGCCGGGCCGGCGTTGTAGAAGAGGCGCCCAAGCCTCGGGAAGCGCTGCGCCTCGCCGACAGCAAGACGGTGCAGCGACAGCATGTGGCTGCTCAACAAGACATCGGCATAGTGCCTTGCAAACTCGTACAGCTCCTCCTCGAGCGAAATCTCCGGCGATGGCTTCCGCCGGGTGGGCAACAGAATATCGTCCGTAGCACGGCGCAATATCTGCTCGAACAACTCCTCTTTGTTGCCGACCAGATTGTATAGAGTCGGCTTGGAGACGTGCGCGGCTGCGGCAATCGCGTCCATGGTTGCACCATGATAGCCTTCCTCCAGGAAGACCTTCATTGCTCCACTCATGATCTGATCGCGCTTACGGCTCGACAGCAGAGATTCATCGGCGGCAGATGTCGATACGGCTATCGCCGTGCCCGCGCGTGAACGGGTCTTCGCGCGCGATCCCGCCTTTTCAGAAAGCTTGATCTCCCGCGCCCTGCCCTGCTTCATCAATCCATCCTTACGATCGGATCGACGCTTAGAGGATGGTGTTGTGCCTGTCATCTCATCTGCGCTCGCAACGTGCGGGGCATTGGTCTTCCCCACTTAACTTTGTCACCAGCAATCAAGTGCGACTCGCACCCGACACATCGGATGCCGTCATCCGATTGCGTTCACCTTAGACGATTCGCAAGCAGAAAGCGACGCACGGCGGCATTGAACTCCTTGGGAGTCTCGATGTTCACCAAGTGTCCGGCGTCGGGAACGATCAGCAGTTCCGCGCCGGCAATCTGCTCGGCGATGGCCCGCGCTTCGCTCGGAGGAGTGAGTTGATCGCTTGCACCCACTATCACCAGCGTAGGCACCTTTATCTCGCCGAGCCGACCATGCGCCGGCATCATCAGGTTGGCCTCAATGGCCTTCAGGTAACTCTCCTTGTGGAGCCGCATCATGCTGTCCACCATTTGAGCCATCGCGTCCTCGGTCGCCGTCGGTGAGATCAGCGTCCGCGCCACTGAGATGGCGATGTCCGAAACATCCTTCCCATTGAGCAGCGGCTCCTGCCGCGAGCGCACGAACGCGGCCCTCTGCTCTTCAGACCAGCCTTCCACGCCCCTGGTGGTATCGCAAAGTACGAGCGATGCGATTCTGCTTTGATACCGTTCGGCGAAATGCATCGCGATGCGTCCACCCATGGACAACCCTACCAAATGCGCCCGATCTGCTTCGAAATGATTGAGGAGCCGAAGCAGATCATTCGCCAGGTCATCGAAGCTCAGGGGACCATCGTAATCGTCGCTTTCGCCCCACCCACGGGCATCCCAGGCCACTACATGGAAGGAATCAGCGAGCGCCGGCATAGCATCGCGCCAGTTCAGCTTGTTTCCGCCAATTCCATGCAAGAGGACAACGACTTCCCCTTGACCCATGCAATTGACGGATAAGCGCGGCGCGGGCCCAATCTTTTCATTGCGCATCGCTGTCATCGATCCATCGTCCTCACATTGTGATTGCCGCCGCTCGCCAAGGCGCGCCTCGACAATTTTTGTTTCCGTATTTTTTTAAACTTCTTGAGCGGCAGATGCTTACTTTGCGCCCGGCCGCTCATTCTAAAGCCGCTCGACGCAGGCGGGCGCGAACACGTCATAGCGATGCGATGAAACTTCTGAAGTCAGGCGGGTACCATTGCCCGGCAGACATGGTCGCTATCGAAATATTCCGTGATCTTCACCACCTTGCCATCCTTGAAATCCCAGATCGCGCAGTAGTCGTTCGAATAATCACCGCCTTTCGACAGCTTTCCGAGCCCCTTGAACGTGGCGACAACCGTGTCCCCAGCCTCCAGAACCCGAGCTACTTCGTAGCGGATGCCGTGCTCATCGAAATGAGTGGCAACGCCCCTGAGCAATCCAAGGAGCGCCGCCCTTCCCTCATAACGTCCGGCGAAGCGATGACTTCCAGTTAAATGATAGATCGCGTCGTCCGCGAGATAACCATCGAACGGGTCCGATACACCACGCGACATCGCGGCCAGAATCTTTCTTACAACCGCACCACGATCCCCTTCGACCTTGTAACTTGTGCTGTTCATATACCTCTCTCCATCCTAATCACGACCGCACTCTGGCGCCGCCGCCTCGCAATCCGGCAGGCAGCTTCCAACTTGACGGCAAAGGCCTACCTGGTGCCGACAAGCCTTGCGCTATTTACTAAACGTTATAGTATTCTTTGGGGCAGCGGCAAGGCGTTTCGATTGTTTTTGGGCAGGAGATGAAAATGCTTGCGGATCGAATCGAAGGAAAGTGGATCCTCATGTTCCGGGATTTCCTGGTGACATCGGGAGTTACTGACAAAAGCCTAGTGGGAATCGTTTGCGAGACCCAATCGCGTGAACTGAACGTGCATCTGGCCGAGCTGGCACTTGGCATCATCGGCGCCCGCAGCTTCAAGCTCGTTGCGACCACGCCGCGCGTCACAACCGTCGTGCCTACGCGCTCCACCGGCACGTCCGCCTCAATGATGGGCATGGGGCCGATCCTTCGAGGACTCGCGCCATGTGACCTCATCCTCGACTTGACGGTCGAGGGAATGCTCCATGCGCCGGAGCTTCACGAGATATTGGCCACCGGCACCAAGGCGCTCTACGTGTTGAACGAGCATCCCGAAGCTCTGGAACGTCTCGAACTCGGATCCGATGGCATTCTGACAACGCTGCGCAACGCCGACGTGATCAAAAAAGGCAGGATCATGAAAATAACGTCGGCCGCGGGCACCGATCTCACCGTGAATATGGAAGGCGGGCACCCGGCAGCAATCACCGGCATCGTCGACACGCCGGGAGCGTTCGGGCATTGGCCGGGTGGACTGGTCGCAGTCACACCGCTCGCGGGATGTGTGAATGGCAAGATCGTCGTCGATGTCGGCGATATAAATTGTACTTTCAAGCGTTATCTTGAACGCCCGATGACGCTGCATATCGAGAATGATGTCATTGTTCAGGTCGACGGCGATGGCGTCGACGCTGAACTCTTCCGCAGCTATTCGTCAGCGTGGAACGAAGTGAACGCGCTGACGACATCCCATTTCGGGTGGGGCACCAATCGGCAGGCACGCTGGGAAAGCATGGTCATGTATGACAAGTCCGACACGAACGGTATCGAAGCGCGGACTTTCGCCGGCAACTTTCTGGTCGGTATCGGCGCCAGTCATGCAGCGCACCGCGAAACGCAGAATCACTTCGATCTACCCCTGCGCAATACAACGATTCACGTGGATGGAAAGTTGATCGTGAACAAGGGTGATCTTTGCATTGTCTGAAATTGGCAAGCTGTTGAAAAACGCTTCCGCACGCATGCCAAAGCCCGGACAGGTACGAGAAGGGCGCTAGAACTTGTAGCTCACGGTCGCCATGACGGTTGCGGGATCGGCGGCGCTGAAGTGGTCGCCAAAATTGGTTGACGACTTCGTGATGGCGTATTTTTTATCGAAGATGTTCATCCCCTCCACGCGAATGCCCCACCCCGTGGTTCCCTCATAGCCGATGCTGGCGTTCACCAAGGTGAGAGGATCTTCCGTGAGACGTCCCGAGGGTTCCCACGACATGCGACTGCTGTGCTGGGCGCGGACCACGCCGGTCAATGCTCCGGTACCCAGCGGGTAGGTGTAGGTTACGCCGGCCGAAAGCATGACTTTCGGCGCGCGAATGAGCCGATTGCCGGACGCATCGACGGCGATGCTCGCGTCTCCTCCGACCGGGTTGCCGGCGGCATCGACGTTCGGAACATACACCTGCGCGTTTCTGAACTTCGTGTATTCCCCGTCGATGTAAGTGCCGGCGAGGTCGATTGTCAGTTCGTCCGTGATCTTGGCGCTAAGGTCCGCCTCCACGCCCTTGACCTCGGCACCCGCCGCATTGACGGTTGAGGTGGCTACGTTCGTCGCGACCTGTAGCTGAAGCGCCTGATAGTCGTAATACCAGGCCGCCGCATTCAATCGTATGCGGCCGCCCGCGAGCGTGCTTTTGAAGCCGACCTCGTACGCGTCCATGATTTCCGGATCGTAGGACGGGGTGGTCGCAGGAATGACGTTGTAATTGCCGCTCTTGAACCCGCGGTTGTAGCTGACATAGGCCATGAAATCGGGGTTGATCTGATGGCTGTAGACGATGCGGTAAGTGGGCTCTGTCCACGTCTTGGAGGCGTCGATGTCGGGCGGCGGAAGTGGAAGTCCAGGCACACCGAACTCGGGGTTGCCACCGATCGAGCCGGACACATGGCGTTTGTCGATCGTGTATCGCCCGCCGAGGGTCAGCATTCCAGCGCCGTCGAAGAATTTCACCCCGGCTTCGGCAAACGCCGAATAGGAGGTGGTAGCGATCTTGCCAACGATCACGAGCGGCACTTCGAGGTAGGAGACATTGTCCCCGTCCAGAAAGAAGGCGCCGACGATCCAGTTGAAACGGCCTTCGTTGGTGGATGCGAGCCTCACTTCCTGGGTGAAGTTCTCGCCTTCGAAATCGACGAGTGCCTGGGCGAGATAGAACGGCCCGAAGTCGTTGTCGCCGAACAGCTCGGTTCTTGCCTCGCGGTATGCGCTGATGCTGATCGCATCGGCCCAATCGAAGCTATGCTCAGCCGTGAGAGAGGTTCCCCAATCGCGGCGATCATACCTGCCTCGCGGGCCGCTGGCCCGGCGGGACGGCGGCGACGTCGTCGGCAATGCCGCATTGTTGATGTCATGCCAGTTGCCGTTGAACGTGCTCCACGTCTCCGGTTGATCGGCAAAACCCACAATCGCGCCGGGCAACGCCTCGCGCGTGTAACCGCGTGAGTCCTGCACCGTCGCATAATCGCCAATCAGCGTGATCTTCGTGTCCTCCGACTTGTATTGCACCTTGCCACGACCGTTCTTCTCGTCGCGCTCGGAAACCCGTCCGCCGATCAGCAGATTTCTTCCGTAACCCTTTCCTTGATCACGTACGAACCCGGAGGCGGATGCAGCGATCGTGTCCGTGATTCCGCCGGTGAGGAAGCCTTTCGCCTCCACGGTTTCATAGTTGCCCCCGGAAACGCTGACATTCCCCGACAACTTCTGCTGGGGATCTTTGGTGATGATATGGATCAGGCCGCCCGTGGTATTGCGGCCATACAGCGTGCCCTGAGGCCCTTTCAGAACCTCCACTCGCTCGATATCGGACAGAGAATTGGTGTTGGTGGCGCCCTGGATGAAAACACCATCGACATACAATGCGACCGCGGCGTCGCCGCCGCCGCTGGTGCCGATGCCGCGAATGAAGGGACTCGTTGTGTTTCCCGTCCGACTCATGACCAGGCCGGGCGTCACCATCGCCAGGCTTTCAGCACCTTTGACGCCGGCTGCCTCGAGCTGATCTTCCGAGAAGGCCTGTATGGTTATCGGAACGGCTTGAATGTTTTCCGAACGCTGCTGCGCGGTGACAACGATTTCCTCCAACTTGGTGTCCTGCTCCGCAGCGTTCGCTGCAGTGATCGCAGAAAGTGTCAAACACGAGAGCAAAGACGATTTCCGAGCGAATGCGTCGATCATGGACCTACTCCCCCTTCATCATCAGGCCAGAATTCGTTTGCGTTAGTTGCCTGGGACGGCCAACGCCATCGTTAGCCCTCCAAGGTGTCGCTCTGCATGCGCGAGGACTATTTCGTCGCAGCTTGATCGTGGACGCAGCGATAGCTCTTCGCAGCACCCACATCGCCGCCGAGGTATTTCATCTTTGCGGGATAGACACACAGCGGGCGCGAGGCTGTGCCGGCAACGTTGGTGACGACGATTTCACCGGGCGCTTGTTGTTTTTCCACCCAGTCGACCAGGTAATGGAACATCTTTCCGCGGATGATGAGCGCCTTGTTATCGATGCTGAAAGGCGGATCCGACGGGGGACTCACGCCAGCCTTACCGTCGACGTTTCCGGGCTGGTACACATGCCCGATGCCCGGCAGCTGATAGAAGCGAAAGTAATGTTGCACTTCAGCGAGCGCTCCCATTTTTTTGAGGACCTCGTTGTAGTAGTGGGGCCCACCGCCGGGCGGGACCACTTCATCCGCCGTGGCCGCGACCAGGATGAGCTTGGCTTTCGCATCGCGAAGCTTGGTTAGATCGGGGTTTTCCGTATTTGCCTCGGCGATTGCATCCTGCAGCCGAAGACCTTCGCGGTGCGCGCGGGCCAAATCGGCATAGCCAAGATTTTTCCAGCCATCCTGACCATTTGATTTGGCGTTCCGGAAAACAGGCGTGCCAATCTTCGGATCCTGGAGCACCAAGGCCGCGGTGTCGGTTGCTATCGTGAAAGGCGCAGGCGTCCCATCCGGAAGGGATCCCGCGACCGCGACCAGAGGGGTTCCTCGCGTAAAGCCATACCACAATTGCTTGTTGGCCGAGTCCAGGCTGGGACCGAGTCCAATTGACACGGCGGGGTCGGGCACGCTGCCGTCTTCCGTCGGTCCGAACCAGATCTTGTTTATGGCCAGCGCGATCTTGCGGGTGAGACATGCTGGCGTTGCGTTGTCGCCGCCGTCGCTCTGGCAGAGAACCGCGCGATCCTTGGTGGGATCGTACCGACATGCACTGGGGTCGGTGATCCATCCGGCGTGTTGGCCGTTGATATCCGTGTCGCACGCGCTGACGGCTGCGGAAGAGACAAGGTCCAGCTGCGCACGCGTTGGCGGCTTGCCGCCGAGATCGCGCTGAATCACGATCTGCGGGTAGAGCTGCGCAGTGGTCATGCGTGTCCAATAGATCCCGGGATTCATGGACAGAATGCCATCCCAGTCTTCGGGATGAGCTTGGGCTGCCTTCAAGGCTTGCCGGCCACCGCCCGAAGTCCCTGTGAAATACGCACGCGCGGCCGGGCGGCCGTAAAAGAGTTCGACCAGTGCCTTGGTCTTCAGCGCCATCTCATGATCGGCACGGACCGAAAAATCCCGCCACAGCGCGGCGTTGACGGAACCATCGGGATTCATCGCGAACGATCCGCTGGATCCCGACGTGTCGCCAGGTGCCATGACGTGACCACCGTCATTCACGGCCGCAACGGATCCCTCGATCACCGCTTGGTGGGCACCGCCGGCGGGATAATGCGCAAACGAGAACAGCCCTTCGGGCGGCAGGCCGAAAGTCGTGAGCGAGCTGATCTGCCAGGGTCCTGAGAAGCCTCCTGTGCCCCAGGCGTGAATGCGGTTGTTCCATTGCTCCTGTGACGGAAGCCATATCTCGATCGCGATACCCTCAGACGTCGACGGCGCTCCCTTTGGTCCTGGATTGCCGGGACCCACGATCATCTTGACCATGCAGACATCGCCCGGCGAAGCATTGCCAGTCGGCTTGCCGTCGAGGTTCAGATCCTCACCCTTGCGAAAGGCCCTGACGAGCGTCAGGCGCGTATTGGCGTCAGGCCGGAACCTGGCTTGTATCTCATTGCAAGCGATGCCCTTGGACGTCTTTTGACGCGCGGGCGCGGTATAGCTCAGAGGCAGGATCGTTGCCGCCGTGGGCGAAGTCTGCGCGGAAGCCGCGAGTGAAAGCGTCGGGACCGCCACGCACAAGACCGTGCCAATTGCTGCGATCAATATTCCCTGTGATGCTCTAACCATCGATACCCCCTCTACTCTTCAGTCGTCATGGTTCTCGTTAGTCGGCGCCGCTCCTGCTTCAACGCAGGAAGGAGCGAGCCGCCAACCGTCTGCCCACATACACGCGGTTCAGTCCACACTGTTGCCGCGAGATCTGCCGTTCCTTTTATTGTGATTGGCGGAACCATGCTTTGGCGAGCGACTACTGAGTTTGCTGCCGCTATTCAAAATGAAGTGGTCTACGCCGACGCACGGTTTATCCCGTTGCGCACGCGGTTCACGCCGCTAGACTACTGGTGGGAGCGGTGTCGGCGATGGGGGATACTCGTGAGCGCGCTGGTGAACTGCGACACACTGACGGGAACTACATCGAGCCGGCCACATCTGCGAGACGAGTGGCTGTCGTTCATCGACCGCACTCTTTTCCGCTACAAGGTTCCACCTGAAGCGCCGCGCGACGCGCAGTTCGAGGTCAATGCCCGCAGCCGCTCAGCCAACGGCTTCACCCTGGCGCGGTTCACGACGATGTGCCGGCAGTCCCAACTGTTCCGCGAGCCGTCGCAGATCGCACGGGACTCGCAGGATCGCTACGTGCTCTATCTTTCGATGCGTGGCTCGCTCGAGTTCGCGCAGCTCGGGCGCGTGCGACAGTGCCAACCGCACGCTATGGCGCTGCTGACAGCGGCGGAACCGATCGTGCATACGAAACTCGGCAACAACGACACGATCTGCTTCCTGATGCCGCGGCACTTCATCGACTCCCGCGTCACCGCCGGCTACGACCGCTGCCTGCGAGATCTGCGCGTCGACCGTGGTTTGGGTGCAGTCGCCAAGACGGCGCTCGTGACCCTGGACGAGCAGATGACGAGCATGAGCGACATGGAGTTCCAGTATGGCGTCAACCTGCTCGCCGACCTCATGACCGCTGTGATCGCCGGATGCAACGACGCGATGACCGCCGAACGGTCAGCTCGCGCCGCCAATCTCGCCCGGGTGAAGCGCTACATCAAACAGAGCATTTCGGATCCGGAGCTGAGCGTCGCCAAGATCTCCGTGACCTGCGGTATTTCGGTGAGCTACCTGCACGCCTTGTTCAAGGGAGAAGATTTCACGGTGTGCGACTACATGCGGATCGAACGGCTGCAGCGCGCACGCCAGCTGTTGGCCATTGCCTCGGCCGCCAACAGACCCTCGATCACCGAGATCGCGCTGTCGTGCGGCTTCTCCAACATGTCGCACTTTTCGACGGCATTCAAAAAGGCGTTCGGCCATTCACCTAGCGCGGTCCGCTTCCGCTAGCAGCGATCCGAGAAAGTGCTGCAATAGTCAGCATTCCCGCCCTCCGCTCGAGGTGCCCTTGCACGACGGCCAGGAGGCTGCCCTGCCCTCGTTACGAACTGCGGCGCGAGCCAGGGCGGCTGCAACATACCGTCCGGTGCAACGATCTCCTTAGCTGCGGGAGAACCCCATGCGAAAAGCAAGCCTCGTGACCTGGTTGGTACTCGGCGTGAGCACGGTGGTGGTGGCGTGCTCCTCGGTGCAACAGAAGTCACCGATCGACGAGTCCTCGACGCACGACGGCTTGGAGCGAGTGAGCAAACCGGGCATCGATGCCGTGTACCGCAAACCTGGCGTGGACGTTTCGCGATACGACAAGCTCCTGCTACGACCCATCGAGGTGGCCTTTGCGAAGGACTGGAATCCGGAGCGCGGCTCGGGTTCCGCTCTTTACCAGATGGCGCCGCCGGATCGCGAGCGCATCAAGAGCGAGTTGGCAACGGCGTTCGTCGAGGTTTTCAAGAAGGAACTGGAAAAAGGCGGCTACCGGATCGTCGACACGAGCGGGCCGGACGTGCTCGAAGTACGTGCCGCACTCGTGAACATCTACATCACCGCACCTGACGTTTCGATGCAGACGGCCGGCCGCTCACGCACGTTCACCGCCGACGCCGGCGAGATGACGCTCATCGCGGAGATCCATGACTCCGTGACCGGGGAGCTCTTGAGCCGCGCCTACGACCGCAAGGAAGACATGGGCGGCACGTGGCAGTGGACGAATTCCATTACCAATGCCGCAAAAGCCAAAGACGCGATGAGAATCTGGGCGAACACGTTGCGCTCGGCACTCGATGCGTCGCGCAGCGCATCTACGCAGAGACTGTCGGGCTAGTATGGAAGATGCGGTTGGCGGCTCCTCAGCGAGTGCAGCTCACACGCGGCATTCGATTCGTACCGGCCCTTGCAGCGAACCGAGATCGCGCGCTGGCCGTGGTGGCGGAACCACGTCCTCGTGCGAACCTTCGAGCAGCTTCGCCGCCCGGACGAGCCCAGGCACGGTCACCAATTGCAACTTGTCCATCATCCGCGAGCGCAGCGTCTTGACCGTTCTTTCACAGACGTTCAATTGCACGGCCATCTGTTTGTTCAACTGATGCCGCACGACCCCGTAGAACACCGTTTTCTCCGTCTGCGTCAGCGTGTCGAAACGCAGCTGGAGATCGCTCAGCTCACGCCTTGCCGCACGACATTCGACATCGATGCGAAGCGCCCTTCGAACCGACGACAAGATGCGCTCGACACACACGGGCTTCAGCAGGTAGTCCACGGCGCCGGACTTCATCATGTCCACACTCGTGAAGACGTCGTCGCGACCCGTGACGAAGATGATGGGCGGCGAGGTCGTGTGCGATGCCATTGCCCGCATGAGCTCGATGCCGCTCGGACCTGGCATCGCGATGTCGAGCAAAATGCACGCCGGCCCTTCCTCGGGCTGCTCCCGCACCCGATCGATCAGGAAGTCACCCGCGCTTGCGTATCCCACCGCTCGCAAGCCGGCAACGCTGAGCACCCGCAACAAGCTCTGTCGAAAGCTCTCATCATCGTCGATCGCATACACCATCGCATACGGTGGCCAACTGTCGCTTTCGCTCATGACTCGTCCTCCCGGCATGTGCATCCCATTCGGTGCATCGCAATCGATGACAGGCGCAATTCGGTTGCTGCGGGTAAGTTGTCAGCGTCACCTGCGCAGCCGCAATTGGCACTTGGGGACATATCGCTGCAGGCCGATCTGATGCAGGCTGCTCGACACGCAGGTGAGCTGCGTCGCGCGCTATGCACGCATCAAAAGCCCCCCGATCCTGGCTACGCGAATGTCTCCGCAACCCGAGGCCGAGTTTTCGATCGCGACTCAGATCAGGGGGCGTTGCCTTTCATTCGTCACGACCGCAGGCCTTGCGGTGCTGCTCGCGTTATCGGCATGCCCTACGAGTGCGCAGACCGCTGACACCGCTTCGGGCTCTTCGTTGCAAACGAACCTCATCTATCTTCTGGGCGGGCTCGTCCTGCTCCAAACCCTCTTCGTCATCCTGCTCGTACTGGAGAATCGCCGCCATCTACGCACGAAGGCAGCGGCGAAGCAGGAATACGCCGACACGACGCATGCCGCGAGACTGGCCCTGGTTGGCGAGATCTCCGCTTCCATAGCACATGAAGTCACGCAGCCGCTGAGCGCGATACTCAGCAACGTGGAAACTGCTGAATCATTGCTGCGCCGGCCAAATCCGGAGCTCGAGCCCGTGCTCGAGATTCTCGAAGACGTGCGCAAGGATGACCTGCGCGCACATGGCATCGTGCGCAAGCTGCGCACGCTGCTGCGCAAGCGCGAGTTGCAGTTCGAACACGTGGATATCAACGCGCTCACCTCGAGCGTGCTCGCACTGGTGCTGCCCGATGCAGTCCGCCGCAACGTCGTGATCCGCACGGCGCTCGACCCAGTCCTGCCCAAAGTGCCTGCCGACCCGGTGCATCTCCAACAGGTGCTGCTGAATCTGCTCATCAACGCGATGGACGCGATGGAGGAGACGCCGGTGGCGGCGCGCTGGCTCGAGGTTCGCACGGAACGCCCCGACGACGAATACGTTCAAGTTGCCGTCGTCGACAACGGCTCCGGCATCAAGCCCGCGCAGGCAGCCAAGCTTTTCGACTCATTCTTCACGACGAAGGCCGGTGGCATGGGACTCGGGCTGTCGGTCGCGCGCTCGATCATCAATATGCATGGCGGCGCGATCTGGGCGGAGAACTCCAAAGTGGGTGGTGCGGCATTCATGTTCACCGTGCCCGTGCGCACGGCTTAGCGTGGTGGCGCACTGAATCTCGCCCGCTCTACTAATTGATGCCCAGGAGCGATTGGCGTTACTTCCTTTTGCTTCAATCCGGCCGAAGGTGGACACCATGCCGCGGGCTTCGGACTCCACGCGGGAACACCACGGTGTGGTGGCAGTGGTCGAGGACGATGTCAGCCTCAACCAGGCGTTGATCCGGCAGCTGCAAGCGGCCGGATTTCGCACGTGCAGTTTCAAATCGGGAAAGGAGGTGCTCGTGACGCGTGGTCGAATCGCGGACTGCTTCGTCCTCGACGTGCATCTGCCGGACATGTCTGGATTCGAGCTGCTGCGACAGCTCGGCACGACCGTGCCGCTGGTCGTGATCACGGCTCACGATGACCCCATGCATCGACGCGCCGCGAACGAAGCGGGTGCCATTGCCTATCTGACCAAACCGTTTGCACGCGAGGTCCTGCTCGACGCCGTGAAGCGTGCCATCGTCGGCAAGACAAAGTGAGCACGCTGTGTGCATTTCACCTGGCCTTCGCATCCTGCTGTTTTCGAGTGCAGTCGCACTGCCGCTCGGACAGGCCTATGGTCATCCGGAGCGACCTACGTACGCAGCACCATCGCAACTGTATGAGGACGATCCGGCGATAGTTCGTGCACAGACGGTTCCGACGGGAGTCAGCCGCCCTGCGGCGATGTCCACAGCCTCCGCACCAACGGTATCCTGCTCGGTGCAACGCCAACGCAGTCCGCGCCGGGTGTCCGAGCGCTGTTACCGACCTCGGCTCGATCAGAATCCGCAACAATCCGACTGCGACCGTTGCTACGCGTAGGTGGCGAACGACGCGATGGGCGCCGACTCGTCGTTGCGCAAGGGCGCTGCATCTGCCCCTCTTCCTGATACTCACTCACCGCCATGCCGACTAACGTAGTGACGATCTCCTGACCCGAATCGATTGCACCGCCGATCCGAAGTCGAGGTAAGGACATCGTCTGCTCACAGGATCGATGCGGCCCGGTAGTCCCCTTTTCGCACCATTGGCTCGAACGGTTCTCGCAGCTCAAGTGATCCGCATGGCATCGGTGCCCGTCACACGTCCATCATCGCCCGACGAGATCTCCGTCGAGCTTTCTTCGCGCCGCACGGGAATGTCCTTTCAGCGCACGCGCATGAGTGCCGATCGCACGTTGATGTCGATCATCCGCACCTCGCTGTCGTTGATCAGCTTCGGCTTCACCATCTTCCAATTCTTCCAGAAACTGCGCGACTCCAATGTGCTGGCGAGCGGGGCACAGGCCACACGCAATTTCGGGATAACCCTCGTCGTGCTCGGTATCGTCATGCTCGTGCTGGGCATCGCGTATCACGTGCGGTTCATGCTCGGCTTGCGCCATGAGCGCGAGCGCATGACCGCCAGCGGCCTCATCCACGGCGAGAGCAAGTTCCCACCCTCCCTGACGCTCATCACTGCCATTGCCCTGCTCGCCTTCGGCGTCGCCGCAATGATCAGCATGCTGTATCGCGTCGGACCGTTCGGCTGAGCTTCCTGCGCAAGGGTCAAGCACGGCACTGCGCTCAATCCCGACCGAACGCATCGACAGTGCTTGCGCTCGTCCTTGGAATCTCAGGCGGACGAAGGAGCGAGCTCAGCCCTCACTCGCGATCGGCGTCCAGTTCGGATCGGGATTGAACTGCTTCATCGCAGCCGCGACCTTCGGCGTCTCTTCACCGAGATCGCGCTGCCAGACGACGCCATCCTGATTCACCATGAACGTCATGACGCCGCTCTTGCCGTACGAATCGGGAAACGCGACGAGCGCGAACCCGTCCTTGAGCTTGCCGTCGACGATGTAGTCGTGTGCGCCGCCACTCGCAGCATCGCCTTGAGAGAACAACATTCGATAGCGATAGCCATGGTATGGACGCTGCGTTGCGGCGCCCTGGGATGAGCCGCTCGCCGTGTACCCCTCCTCGGCCGCGGCCGCCACGAATGGACCCAACGGACTGTGGGGTTGTCCCGGAGCCGTCTCCCAATACAGACCGTCCTGCTTGCCGGGATCGCTGCGTAACCGCTGCGCGAAGACGCCAGGCTCGCCACCGTCGCGACCTGCGGACGCGTATTCCTGCTGCGCATCGACATATCCATGCATCACCGCAATGACACGCAGCTCGTTCGCACCGATCCGCCGCATCACGAGCTCTTCCGCACCGGCGGCGCCATCGAAGGACCAACGGCCATTGCGACGCACTAGAGGAATCGGCAGCGGCCAATCGTCATGCCCCACCTGCAATGCGAGATCGTCGGGGCCGCCCGCAACCAGTTGATGCTTGTCTCGATAGCGCTGCAGAAATGACTGGCGTGCATTGCGATCCGCGACCTCATCGCCCGAGGACAACATCCCCTTCGTGCCGGGCCCCAACAACGACTCCAGCTCATCGGTGTTGTTCTTCTCCAGCGCGGCGACGAAGGCCGCGACGGCGGCTTCAGGCGTAGCGAACGACCATGCCGCGCTCTCCTTCTGTTCCCTTTCTGCGCCTCCGCAGGCGAGCAGGACGCAAGCCGTCGCCACTACTGCACCATGGACCACACGCATCGGCATCATCCGCTCCTAACGCCTGCGACCGCCACCACGAGCGGCACGACCGCCGCTACCGGCACTCGCCCGTCCACGCGCGCTGGCTGAACGTTCGAATGAGCCGCTGTCCCGTGCGCTCGCGCCGGAGAACGTGCTGTCACGCGAGTGCTCCTGCCGGCTCGGCAGGCTCTGTGCAGTGTCAGCTTGCGCGGGGCGCTGCACATTCGTGTCTCGATCCGGCATTCGTGGCGACTCGCCGTAGCCGCGATCGGTGTTCATGCTGCGATTCGTTGACGTTGGACGCGTGCCGCCGTCTCTCGAAAACGAATTGCGTGCGTCGGATGCATCTGCGAGACGCAGGGAGCTCGATTCCGCCTTGCGATCGCCCGTGCCTACACGGCCGCCTGCGGCCTCATTGAGTCGCGCAGTGCTCGCGTCATTGCGCGTGCCACGATAGCTGGACTGACCCTTCCAACTGTCGGCGCGATGGGTCCCCGTTTGCGCGCCGCGATTGGTCCCGCCTTGCCCATAACGATTCTGCGTTGCGCCGCTCAACGGGCTTTGCGTGTTGCGGGCGCGCAGGTTCTGGTTGTTGCTGAAACGGTTGTAGTAGTCGTTGTTGTTGATGTTGACGTTGGTGTTGCCGCTCCGGTTTCTGTAGTTGTTGCCATATCCGGCCGGCGGGTTGTAACCGTACGCGGGTCTGAAGCCGGAGTTGTATGCCGGTCGATACGCATACGCGGGCGGGTAGAACGGCCGCGCACCGACGACGACCGTGCTGTGACCCCAGTTCGGATAGCAGCAGTAGTCATCGTCGTCATCGTTCATTGCATTGCCGATCAGCATCCCCGCGCCGAACGCGAGGAGCCCGCCAGCAACGGCGGTGCTGGTGCTCACGGTATTGGGATCGTCGGCCGTCGTGGTAGTCGTCGTTGCGGGCGCGGGAGCTGCCGGAGGTGGCGTCGTATAGACCACCTGCGGGTTGTATTGCGGCACGTACACGACTTCAGGATTCGCAGGCTTCACTTCGACGATGGTCTGATTGTTCTCGACCTTCGTTTCGACCGTCTGCTCCGGCGTCGATTTCAAGTTGCCCACCTCAGCCGCTTGTGCACGCAAACGTTGTACCGCATCGAGCACACCTTTCTGATCCGACGTGAATGCGGAGCCCACCTGTCGCGTCCAATCGATTTGTTGACAGAGCATGTCGACGACCGGGGGAAACTGCAGCAGCGAACGCATTGCGGCACCGAAGCCTGCCGTTCGCGCGGCGTTGTCCAGGGCATCACCGCTCAAGTTCTGGTTCTGCAGCAGCCAGTTGCCGCCGTCGAGCACCTCTTGCGAGTTCACCGACGCCGCAAGAATCTGTGTGAGGAGCTGATCCGGATACAGCGCGATGGGCGCCAGCAATTCTTCGAGTGCATCGGGTGCCCAGGATGCCTGCGTGACGGCGGGGACGGGCACAACAGGCGGAGGAGCTGGATTGGCTGCCGGCGGTGTAGTCGCACTTCCTGCAGGCGCAGTGGCAACGCTCTCCTTCTTGTCCGAGCCGCACGCAGCCACCAACACAGCGAAGACGATTGGCAGCAGCCAGTCTCTGTGTTGACGCCGTGATGACATCGAACCCATGTGCCGCTCCTGCACGCCGTTGCAGCGCGACTTTGGGCTCACGGCGCCACGAGAAACATACGGAGCATGGGCAACGACACGAACGCCGTCCTTCGCTTACGAGAGACGTGTGCCTCGATTTGCACCTCGTACATACAGTCCTGCGCTGTCGATGACGACAAGATGCACGCCTTTTTGAGGAGGAGTGTCATGCCGCAGCAGAGCAAGCCCAACATTCTCGTCATCATGGGAGACGACATCGGCTGGTACAACGTCAGTGCCTACAACCTCGGCGTCATGGGGTACCGCACGCCGAACATCGATCGCATCGCGCAGGAAGGCGCGCTGTTCACGGACTGGTATGGACAGCAGAGTTGCACCGCGGGCCGCGCCGCATTCATCACCGGGCAATCGCCGATCCGCACAGGTCTCACGAAGGTCGGCCTTCCCGGCGCGGAGCTCGGATTGCAGCCCGAAGACCCCACGATCGCAGAGATCTTGCGACCGCTCGGCTACGTGACCGGTCAGTTCGGCAAGAACCATCTCGGCGATCGCGACGAGTTCCTGCCCACTGCGCATGGGTTCGATGAGTTCTTCGGCAACCTCTATCACCTGAATGCCGAACAGGAACCCGAGAGTCCCGACTACCCCAAGGACCCCGAATTCAAGAAGAAATTCGGACCGCGCGGCGTGCTGCATTCATGGGCGAATCCGGACGGGACGCAGAAGATAGAAAACACGGGGCCGCTCACCGTGAAGCGGATGGAAAGCGTCGATGAAGAGTTCCTCGACGCCAGTCTCGAGTTCATGGACAAGGCGACCAAGGACAAGAAACCCTTCTTCGTCTGGTGGAACTCCACGCGCATGCACATCTTCACGCATCTGAAGAAAGAGTCTCAGGGCGTGACCGGGCTCGGTGTGTATCCGGACGGGATGGTCGAGCATGACGGCCATGTCGGCAGGCTGTTGGCGAAGCTCGATGAGCTCGGCATCGCCGACAACACGCTCGTGATCTACACCACCGACAACGGCGCGGAAGTCATGAGCTGGCCCGACGGCGGTTCGACGCCGTTTCGCGGCGAAAAGGACACGAACTACGAAGGCGGCTGGCGCGTACCGTGCGCGATCCGATGGCCCGGCATGATCAAGCCCGGCACGGTCTCCAACGAGATGTTCTCGCATACCGATGTCTTGCCGACATTGGCGGCGGCCGCGGGAGAACCCGACATCGTCAGCAAGCTCAAGAAGGGATACAAGGCCGGCAACAAGACCTTCAAGGTGCACATCGACGGCTTCAATCTGCTGCCGTTCGTCAAAGGAGAAGTGAAGGAGAACCCGCGCAAGGGATTCCTGTACTGGAGCGACGACGGCGATCTCATGGCGCTACGGGTAAGCCACTGGAAGGTCACGTTCCTCGAACAGCGCGGTCACGGACTCGGCGTCTGGCGCGAACCGATGGTCGCGCTGCGCGCCCCGAAGATCTTCAACCTCAGAAGCGATCCATTCGAGCGTGGCGATGAAGACGCCAGCATGTTCTACGACAGGTGGATGGCCGACCGCGCGTTCCTGCTCGTACCCGCACAGGCCGTCGTGGCCGAGTTTCTGAAGACGTTCCAGGAATTCCCACCGCGACAGCGGCCGGCCAGCTTCAGCATCGATCAAGCGCTCGAGAAAGCGCGAGGGGCGCAGAAGCACATGGAAGCCGCATCGCGCAGCGCGGCGTAGTCAGGCGGTGAGCGAATGCGACAGTCCTCATTTCACCCATGAGGACTGTCTTCGTTTCCAGCTTCGATGTTGCGCGAGAGTTGTGCCGGTGCACTGGAGATTTTCATGGGCAAGGAACACACGGCCGAAGACCTCGCGCGTCGTGCAGTCGAACGGCGTGCAATCGAGGCCGTGAGCTGGGGCATGCCAGCCGTCAACTTCGATCTCATGTATCAGGCAATGGTGCGCGACGCCAAAGGCGGAGCCGGAAGTAACAAGATCGTTTTCTGGTCGCGCCTGTTCGACTGGAAGAACCAGACACTCACGCCGAACCCCGACACGATCTATTTCATCCCTCTTTTCGACACGAAAGAGGTGGGGCCGGTGGTGATGGAGATTCCGCCGGCCGATGAAGGCACGATCGTTGGCTCGGTCGACGATGCCTGGCAAACGGCAATCGAGGATGTTGGACCGGCGGGCGTGGATGAGGGCAACGGCGGGAAATACCTCATCCTGCCACCTGGACACAAGGATCCGGTGCCGGACGGTTACATCGCCATGCGATCGCCCACGTATCAGAGCTACGCCTTGCTGCGCTCCAATCCCAAGAGCACCAATGACGCCGATGTCGCACGTGCTGTCGCATACGCCAGACGAATCCGACTCTATCCTCTCGCGCAAGCCACGAAATCTCGATCAACGCAATTCGTCGATGCAGCTGATGTGGTATTCGACGCCACGATTCCATACGACCTGCGCTTCTTCGAAGCACTCGACCGCTTCGTACAACACGAACCATGGCAACCGCGCGACAAGGCGATGATCGATGTGCTCAAAACGATCGGGATCGAGAAAGGCAAGCCGTTCGCGCCCGACGCCAAGACAAAGAAGATCTTGGCGAGCGCCATTCGGGAAGCACGCGCGTGGATGGACCATAAGTATGAGGAGTTCTATCCACCATTCGTGGAAGACGCCCGCTGGGCTCTGCCGGCGTCGCCCGAGTTCGCTCACGAGATTCAATCGGGATTCGCAGCATCCGACAGCTACCCGATCGACGACCGCGGCCTCGCATACAGCTACGCGTTCTTCAGCGCGAAACACCTCGGCCAAGGGCAGTACTACCTGATGACAATCAAGGACCAAGCCGGCCGGAGGTTCGATGGCGGCAAGACCTATCGACTCACGGTGCCGGCCAACGCACCGGTAAAGCAGTACTGGTCGGCAACGGCGTACGACCGTGGGACGCACGCGCTGATCCGCAACACCCGCTGGTCGAGCCGCTCTTCGCAGACATCCGGGTTGCAGAAGAATGTCGATGGATCTGTGACGATCTACTTCGGCTCAAGAGCACCCGAGCGTATGGCGTCGAATTGGATTCCAACGAAAGCCGGCAGTAATTTCGAGGTTCTGTTTCGCTTCTACGGCCCGGAAAAGGCACTGTTCGACAAGACGTGGCGGCTACCGGACATCGAAGCGACTAACGGCGTAAACGGACTTGATCCGTGCCCGCGACCAGAGCCGTGATGTCGACGCGAACTCTCCGCGCTTTGGCTTGATCGTTCACCACACAGACAGCTGGACCGCAGCTGCCCTCCTTGCGGATCGACTTTTGTCGTCGGCCGCCGATCATGCTCCCGCAACACCCCTCGCTCATCCTCTCGGAGACCGACATGCCAGCCACCATTCCCGTCACGGCCGACAACTTCATCCGCGCTGAGACCGACCTGTACTTCGGCAACATCGTCAAGGACGGTGGCTTCGGCAAGCTGCGGCACTTTCGCGAACCGGCACCGATCGACGAGCAACACGTCATTCGCATGAACCGCGATACGCTGTACAGCACGGCAGTATTCGATCTCGATGCCGGCCCGGCCACGATCACGCTGCCCGATCCGGGCAAGCGCTTTCTGTCGTTGCAGGTGTTCGACGAGGACGAGTACTCGCCGCTCGTCGTCTATGGCCAAGGCAAGCACACGCTCACCCGAGAGAAGATCGGCACGCGGTACGCTGGAATCGGTATTCGCATTCTGGTCGATCCATCCGATCCCAAGGACGTGAAGGAGGTACACGCGCTGCAGGATGCGATCAACGTCGATCAGAAGGATGCGGGTCGCTTCGAGCCACCCAATTGGGATCAAGGCACGCAGAGTGTCGTACGCGAGGCGCTGCTCACACTCGGCAAGACGCTACCGGATTCCAAGGGAATGTTCGGCACGAAGGATCAGGTCGATCCCGTGCATCGCTTGATCGGCGCAGCGATGGCTTGGGGTGGCAACCCGGAAAAAGAGGCGACGTACCTCAACGTCACGCCGCGGCAGAACGACGGCAAGACGGTGTACAGGCTCACCGTCAAGAACGTGCCCGTCGACGGTTTCTGGTCGATCAGCGTCTACAACGCGAAGGGGTATTTCGAAGCGAATCCGCAGAACGCGTATTCGATCAACAATCTGACCGCAGAGAAGAACACCGATGGATCCGTGGACATCCAGTTCGGCGGATGCGACGGCAAAGCGCCCAACTGCCTGCCGATCACACCGGGCTGGAACTACCTCGTAAGGCTCTATCGTCCGAGGGTGGAAATCCTGAGCGGGAAGTGGACGTTTCCGGAGCCGCAGCCAGTGCAGTAAAGCTCAGCGCCGGGCAGCCGCGAAGGTGTTCGTTTCCTGATCGCGCCTGAAGTGTTCAGGGAACATCAGCTGCCGCATCTGCGGGCTCCAGTGCTGCGTGGCACGCCGATAGATCGCCATCTCCGCATCCGACGGGGGACGCTTGCGAAATGGGATCACGTTGTCGCGAGTCATGAGATCTCCGGCAGTGGCTCGTGTGACTGATCACGAGTGTGCCCATCTCGCGCCTGCGTTCGTGTGCTGCCGTTCGCAGTTCATTCTTGGACTTTCGCTGGCGCGCAGCGCGTTGCGGCCAAAGCGGGATCCACTGACGGATCTCTCAGGCAATGCCCCCTCCACTGATCGACTTTGGCCTTAGAGCGACGA
>DATELY010000158.1:0-45984 GCA_035276085.1 Steroidobacteraceae bacterium | reverse complement strand
ATCGCGGTGCAGTACGCTGTTGTCGCGATCGCCATCGGCCTGGTCGCGCTCGTGCTCTCCGTGCTGATGCGGTTGCAGCTCGGCTTCCCGCATGTCTTCTCGCTGATCGCGCCGCAGGAGTACTACCAGTACATCACCATGCACGGGATGATCATGGTGATCTACCTGCTCACCGCGCTGTTCCTCGGCGGTTTCGGCAACTTCCTCATTCCGCTCATGTGCGGGTCGCGGGACATGGTGTTCCCGTACATGAACATGCTGAGCTTCTGGGTGTATCTGCTCGCCGTGTTGATCCTGGTTGCCGGCATGTTCGTGCCGGGTGGACCGACAGGTGCAGGTTGGACGCTGTATCCGCCGCAGGCGATTCTGCCCGGCACGCCGGGTGCCAGCTGGGGAATCATCTGCATGCTGGCCTCACTGGCCGTGTTCATCGTGGCGTTCACGATGGGCGGTCTCAACTACGTGACGACCGTGCTGCAGGCACGCTGCCGTGGCATGACGTTCATGCGCTTGCCGCTGTCGGTGTGGGGCATCTTTACGGCGTCGATCCTCGGTCTGCTCGCGTTCCCGGCGCTGTTCGTGTCCGCGGTCATGATGTCGCTCGACAACCTCGCCGGTACGAGCTTCTTCATGCCGGCCATCAGCACGATGGGTGAGACCTCGAAGCACAGTGGCGGTAGCCCGCTGCTGTTCCAGCACCTGTTCTGGTTCTTCGGTCATCCCGAGGTGTACATCGTTGCGCTGCCCGCGTTCGGCGTGGTGTCGGACCTCCTCAGCACCCACGCGCGCCGCAACATTTTCGGTTATCGCATGATGGTGTGGGCCATCCTCGCGATCGGCATCCTGAGCTTCGTCGTGTGGGCGCACCACATGTATGTGAGCGGCATGAACCCCTACTTCGGCTTCTTCTTCGCCACCACCACGCTGATCATCGCCGTGCCCACGGCCATCAAGGTGTACAACTGGGTCCTGACGATCTGGAAGGGCGACGTGCACCTGAATACGCCGATGCTGTTTGCGATCGGCTTCATCTTCACCTTCGTGAATGGGGGCCTCACGGGACTGTTTCTCGGCAACGTGACCGTCGATGTGCCGCTGTCGGCGACCTACTTCGTCGTGGCGCACTTCCACATGGTGATGGGTGTGTCGCCGATCCTGGTGGTCTTCGGAGCGATCTATCACTGGTATCCGAAGATCACCGGCAAGATGCTCGATGAAACGCTCGGCAAGATCCACTTCTGGATCACCTTCATCGGTACCTACTGCATCTACCTGCCCATGCACTACCTGGGCATCCTCGGTGTGCCGCGGCGGTACTACGCGTACCCCGATGCGATCGACTTCATTCCGCCCTCGGTGCAGTTCGCGAACGAGTGGATCACGATTGCGGCCTGCATCGTGGCGTCTGCGCAGACGATCTTCCTCTTCAACCTCGTGCGCTCGTACTTCAAGGGTCAGCCTGCCGGGCCGAATCCGTGGCGAGCCACATCGCTCGAGTGGCAGACGCCCGAGACACCGGCGAAGCATGGCAACTGGGGCAAGGATCTGCCGGTCGTCTATCGCTGGGCGTACGACTACAACGTCCCGGGTGCGCCGCAGGACTTCATTCCGCAGAACGTGCCACCCGATCCGAGCATTCCCGCGGGGCGCGACCACGGAGTGCATTCGTGACTTTATCCCTCGCATATGGCGGGCTGATTCTAGGCGTCGTCGCCTGGTTCATCCTGGCGCGCAAGATGTCGGCGCGCTCCTGGGAGGCAAGCCCGCTTCCCGAGGGGCCGAGCGCGAGCGAAGACAACCGCCCGCAAACGGCGAAGGTCGGGTTGTGGGTGTTCCTCGGCGTCATCACTTCGCTGTTCTCGCTGTTCATCTCGGCTTACTACATGCGCATGGGCCAGGGACACGGCGCGCTCCAGGATTGGCAGGCACTCAGCGAACCGAAGGTCCTCTGGCTCAACACGTTCGTACTCCTGGCGAGCAGCATGGTCATGCAATGGGCGCGCAGCTGCGTGCGCCGCGGCTACAAGAAGCAGACGCGTGACGGATTGCTGCTGGGTGCGTTGCTCACACTCGCCTTCATTGCGGGTCAGTTGTATGCGTGGCGTCTGGTCGTTCCGGCTGCGACGGACGGCTGGTTCCTGCGCGATCCGGCCCTCTCATTCTTCTATCTGCTCACGGCGGTGCATGGCCTGCACCTGCTCGGCGGTCTGTATGTCTGCGGCAGGACCTTGCTACGCCTGCAAACTCAAGCGCTGGAAGCCATCGATGTGCGCCTGAGCGTGGAGCTGTGCACGACCTATTGGCACTACCTCTTGTTGGTGTGGCTGGTGTTGTTCGGCCTGTTGCTGTCAACCTAATGATGGGCTGTAACAACTGATCCTGCACTTTAAGCTACGTCCCTTCCCCTGCGCAGCGGGGGAAGGACAGGATGGGGGCACGCGGAGTTCGACACCATCGCCCGCTCGTGCGCCCCCACCCTAGCCCTCCCCCGCTGCGCAGGGGGGGGAGGGGAAATGGTCAACTGGTGAGGAAGTCATATGACGGAGAACGTGCTGACGAACCCTGAAGCCACCGCGCCGGGTGGCTTGCGCGGAGTCACTGCGGACTGGTCAGCGGACAAGCAAGCCTTCCCCGTGCCCTGGGGCAAGGCGATGATGTGGATCTTCCTGCTCAGCGACACCTTCATCTTCACGTGCTTCCTCACGTCGTACATGAACGTGCGCATGTCGACGACCGAGAAGTGGCCGAATCCCAGCGAAGTGTTCGCGCTGGACTTCGCCGGCCAGCCCGTGCCCTTGCTCTTGATCGCCATCATGACCTTCGTGCTCATCAGCAGCAGCGGCACGATGGCGATGGCCGTGAACTTCGGTTACCGGCGCGATCGGGCGAAAACGGCGGCGCTGATGTTCGCAACCGCACTGTTCGGAGTGATGTTCGTCAGCATGCAGGCGTTCGAGTGGACCAAGCTCATCGTGCATGAGGGCGTGCGACCGTGGGGCAATCCCATGGGTGCGGCGCAGTTCGGTTCCGCCTTCTTCATGATCACGGGCTTCCATGGTCTGCACGTGAGTTGCGGTGTGATCTATCTGTGCGTGGTGGCCACGCGCGTGCTGAATGGTTTCTACGACCGCAAGGGTACGTACGAGACCGTCGAAGTCGCCGGCCTGTACTGGCACTTCGTGGATCTGGTGTGGGTGTTCATCTTCGCGTTCTTCTATCTGTGGTAGAGGTGCAGCATGGATCAGGCGGTGAGGGGGAGTCACATGGCGTCGCATGCTCCGGCTGATACGCATCAACAACACCCGATCAAGATCTACTTGTGGATCTGGCTGCTGCTGTTCGTATTCAGCACGTTCTCCTATCTCATCGACTACTACCAGTTGCAGGGCTACCTGCGCTGGTCGTTGATCATCCTCTTCATGCTGTTGAAGGCCGGCTTCATCGTCGCGATCTTCATGCACATGAAATGGGAGCGATTGGGGTTGAAGCTCGCAATCCTCACGCCGCCCGTCGCGCTACTGGTGCTGATCGGGTTCATGGCGATCGAAGGCGATCACACCTTCCTCACACGCCTCGCGGCGTTTGCGCAGTAGAAGGCACGGCCGAGAGAATCATGACTAACGCTCTGTTGTGGCTCTGCATTGCAATGGCCAGTGCCGTGTTCGGCGCGATGCTGTATTCGGTGGTGGCCTATCGCGGCCCCCAAGGCAAGGTGCGGCGCCATGGGCTCGGGCTCGAGTTGTTATGGGCTGCCGTACCCATCGCGATCATGGTCGCGGCCGCTGCACCGACGTTGCGTGAATTGACGCTGCCGGGTCCGCCGTCGATCGCCGCGGCTCACGAGTGAACCGAGCGACCGCCGTTCTGCTGCAGACACTGCGTCACGCGCTCCGCGTCCCCGCGTGAGTGCGCTTTGATTCCCAGCAAGATCCCGCCATTGCGGATGCCGGTTTCGTATTCCTCCATGCGGCCGCGTGGCACGCCCCAATGGGTTATCGCGCCGATGATGCCGCCCGCAATACCGACGGCGCCCGCTGCGGTCAGAGCGACCGCGATGGGTCCCGCGACGGCGATGTTGACGCCCGGTATGAGCAGCAGCGTGCCGATTGCGGCAAGCACAGGTGCCGCCGTTCCGAGCGTGCCGCCCGTCGGACCGCCCAGTTCTTTCGCCGCTTTGCTTTGTCCTTCGGCCGACGCAGCGGCTTTCTCGCTCAGCTCCGTGCGCGTTGAGTGCGTCGAAAAATACCGTTCGCGCGTTTCATCCGACATGATGACGCTGATGTCATCGGCCCCATAGCCACGGTCGGCGACACAGCAATACGCGCGTTCCGCACTCTCCCGATCGGCAAACAATCCCGTGATCATGCGGGCCGGCATGCGGGCTGCTGCGGGCTCACTCATGGTTCGACTCCAGCGCGAGATGCCACTTGCTCCCCGCAAATGCGTGTGCGTGCAAAACGTTCCCGCGGCTACGGATACTTGCATCCACCACGCAAACGTTGTGTGCTGCACAAGATGGGCGACGGGTTACGGCAAACGGCTTGCGGCCAGAGGGCCGTCTCTTCGCTCTGGCCGTAGCCCGTGAGCTGTAGCCCGTGGCCGGCTCACCAAGATGAATTCGCACACGGAGTGCGGTCTCCATGTGCACCCGAATGAACATCAACCTTCAACCAGTGTGTCCGCGGCGACTGCATCAACCAGCCATTTCCTGAATGCCGCAATCTTGGGAAGCTCCTGCTGAGCCTCTCGGTAGCACAGGAAGTGCAGCTCACGACTGATGTCTTGAAATCGGCCGCGTCCAACCCGCACGAGCTCGCCGCTCTCGAGCTCTGGCTGTGCGAAGCGTGTGCTTTCCAGCACCATGCCCAGGCCTTGCGCCGCGGCAGCGACTGCGAGCGCGGCGCGATCGAACGAAGGTCGGGACGCATCCTGAGGAAACGGTAGTTGATTCAACGCGAACCAATCCGACCATCTCACCGGGCTGACTGCGGAATCGATGAGCACCAGGCCGTGTGACGCGTCTGGGCTCGTGAGATCGTAACGAGCGGCTACAGCCGGTGCGGCGAGCGCCGCAATGACTTCAGTGCCGAGCGCTTCACACAGGACACCACGTTGGGCCAGCGGCTTGCCGTAGGTGATGGAAAGATCCACGTCGTGCTGTTTGGCGAAGTCCGCGGGGTCGGCGGTTGCGGAGACATGGAGGTTTACGGCGGGATGCTGCCGAATGAACGAAAGCAGTCTCGGTCCCAGCCACTTCGAGGCAAAGGACGGCGCGCTATGCAGGCTCAGCTGTTGCTGCGTCGGCACATTCGGACCGATTTCCAAACAAGTCGCTTCGATCAAATCGAATGCGGCGCTGAGCTGAGCGAACAGGCGTTGACCGTTCGCCGTGAGCTCGACCTGGCGATTGTGTCTGATAAACAGTGATCTGCCGAAGTAGCCCTCGAGCGCTCGGATCTGGTGACTGATGGCAGAGGCCGTCAGGTGAAGCTCCTCGCTGGCGAGCAAGAAGCTTCCCAAGCGGGCAGCCGCCTCGAAAGCCCGTAAGCCGTGAAAACTTGGAAATCGGCGCATCGATCGCCCGCGTGAATTTAATTCATGTGACAGCAAAAACTATGCGTTTGTCAACGTCGCGACTGCCTTCCACCCTGCTCATCCCTGACCGCCATTTCCCAAACCGTCTCCGCGGTTTCGATCCAGATAAACAAACGCAGGTTGGAAGAGAGCAAGCATGTCCGCGATAGTGAAAAACAAGGATCCTCGAATCTCCATCTACCAGCCGGAACAGGACGGCTTGATATTTCCGCAGATCCCGACGTTCGCCACCTTCGAGGCGGAACGCGAGTATCGGAAGCAGCATCTGGTTGCTGCGGTTCGGGCGTTCGCGCTGCACGGATTCGACTATGGGTTCGCAGGTCATCTCACCGTACGCGATCCTGAGCGGCCCCATCTGTACTGGACGAACCCGATGTGCGTTCACTTCTCCCAGGTGAAACTGTCGAACCTCGTGCTGGCAGACCATGCGGGCAACGTCGTCGAAGGAACGCACGCCATCAACCGCGCGGGCTTCGTGCTGCATTCGGCCGTTCACGAGGCCTACCCGGACATCGTTGCCATGTGTCATGCACACACCGTGTACGGCACGGCGTGGTGCGCAACGGGAAGGCCGCTCGACATGATCAGCCAGGACGCAGCTTGTTTCTATGGGAATCACGCCGTGGTAGGCGCATCCGCGGGCGCGGTGGCAGTGGAAAAGGAGAGTGGTCATTCGGTGGCTTTACAGATCGGAAGGAACCGGGCAGTCCTGCACCAGAATCACGGTTTGATCACGACCAGCCGGCACAGCATCGACGACGCCGCGTTTTGGTTCATCGCCCTGGAACGCTGCTGCCAGGTTCAGCTGCAGATCGAGGCATCCGGCGTGAAGCCACAATTGCTGTCCGAAAAAACAGCTCGGTATAGCCTGGAGCATGTCGGTAGCGACTTCATCGGTTGGTTACACTTTCAAACGCTGTTCAATCAGATCGCAACATCGCAACCAGATATGTTCGAGTGAGGGCCGGTCGACGAGCGGACAGGGATCGCGAACGAGATTGGAACAGTCGAACTCGAGACGTAACAGAGCAAGGGGAACGAGCACCATGGGCACTTACAAGCTCCTGATCGGCGGCGAGCTGGTCGATGGCGATGCCAC
The DNA here is from genome assembly GCA_035276085.1 of Steroidobacteraceae bacterium. Lineage (GTDB taxonomy): Bacteria > Pseudomonadota > Gammaproteobacteria > Steroidobacterales > Steroidobacteraceae > DATELY01. Next base: position 39,290 of record DATELY010000158.1, on the reverse strand, counting down.
GATGGATGTGGTGAATCCTGCAACCGAAGAGGTTCTGACCTCGTGTCCGCGCGCCTCGGAGGCTCAGCTCAACGCAGCGGTTGCTGCCGCAAAAGCGGCATTTCCGGCATGGTCGCGTCGGTCCATCGCCGAGCGGCGGGCCCTCATTCTGAAGATAGCCGACGCGCTCGAAGCGGCCGCATCCGATTTCGCGCGGCTCTTGACCCAAGAACAAGGCAAGCCGATTGCGGAAGCGACGGGGGAGGTCAAATCGACCGTCGCGTTCATCCGCGAGTTCGCATCCTTCGATGTTCCCGAGAAGATCATTGAAGACTCCGCGAGGCGACGCGTTGCGTTGCGGCGCGTGCCACTGGGCGTGGTCGGTGCCATCATCCCTTGGAATTACCCGCTTCTGATTGTTGCCTTCAAGTTGCCTCCTGCGTTGCTGGTTGGGAATACGATGGTCCTGAAGCCCGCGCCAACCACGCCTTTGACGACGTTGAAGCTGGGCGCCCTGATGGCGAACATCCTGCCCCGCGGCGTGGTCAACATCATCACCGATCAGAACGATCTCGGTGCCAAGCTCACAGCCCATCCCGATGTTGCCAAGATCACGTTCACGGGTTCCTCGGAAACCGGCAAGAAGGTGATGGCAAGTGCCGCGGCAACGATCAAACGTCTGACGCTCGAGCTTGGCGGGAACGATGCGGCCATCGTGCTTCCCGATGTCGAGACAAAGAAGGTCGCCAAAGGCCTCTACGACGCTGCCTTCACGAACGCAGGTCAGATCTGTCTGGCCGTGAAGCGGGTCTACGTGCACGATGCGATCTATGACGATCTTTGCGCAGAATTAACCAGGCTCGCGGAAGAGGCGGTCGTCGGAGACGGGCTGAAGGACGGCACCACGATGGGGCCGCTGCAGAACAAGGCGCAGTACCAAAAAGTGAAGACCTTCCTCGAGGACGCCCGCAAAACCGGCACGGTTGTGACGGGTGGAACGATCGAGAACAAGCCAGGCTATTTCGTTCGGCCCACCATCGTTCGCGATATTTCGGATGGCGCAAAGCTGGTCGATGAGGAGCAGTTCGGACCGATTTTGCCGTTGATACGCTTCCGCGACGAGAATGAGGCGCTCGCGAGAGCCAACGCTTCGCATTGGGGCCTCGGCGGATCCGTGTGGTCGAGCGATCGCAATAAGGCAAGAGACCTCGCTGCGCGCATGGAAGCGGGCACCGTCTGGATCAACCAGCATCTCGATATCTCTCCCCACTTCCCCTTCTGCGGGGCCAAGCAATCGGGGCTTGGCGTCGAATACGCCGAGGAAGGTCTCAATGAGTTTACGCAGATCCATGTCGTGAACGAGGCCAAGTAAAGCCTGAGCTGGGAACGAATCCTCTTCTGCTGCATTCTTGGCCAATGCGCTGTCGCATTGCGAGCAACGACTGCGCTGAAGGAATTCGCATGGCGGCCCGTGTGTTGATCAACATCGATGTCAATCATCTCGAAGCTGCGCGCGCCTTCTATTGCCATGTGTTCGGGTTGCGGGTCGGTCGGCGGTTGGGAGACGGCGTGTTGGAGCTGCTGGGTGCGGATGCGCCCATCTATCTCCTGCTGAAGCCGGCTGGCACGCGTGCGAGTTCGAAGTCCGCTCAGGTGCGCAACTACCAGCGACACTGGACACCCGTGCACCTGGATTTTGTCGTCGACGACGTGGATGCAACGGTGCGCAGCGCCGTGGCTGCCGGCGCGGTACTGGAAGATGCCGTGCAGACGCATGTGTGGGGACGGATTGCGCACTTGAGCGATCCGTTCGGCCATGGCATCTGCATCCTGCAGTTTCTGAACCGCGGCTATGACGAGCTGGTCTCCTAGTATGAAAGGGCTACGGGCCACGGGCTACAGGCTACGGCCAAAGAGGAACCCTTTCCCTTTGGGGTCGTGCGCCGCGCGATGGACAACTAGCCCGGATTTCTCACAGCAAGTGGATGCATCGGGCCGGTGAGTGAGTAAAACTTGTTTTGCGAGAACGAGTTGATAGTCACCCACCGGAGGGCCCGATGCCGACACAGTGTAACCCCGAGCAGCTGGAGTTTGCCGGCGTTGGACGACGCCGAGTCATCGCCGCATTTGATGGCGGCAGAGTCAGTTCGAATGCGGGTGCATTGCTCCTGCAGCGCACCGATCAGGCGATCGGATTGATCGATCGACTGGCGCAATGCTTCATTGATCGGCGCAATCCCGATCTGATCGAGCACAGTGTGCGCACGCTGATCGGCCAGCGCGTGTTCGGCATGGCGTTGGGGTATGAGGATCTGAACGATCACGAGCAGCTGCGACACGATTCAGTCTTTGGTGCGCTCTTAGGCAAGTTTGAGAGTGGACGTGCGCGTTGTGCGGCGCTGGCCGGCAAGAGCACGCTGAACCGCCTGGAGTTACATCCGGCGGCAGGGGTGGATCGCTATCACAAGATCCTCCCGCAAGGTGCGGCGATCGAGCGGCTATGGACTGAGCTGTTCCTGGATGCCCACCGCGAGGCGCCCGCTCAAATCGTGCTGGATCTGGATGCCACCGATGATCCGCTGCACGGGCATCAAGAGGGGCGGTTTTTTCACGGCTATTACGACGGCTATTGTTACCTGCCGCTGTATATCTTCTGCGGCGAGCACCTGCTGTGCGCAAAGCTGCGCCGCTCGAACATCGATGGGGCCGCCGGTGCCCGCGAAGAACTCGAGCGCATCGTGGCGCAGATCCGCGAACGCTGGGCGCACGTGAAGATCATCCTGCGCGCCGACTCGGGCTTCTGCCGCGAGGAGCTGATGGGCTGGTGCGAGCAGAACACGGTGGATTACGTCTTTGGGCTGGCCAAGAACGTCCGCTTGGTGCGCTCGATCGGGGCTGAACTGCACGCCGCCGCGCTTGAGTGCGGTGCCACGCAACGCCCCGCCCGGCGCTTCAAAGAACTCGTGTACCGCACGCGCAAGAGCTGGAGTCGCTCGCGCCGAGTGGTTGCTAAAGCCGAGCAGACCGGAGACAAAGCCAACCCGCGCTTCATCGTCACTTCTCTATCGATGCAGCAGTTCCCGGCGCGTGAGCTGTACGAAGATCTGTACTGCGCGCGTGGGGAGTGCGAGAACCGCATCAAGGAAGCGCAGCTCGATCTGTTCGCCGATCGACTCTCCGCCGCCACCTTCCGCGCCAACCAGTTGCGCCTGTGGCTGGCTTCAGCCGCCTACGTGCTCATGCACGCGCTGCGCCGTGTCGGACTGGCAGGTACCGCACTGGCGCGCGCCTGTGCCAACACGATCCGGCTACGACTATTGAAGATCGGCGCCGTCGTTAAGGTGAGCGTACGGCGTGTGAAGTTGGCGATGAGCGAAGCGTGTGCGAACCAGCGCGAGTTCATCGCTGCCTTCCATGCCTTGGGCGCCGCGGCGCGCTAAGCCGCCCACGAACCAGAGTACCGCCACCCTGTGAATCACCGCACCGCCGTCGCGTACGGCGGCGGAGCCTCATCGGCGCAAAAAGCCTTCTCATCACCTTGCGCTCTGCAACTCTCCCGCCCAACGCATCGCTATCCGCAACCTGCCGGCCCAGCAGAAAATCCGCCCGGGGGTGAGAAATGGCGGCTAGTGAACTGCAACGACTGCTCCATACCGCAATGTGCGTCCCTTCCCCTGCGCTAGCGGGGGAAGGACAGGATGGGGGCGCTCGAGTAAGCCTCTACCGTAAATTCTGGCGCCCATCGATCAGCGGCCTTCCCGGGCCATTGCAGGCGTCCACTCGGCGCGCGTGTGTGCCATCGTGTTCCAGTGGGCCTGACCGAACTCGGCGTGCTGTCTGCGGTAGTCGGCAAAGTTCACGGCGCAGAACGCCTCGGCATGAGAGCCGTGCGATTCGTGCAGTCCGATGGCGCGATACGCGTTCAAGCCGAGGCTTGCCTGCGTGTAGTCGGCTTGTTCGATCTGGCTGACGTAACGCGATAACGCGCGTTTCTTGATTTCGACCGTTTGATCGATGCGCACGAGGCAGTTGGGAAACAACGGCGTCCACACTTCATAGCCCATGCACACGAAGCGCCAGGGAGCGTCGAGGGCTGCGGCCATCAGCACGGCCGTCGTGGCGCGATGATCGGCATGCTCTTCGAGAAAGTGCGGCAGGTATACGAGCTCGGGCTTGCGTTGCTCGATCACCGCACGCAGTCGAGAGGCGATGTCGGCCGTGGCGGTCAGCTCGCCATCGGGCGCATCGAGGTAGACGATGTCGCCGATGCCGAGGTCTCGTGCAGCTTGTTCCGCTTCCCGCTTGCGCAACGCCACCACCTCGCGTTCGCGCCGCTCGCGCGCGACACCCGTGAGTTGCGTGACGTCGGCCGTGCCGCGTCGTCCATCCGTCATGAACACGACCGTGATCCTGGCGCCGCGTTGTGCGTGCAAGGCCACGGTGCCGCCGCAACCGATGCTTTCATCATCCATGTGCGGCGCGAGCACGAGTACGCGTTCGTCGCCTGGCGTCCATGCCGTTGCCGTGCGGCCATAGACGCCGGACATCTGCAACATGCCGGCCGATTTCAGATACGGCCGCGCGCGCGCCACGAGCCGCTTGAGCCAGACGCGAGTGAGCGGGTTCATAACCACTCCTTGAGGACGGCGCGAACGCTTTGCTGTCGGCCGGATCTGGCGTGGAGCGTGCGCGCGTACAGAAGGCAGAGAACGATATACGCGGCTGTGGTGCTGAAGTTCGCTGCGTGGATGCCCCATTGCGGAACGAGGGCAAAGTTCAGTACGGCGCACAGCACCGCGGCCGCAGCAACCATCGCCGCACGCTCCACGTGGAGATTCGCGGCGAGCAGGATGCGTCCCGGTATGACCTCGGCCGACTGGGCGAAGGCAAGGATTGCCATGCTCGCGATGACGGCCTGCGTGCCTGCGTAATGCGGGCCGAAGATCGGCACGAGCAGGTGCGGCACGATCCAGTACATGCACGCCGCAATCAGCGCGGCGACCGCCATCGAGAATACGAGCAGTCGCATGCCCAGGCGACGGAAGTCTCGCGGATCGTCATGGAAGCTGCGGCACAGCTGCGGGTACGCGGCGGCGCCGATGAAGTGGAGCGTCAGGTACGCCGCTTCGATGAGCTTGAGTCCGGTCGCGTACACACCGGCCGCAGCACCGCCTTCGAGCAGCTTGAGCGCGACCACACCGATGCGTGACAGCACTTGCCCGAGCAGATCGATGCTTGCGAACGACCACATCGCGCCGGTCCGCGCGCGCAGCGCATCGAGCGACACGTGAATGCCCAGAATCTGTCCATGCGCCTTGGCCGAGCGGGCCGACAGAAACAGGATGATGATGCCGCTGGTGGCGAAGGCCGTCAGCGCTGTCGGCAGGCTGCAATGAGCGATGAGGATCAGCACGCCGGCGAAGATGAACGCGAGACTGCGGCTTGCAAGAAAGCTCACCGCCGGTTGCATCATTTGCTGCTCGGCCATGGCGGGCACGAACCATGTTGCCGCAATCGCGTTGCCGAACTGGTAGGTCGTCAGCGCCAGAATGCTGATGAGCGTCGGCACATCCGGTTTCGTTGCCAGGACGTACAGCGCAAGACCGAGCAACGCGAGCGCTGCGACACACAACTGCGTACCGAGCACGTCCTGCAGCAATCGCGGCCGGCGAGCGGCGTCCGCGCGCGTGTACTCGCGGATCGCATACTCCTCGACACCCATGGTCGTCGCCGCGAACAGAAAACTCGCGATCGCAAATCCATAGGCATACATGCCCGTGCCTTCCGGCCCGAACTGCCGCGAGATCAGCACGAACAGCAACAGATTCAGCAGATCTGCCGCGACGCGACAGGCGAGCAGCCAGGCCGCATTCCCGGTCATCGCGGGACCTGGGGAATAGGGCAGCGTCGCGGCCGGGGCAGGGCTTTGGCGCGAGCGCGTCCACCTGCAACGGTGAGAGGGTTGCGGATCATGGATGACGGTAAGCGAGCTCGGGAGCTCGTTTGCTGAGGGGTAATGGTTTGCCGGTAGGAGGAACGTGCGGGTGTGAAGGGGAGTTCCCGACGAGGCTGTGCTTCAGACGACGCTGTGCTTCGCTGTTGGCAATTGCGTCCCTTCCCTTGCGAAGCGGGGGAAGGACAGGATGGGGGCTGTTTCAACTGCCTCTACAGTTGAAGCAACGCTCGCTCCGCTCGCTTGCCCCCACCCCAGCCCTCCCCCGCTTCGCAAGGGAGGGGGCAGACGGAAGCAGGGGAATTTCAGCCTTCAGCCCAGCTCGGGAGTAACTCCCGCGCCGGTGCCTGGACCTCACTGCCACCCAGCACTCGGACTGCCGCCTCGATATCGCCCGACAGCTCGCGATCCTGCGTCATGAAACTCACCTGTGCGCGCAAGGCCGTGTGCGCCCGCTGCAACGCGGGCGAGGTCTGCGATGGTGCGTGGAAGTCGATTCCCTGCGCAGCGCATAGAAATTCGATTGCCAGGATGTTGCGCGCGTTGGCCGTCATCGTGAGCAAGCGTCTTGCCGCGTGCGTGGCCATGCTGACGTGATCTTCCTGATTGGCGGAGGTGGGGATGTTGTCCACGCTCGCCGGATGCGCCAGCAAGCGGTTCTCGGCAACCAGGGCTGCCGCCGTGACTTGCGGAATCATGAAGCCGGAGTTCAAGCCGCTGTCGGGCGTGAGGAAGGGTGGCAAGCCGCTGAGCTTGGGATCGATCAGCAGGGCGACGCGGCGTTCCGAAAGCGAGCCCATCTCAGCGATTGCCAGCGCCAGCATGTCGGCGGCGAAGGCCACCGGTTCGGCGTGGAAATTGCCTCCGGACAAGACTTCGTTGGTGGCCGCGATGATCAGCGGATTGTCGGTGACGGCATTCGCTTCCACGCTCAACGTAGCCGCGACTTGTCGAGTGAGATCGAGACACGCTCCGAGCACCTGCGGCTGACACCGCAGTGAATAAGGATCCTGCACGCGCTCGCACTGACGATGCGATTCGCGGATCGAGCTGCCCGCCATCAGTTGCCGCAATACACGCGCAACGTCGGCTTGACCGCGATGACCGCGCGCGGCCTGCAGACGTTCGTCGAACGGCGCATCGCTGCCCTTCATCGCATCGACGGATAACGCGCCGATGACTGCGCTCGCTGCAATCAGTTGCTCCACTTCGAACAGCGCGGCGAGTGCCAGTGCGGTGGAAACCTGCGTGCCGTTGAGCAACGCGAGCCCCTCCTTGGGGCCGAGCTCGAGCGGCGCGGTACCCAGTTGTGCCAGTGCCTCTGCTCCGGACAGCACGCGATCCCGGTGGCGTACGCTGCCCAATCCGATGAGCGGCAGCGACAAGTGAGCCAGCGGCGCCAGATCGCCCGACGCGCCAACCGAGCCCTGCGCAGGAACGCACGGGTACATGCCAGCGTCGAGCAGGCGCGCGAGCAGCCGGATCAGCGGCTCGCTCACGCCGGAATAGCCGCGCAGAAAGCTCTGGATCTTGAGCAGCAGCGTGAGCCGGACGATCGCGTCATCGAGCAGCGGCCCCACCCCCGCGCTATGAGACAGCACGATGTTCCGCTGCAGGTGATTGCGTTCCGCGACCGGGATGCGCGTGTTGGCCAGCAGGCCGAAACCGGTGTTGATGCCATAGGCGGGCTCATTCCGGGCCGCAAGGTGCTGGACCGCTGCGTGGCTTGCGTGAACCGCCGCCCACGCGCGCGCGTCGATGGTGAGCTGGAGCGGTTGCTCGAACGCGAGTCGAAGCTGGCTCAGGCTCAGCGGTTCGGCCGAGAGCAATAGCGGATCACTACCCATTGTCGTAGTCGCTGCAACGAGCTCGAGCGCTCGATTCCTATATCATCGCGCGCTGCTTCCGGCCGTACGAGACATTCACGAGTGGAAAGTTACTTACAGGTCATCCTGCTCGGCATCATCGAGGGCATCACCGAATTTCTCCCCATCTCCAGCACCGGCCATCTGCTCATTGCAGAACACTGGCTCGGCCATCGCTCCGATCTGTTCAATGTGGCCATCCAGGCCGGCGCCATCCTGGCAGTGGTCGTCATTTATTGGCGGCGCCTGCTGGAACTGGCGATCCACTTCACGCGGCCCGAGAACCGCGACTACGCACTCAAGCTCGGGGTTGCGTTCGGCATCACCGTCGTCGGCGGCTTCATTGCCAAACAAATGGGACTGGAGTTACCCGAAACCGTCGCACCCATCGCGTGGGCATTGATCATCGGCGGTTTCGCGATCTTCATCATCGAGGCCTATGCGGCGCGGCTGCCCGACAGCGAGCGCGCAACGTGGCGTGTTGCGATTGCCGTGGGTCTCGCCCAGATCCTCGCCGCTGTGTTTCCCGGCACGTCCCGCTCGGCGGCAACGATCTTCGCCGCGATGCTGGCCGGCATGACCTCGCGTCCTGCAGCTGCGGAGTTCGCATTCCTCGTGGGCATCCCGACGATGTTCGCGGCGACGGGATACGAAACATTGAAACTCGCTCACGATGGCAGCCTGGCTCATGAGAACTGGACGGAGCTCGCGGTCGGCTTCGTGATGTCGGCCGTCGTCGCGTTCATGGCGGTGAAGTGGTTGTTGCGGTACGTGCAGACACACCGCTTCACGGTGTTCGCGTGGTATCGGTTGGTGCTGGGCGCGTTGTTGCTGACGGTGCTGCGTTAAGCGTCCCCTCCCTTGCGTAGCGCAGCGAAGCGGGGGAGGGACAGGGTGGGGGCAGACGCGCCACCGAAGCTGATGCAAGCACCCCCATCCTGTCCTTCCCCCGCTTCGCAAGGGAAGGGACGCACACGCGAGCTTCCATCGCTCAACCATCAGCTTGGCTGTATCAAAACTGATGTATGAACTGCCCCAGCATCTCCGGCGTGACCAACACCGTTCCGCGCTCCGTCACCTCGAAGCGCTTGCGATCTTCTTCCAGATTCACCCCGGCTTCGAAGTGGTCCGGGATGCGGCAGAACTTGTCGATGATGCAGCGTCGCAGCGTCACGTGGTGGCCGATCTCGACGTTCGGCAGGATGACCGAGTCTTCGATCAAGCTGTGACGCTCCACGACGGTATTGGTCGATAACAATGAACGGCGCACCGTCGCGCCGCTGACGATGCAGCCACCGGAGACGATCGAGTCCATCGCGTGGCCGCGCGCCACGTCGTCGTCGAACACGAACTTCGCAGGCGGCAGTTGCTCCTGGAATGTGCGGATCGGCCAGCGCCGGTCGTACAGGTTGAGCTCGGGCGTGACGCGCGTGAGGTCGATGTTCGCTTCCCAGTACGCATCGAGCGTGCCGACGTCGCGCCAATAGGGCACGCCGTTCACCGTGTTGACGCTGCTCGCGGCGAATCGATGCGCGTGCATATCGGCGTGACCGATGAGTTGCGGCAGGATGTTGCGGCCGAAGTCATGTTCCGACTCGCGGCGCGTTGCATCCTCGGCCAGACGGCGGTACAGGAAGCTCGCGTTGAACACGTAGATGCCCATGCTGACGAGGGCGCGATCGGGCTGCCCCGGGATCGCGGGCGGGTCGGCGGGCTTCTCGTCGAAGGCGATGACGTTGTCGTGCTCGTCGACAGCGATGACTCCGAAGCTGCTCGCTTCCTGGCGCGGCACATCGATGCAGGCGAGGGTGACGTCCGCGCGCGAGGCGGCGTGGTCGGCCAGCACCACGCCGTAATCCATCTTGTATACGTGGTCGCCGGCCAGCACGAGGATGTACGTCGGGGATGACAGATGGATGATGTCGAGGTTCTGGAACACGGCATCGGCGGTGCCCTGGTACCAGTTGTCCTGCACGCGCTGCTGGGCGGGCAGCAGGTCGATGAACTCCTGCAGATCGGGATCGAGAAAGCTCCAGCCGCGGCGCACGTGCTGGATGAGGCTATGTGCCTTGTACTGCGTGACCACGCCGATGCGGCGTACGCCGGAGTTGACGCAGTTGCTCAAGGAGAAGTCGATGATCCGATGCTTGCCGCCAAACGGCACGGCGGGCTTGGCACGCCAGTCGGTCAGTTGACGCAAGCGCGTGCCGCGGCCACCCGCAAGCACGACGGCGTACGTCGATCGGACCAGCGGCGCGACGGACGGGGTGCGGTGCTGCTCGGCGTCGAGCTGGGATGGAACCAATTGCGGCAGGACATCCGTGTTCAAACCGATCTCCCGCAACGCAGGTGTACGTGGATCATGATGTTCCCAGGCGTCGCGAGAAGGACGGTGTGTCGAATGGCGCCTGTAGCCGCGCTGTTCGAACGGAAACGTCGTGCTGCTCGATCAGGTTCCGCTGCGCACTCGCATGCGGGTGCCGATCCTGCGAGAGCCACGTGACTTCGACAACCGTGGGACTTCCCCACACGAGTAGCGACTATCGCTGCTTGTGTGTTGCCGCAGGCTGTTTTCCAACACCCTGATATGAAACAGCGACTCGGACATCCTGTCACTCGCGCTGTGACTCAGGGGAAAAAACGTGGTTTTTCCCCTTCGCTCGCCGCCTGCGGCGGCGGGCACATCCCTGTGCCTGGGTGGCGCTCGATAGAGTGTGTTTCATGCTTCAGGGTCGTGCGCGCACGACCCCGAAGGGATGAAAGCGCGGTAGCGCTCTGACCAACCGCCAACCGCCAACCGCCAACCGCCAACCGCTTCTTTCATACTAGACTATGCGCCCCGTCGATCCCCCAGGTCGCTCGATGTCCGTCCGTCGTGTCCGCTACCCGCACAAGCTGATCGCCTATTGGGTGGCGATTGCCTTTGCGTTGCGGGCACTGCTGCCGCAGGGCTTCATGCCGGGGTCGGAGCCGTTCACCCTCAAGCTCTGTCCTACGGGCCTGCCCGCCCAGGCGCTGGTGATTCCGGGTGATGCCCATGCCGAGCATCACCACCATCATCAGGAACAGCAACAGGGTCACGACGCGCACCAGTCGCACCATCAGCGCGCCGACCAATGTCCTTTCGGTGCGGCCTCGGCCACTGCGGCGCTGCTGCAGTCGCTACCGGCCCCGATAGTGTGGTTCGGTGGCACTGACTATTCGCTTCCCCTCGTTGCATCGGATCCCGCTCCGCGTCACGCCTATCGACCGCAACCCCGCGGTCCGCCCGCTTTCTCCTGATCCTCTGCGATGGATTGTTGCGGCGGCTTGCCTCGCGCAGGCCGTCGTCCTCTTCACTGGGAGAAAGCCTATGAATGCTGCCGATCGGCTCGCGCGCTGCGCGCCGCCCTGCTGCGCCGTGCTGCTGCTGTGCCAGGCACAGATCGCCACGGCCGTCGACATGCCCGCGGACCGACTGCCGGCATCGGAACAAGTGATCGTGTATGGACAGCGTCTGACGCCGACGGCGCCGGGTGAAGCCGTCGCCAGGTTGGAGGCGGCGCGTGTGCCGGGGGGGACCAACGTCGTGGGAAGCGATGAGTACGCGGATGGGCGCGCCGCCAATCTCGTGGACGTATTTGCGCTCGCGCCCGGCGTGTTCGTGCAACCGCGCTTCGGTGCGGAGGAAGCGCGCCTGTCGATCCGTGGCTCCGGATTGCAGCGCACGTTCCACATGCGCGGCATCTATCTCCTGCAAGACGGTGTGCCGATCACATTGGCGGACGGCAGCGGCGACTTCCAAGCCGTCGAGCCGCTGAGTCTCGCGTACACCGAAGTGATGCGCGGCGCGAACGCCTTGCAGTACGGCGGTACCACGCTGGGCGGGTCGGTGAATTTCATTTCACCGTCGGGATTCGATGGCGCCGGTTTCAGACCCCGACTGGAGACGGGCAGCTTCGGCTATCTGCGAGGCGTGGCACGGCTCGGCGGACAGGCAGGCGCGAGCGACTACTTCCTGTCGCTCTCGGCGTATGCGCAGGACGGTTACCGCGACTGGTCCGAGCAGAAAAATCAACGCGCGTTCGGCAATATCGGCTTCAAGCTCAGCGAGCGCCTGGAGACGCGCCTGTATTTCTCCGCCGTGAACAGCGATTCGCAGCTGCCCGGCTCCCTGACCAAGGCGCAGTTGCAGGCGGACCCCGAGCAGGCCAATGCCGGCAATCTGAGCGGTCGACAACGGCGCGACTTCGAGCTCTATCGCCTCGGCAATCGCACCGTGCTCGATCTGGATGATGCGACGGTCGAGCTGACGCTCGGCTACAGCTACAAGGATCTCTGGCATCCGATCTTCCAGGTCCTGCAACAGCGGTCGAACGATTACAACGCCGGCGTGCGCTACCTCGATCGGCATTCGTTGGGCGGCTTCGACAATCGCTTCGTCATTGGCTTCGCGCCATCGTGGAACGCCGTCGACGATGATCGTTGGGCGAATGTCGGCGGTCGGCCCGGTGCGCGTACTGCGGCCAGCAAGCAGACTTCGCGCAATCGTGTTGTGTTCGCGGAAGACGAGCTCGCGCTCAATCCTCGCTGGAGCGTCGTTGCCGGTGTGCAGTGGACCGATGCCGAGCGCCGCTATCGCGATCGGTTTCTCGGTAACGGCGATCAAGGCGTGAGCGCGTCCTACGACGATCTGTTGCCGAAGCTCGGCTTCGTCTTCAAGCCGGGCGAGCACTGGAATGTGTTCGGCAACGTCAGCGACAGCTTCGAAGCCCCGAGTTTCGGCGAGCTGTCCGGCGGTCCGAACGTCGAGACCTTGAAGGCGCAGACTGCGCGCACGGTGGAGCTCGGCAGTCGCGGCGTGTCGGGCTTCGCGAGCTGGGATATCGCCCTGTATGCCTCGGAAGTACGCGACGAGCTCTTGAGCTTGAATGCGCCGGGAGGACAGCCGCTCGGAACCGTGAATGCACCGCGCACCGTACACCGTGGCATCGAGCTCGGCCTGGCGTTGCAGCTCGCGCCTGAAGTGTCGTGGCGTTCGTCGTACTTGTGGAACGACTTCCGCTTCGATGACAACGCAACGTACGGCGACAATCGTCTGCCGGGTATTCCAGAGCACTTCTACCGTGGCGAGCTGAGCTGGAGCTTTCTGCCGACGTACGCGGCGACACTCACCGGCGAATGGTCACCGCGACGCTATGCCATCGACATGGCGAATTCGTGGCACGCGGATTCGTATGCGCTGGTCGGCGTGAAACTGGCACGCACGGTGAGCAAGGGACTCTCCTGGTTCGTCGAAGGCCGCAATCTCACCGATCGCAACTATGCCGCGACCACCGGCGTCATCGCCGATGCGCGTGGACAGGATGCGGCTCAGTTCCTGCCGGGCGATGGGCGCGCGGTGTATGCAGGCATCGAGTGGCGCGTGGAGTGAGCATGAGCGTCAACCGCACTGGCGCTCTCTATGGGCGTATCTGGCGCTGGCACTTCTTCGCGGCGCTGCTCGTCGTTCCCTTCGTGCTGTGGCAGGCGGTCACGGGCACGTTGTATCTGTGGCATGAGGAGATTGCAGACTGGAGCTTTCACGATCTCCGCTTTGTCACGCCGCAACCGACGCGCGTGAGTTACGAGCAGCAGTACGCGACCGCGCTGACGCATCATCGCGGAGAGCGTCTCGCGTTCATGCAAGTGAGCGATCAGCCCCAGCGCGCGACGCTGTTCTCGTTCTCTGCGGCGAACGGACTTGCACATCCTGCGTTCGTGAATCCCTACACCGGTGCGTATCTCGGTTCCGTCGAGCCGACACGCTGGCTGCCGGGGTTCACTCGCAGCTTGCATGGCGGCTGGCCGATCAATCCGTGGGGCAGCTACCTGCTCGAGCTCGGCGCGTCATGGGGCATCGTGATGATTCTCACGGGGCTGTATCTCTGGTGGCCCGTGACTGCGAATCGATTTTCAGGTGTGCTGTATCCGCGCTTGCGCGGCGGATCGCGCGTGTTCTGGCGCGATCTGCACAGCATCGTCGGTGTGTACTTCGCACTCATCGTGCTGGGATTTCTGCTGACGGCTTTACCCTGGACGTCGTTCTGGGGCGAGCGCATTCTGCGGCCGATCCAGCAGATGACGGGGCAGGTCGCGCCGACGGCGGTGTTCTTCGGTGGCAAGCGTGCGCATCACGCGGAGTCATCGGCCCACGACTCGATGCAACACGCAGCGTTGAGTATCGAAGCGCTCATCGCCCGCGCACGAGCGCAAGGTGCGCGCGATCTATTGGAGATCTGGCCGCTCGCAAGCGACGGGCCGATCAACGTGCGCAGTCGTCGGACCACCGCGGCGAGCGAGGTGTACGTGCAGCTCGATCGACAGACCGGCACCGTGTTGGCACGGGCGTTGTGGAGCGACTATCCCGTCGTCCCGAAGATCATCGCGACCGGCGTGGATCTGCACGAGGGGAAGTTCTTCGGTCGCGCGAATCAGATCTTCAATACGGTGGTCGCCGCTGCACTCGTATGGCTGGCCGTCACCGGCTTCATTGGCTGGTACAAGCGCAGACCCGACGGAGGCCTGGCCGCGCCGCCAAAACGCGAGCTGAGCTTGCCGCGCGCGATCGTAGCGAGTGGTGCTGCGGTGTGCGTGGTGTTGCCGTTGCTCGGCTTGTCTGTTGCCGTGCTGTATTCACTGGATCGCATCGCGGGCCGTTGGATGCAGCGCTCAGGACCTGTTTAGGAATTGGCGAAGAGGTGAGATCGAGGCGCTCCGAACGGGAGTTTCTGAAAACGTGCTCATCAACGATCGAGCGTGGCCAGCAATTCCGCGAGCGTGACATAGCTGACGGGCTTTACGAGGTGGCGATCGAACCCCGCGGCTTGCGTACGCTGGCGATCCGATTCCTGGCCCCAGCCGGTGAGCGCGACCAGCTTGATCTGCGCGCCGTTCGGCAGCGCGCGGATTGCCTGCGCGGCCTCCAGGCCATTCATGTTGGGCATGCCGAGATCGAGGATGACAATCTGAGCATTCGTCTTCTCGACCAGCTCGATCGCCTCCACACCGTCGAAGGCCGTCACCACCTCATGTCCTTGCAACTCGAGCAGCGCTGCGAGCGACAGTGCCGCATCTTGATTGTCGTCGGCCACGACGATGCGGCGCGCGACGGTGGAATACTCTGCCAGGCTGGGTGGCCCCGTCGCGGTCTGCTCGCCACGTGCGTTTCCTTGCAAGGGCAATCGCACGGTGAACGTGCTGCCTTCCTCGAGTCCTGAGCTGCTCGCCTCGACCGTACCGCCATGCATGGCGACCAGGCTCTTCACGAGCGACAGCCCGATTCCCAGTCCGCCCTCGGCGCGACCCTGATGTTTGCGCACCTGCGAGAACAGCTCGAACACCCGCGTCAGATCGGCTTGTGGAATGCCGATGCCGCTATCCATCACTTCGATCACGGCATGGGTGTCCTCGCGGCGCAGGCTCAACTGGATGCGGCCCCCATCCGGCGTGTACTTGGTCGCGTTCGAGAGCAGGTTGAAGATGATCTGCGAGAGGCGATCGAAGTCGCCTTCGACGATCAGGTCCTCGGCGGGAACGTCGATGCTGAGCTCGTGGTGATGTGCATCGATGATGCTGCGGGCGGAGTCCGCGCTGCTGAGCACCAGCTGGCGCAGATCGACGGGCGCGGTGCGCAGCACGATCTTGCCTGCGCTGATGCGGCCGAGGTCGAGCAGGTCATCGACCAGCCGCACCAGATGCGTCAGCTGACGGTCCATCATCGCGATCGTTCGCAGCAGCACCTCATCGCGTTTCGCGGCGACGCGCGCGATCTCGAGGCCGTTGCGAATGGGCGCCAGCGGATTGCGCAGTTCATGACCGAGGGTCGCAAGGAATTCGTCTTTGCGACGATCGGCCTCGCGCAGTGACTTCTCCAGCTCACGGCGTGCGGTCACATCGATGATGAACTCGACGCCCGTGCCGTCGGGCAGCTGCGTGGCCGCGAACAATCCCCACCACCGGCTGCCGTCTTTGCGAATGTACTGCTTCTCATACGGCGTGGTGTGACCCAGCGTCGTCAACTCGTGCATCGCGTTCAGCGACGCATCCCAGAATTCCTGGGGCGTGAGTTCCTGCCACGTGAGGGTGCCGCCACGTACGTCCTGCATGTCGAAGCCGCTCATGCGCAAGAAGGCTTCGTTGGCACTGAAGATGGGCCCTGCCGGACTGAAGCTCATGACGCCGACCGTTTCGATGCGCATCGCCTGCTGCAAGCGCGCCTCGCTCGCGCGCAGGAGGCTTTCGGTGCGTCCGCGTTCCAACGCTTCCCAGGTGCGCTCCGCCGAGTCCTCGATGAGCGAGATCTCCGCATTCGTCCACTTCCGCGGCTCCTGTTGCAGCACGGCCATCAGCATCACGAGCTTGCCGCCACGAACCAACGGCACGCCAACGCAGCTGCCGACCCCGAGTGCGCCGTAAACGCTCTGAGCTTCCGGTTCGATGAACGGATCGTTCAACAAATCGTCCACGACCACGGTGTGCCCCTGCCTGAACGCAGTGGCGATGACCTGGCTGTAGTCGTCGAGACGGAACCTGCCGGACAAGCTGGGCACGCCATCGTGATAGTCGTAGTCGACCATCAGATGGCTCTCATCCTCGCATTCGGCGTAATACACACGCGATGCGCGCAGCTCCCGCCCCAGCATCGTGGAGGCAACCTGCTTGATCTCGGCGGCCTCGGAGGATCGACGCAGGAAATCGCTCAGCCGCACGAGGAACAAATGACGCCGCTCGGCCGCCCGCAATTGCCGCTCGGTCGCCTTGTTGCTGCCGATATCGAGAACGCTGACGGAGACGCCGATGAGGGTGCCGTCATGTGCCTTCACCGGGGCCGACGTTGCCAGCACCCACAGACGCATGCCGTTGCGATCCAGGAGCTGAGTTTCGAAGCGGGTGTTCTCGCCGAGGAGGGCGGACGCCGAGAGCGCTTTATGCTGATCGAGAAACTCCGGCGGGGACAACACGAGGCTCTCCTTGCCGACGACTTCCGCCGCGGTATGTCCCAGGAGTCTCTCCGCCGCGGCATTCCAGAACTCGATCACGCCCGTCATGCTCAGGCCGATGAGCGCGACGGGCAAGTGTTCCGCGAGCACTGCGAGATAGTCCCTGGACCATTCGAGGGCCTTGGCTTCCTGATCCTTGGCACGGTCTCCGTGCGTTGACGGATCGATCAGGTCCATGAGTCTGTATGCGCTCAGAGGAACGCTGGGTGCCCTCGAGCACTCGACGGTCAGTCGAGTGAATCGGTTGCATCACGCCGCGCGCATCGCCGGGCGTGATGCCGCGAACGCTCACTGTGCCGTGTTCAAGTCGAACACCAATGCCCTGCCTGTGAAGAATGTGGGCTCGACGATGCCCGCGATCACGGTTGCGCCCCACACGGCGAAGGCGCGGCCCAGCTCGTTGCTCTCGATGGCCTGCGCGAGCGCGCTCAGCTTGCTGCCCTGTCGTGCATAGACGAACAGCGACCCCGCGTCGAAGCTGAGGCCGCGGATGCCGGGCGAACCGATGACGACGCGTCCACCGTTGATCTCGATGTGGCTGCCGAAATTGAGATAGGCCGGCATGCCGTCATCCAGCGGCGTCAGTTTCTGAGTCTGTATCCAGCGATCCGCGCGCTGCGCGAACACGAAGGCGGCACCCATGCGAATCAGTTCGCCGAACTCGCCCTCGTAAGCGGGATCGGCGCCCGGTGCCCCGATCACCATCAATCCATGGCGCACGGTGAGGGCGGCGCCGAAGCCATCGAGAGCCGCACCGTCGGGCGCCAGCACCGCTTGCGTTCGCACCCATTTCGCACCCCGCAAACGGTAGATGTATACGGCGCCCTGGCCATCGTTGTAGCCAGGGGCGCCGACGATGAGCGTGTCGCCGAAGACAGCGACCGCGCTGCCGAATGCATCGGAGGCGAGACCGGATGGGGAAGCGATCTTCTGCTGCCGCACTGCCGTCTGAGGGTTGATCGTGAAGACATACACGGCTCCGCTCGTGCCGACGACGGCGGTCTGGCCGTCGTACTCCAGATCGTTGATGAAGTCGTGTGCATCGACCTTGAGCTTGCGCACGGGTGGTGTGCCGCTGCTCGTCGTGGGGCGAAAGACATAGAGCGCGTCTTGCGATGCGACGACCGCAATCCCGGCTTGCAACTCCACCTGGTGCACGCCATTCGGTACGCCGGGGAACTGCAGGCGTCCCGTACGCAGCCACTCGCCCGAAGTCTCCCGATGAAATATCGCAATACGTCCGGCACTGCGATCGGCTGCAGGCAGGCTGATCAGCGCGCGGTTGCCCTCGATCGCAACGTCGGTGCCGAAGCCGACGGGTACGAGCTCATCCGGTGTGGGGAATACTTCCGCATCGTCGGGCTCCAGCTGTTGCAGCGGCTGAAGCTGCGCGACCTGTGCGTGAGCGAGTGAAAATGACATCGCACAGCCGAGCAGCAGCGCGCATCCTGCTTTCGCCAGCAGCCGCAAGTGATTCATCGATCTCTCCTTCACACGTCCTTGAGAATGTTTTGACTTGTGTCCGTGGGACAAACGACACAACGGCCTGCCGTGGCCAACGTTCCATGCGGCGTGGATGTGCCTATGGAAACCGTGAGACGCGTTCGATGCAGGCAGTGAAGGCGGCGCGGATGTCCGCTGCGGTTGTGCCGTACTCCGCGGCGGAATACACGGCCTTGCCATGTGGCTCCATGCCGTTTCTTTGTTACCGATCGCGCGTGCGTGTTTCCGCTGCGGCCGACAGCGGCATTCCTAAGAAGTCGTACACCTTGCGCAATGCAGCGCGTCTTGCGCGGCGGTGCGAAACAGTGTCAGCGACCCTTCCAGCTTCCCGGCCGCTTCTCCTTGAACGCCGCGACGGCTTCGCGCAAGTCTTCGGAGCCCATCGTCACACCCTCCAGGTAGAAGGAGAGCTCCAGCACTTCTTCCGCGCGCGTCATCAGCACTTTGTTCAGCGCGCGCTTGGTGAGCTGTACCGCCAATGGCGGCAACTGTGCGATCCGCTGCGCGAGCGCCTGCGCGGTCGGCAGCACTTCGGCCGTCGTATCGACGAGATCCGTGACGACGCCCAGCCGATGCGCTTCCGCAGCCGTCAGCGGATCGCCCGTGAGCAAGTGCCGCTTCGCGCGCACCATGCCCATGGCGCAGGGCCAGGAGACCACGCCGCCATCCCCCGCTACGAGCGCCATGCGCACGTGCGGATCCGACAATTCGACGGTCGGTGTCGACACGATGGCATCGGCGGCCAGGATCAACGATGTGCCCAGGCCGTAGCTGTTGCCGTGCAAGGCCACGATCAACGGCTTCGGAAAGTCAGCCACTGCACGAAACAGCCGCCGGCCTTCATCCAGCATCGTGAGCCGATGCGCGATGTTGTCCGCGGCTTCCACCATCACTTCGGTATCGCCGCCCGCGGAGAAGTAGCGGCCTGTGGAGCTCAGCACCACCGCGAGCACGGCGGTGTCGTCAGCCAGCTGGCCGAGCACATCGGTCATCTCGCGATGCAGGATCATGTCGAACCGATTCAAGAGGTCGGGCCGGGACAGCCGGATCTCGGCTACCTTGTCCTGGACATTGAGTTCGAGCGCACACCATTGAGTCATCGTCTGTCTCCACGCAACGAGGTCCGACGTCATGAACACTACCGCGCGTACAGGGCATTGGACAGTAGCGCTGCGATGGGGGCATCGCCGACAATGCCTGCTGGACTGAATACGGAACCTCTCATGCGGCTCATCTTTGGATTGTTGGTTGCGGCATCCGCCGCGACGTATTCGCTCGCTGCCTCCGCCGACTGCACTCGACCCCGCCCCGCCGTCACGATTCCCGACGGCAGTTCCGCAACCGAGCAGGGTTTGCTGGACGCGCATCAAAAGCTGCGGGAGTTCGATCGGCAAGTCGGCGCGTACCAGAGTTGCCTTGCGGGCGAGGTGAGTCAGAAATCGGTCGGCAAAGATGAAGCCACGCGGCAACAGCTGGCCGCAGCGCAGGCGGCCGCTCACAACGAAGCGGCGGATGAGTTGAGCGCTCTGGCTGCATGTCTGCAGGCGCAGATCGAGGCGTTCAAGACGAGCGGCGGCGGCACGGAGAACAAGCCTGCCGCTTGCGACGCCTTCAAGGGCAAGTCGCCGACATCCGGCGCTCCGCCACAATCGGGTGGCAGTTCCTGGATCAAAGAGGCGGATGGGCGCAGCACCGAGTTGCCCGGCGGTGTCTGGAGTTTCTCGCTCTATCGCGACGATTCGCCGCGCGCGTGCGGCGAGAACAATGCGCAAGCCTGTCTCGTGCGCATGCTCTACGTGTTGAACGGAGCTGACCAGGCACTGGAATGCACCGGCAGCATCAGCTACGCAGGTGCCGATATCGCGGGCCGGCCGACGACCGAGTATCGAGCGCTCGTACCTGAAAAATCATCGCGTGGCATCGTCGTCAGCGCCGCCGAGCGCTCGGTGAACGCGAGCACGTTCGATGCGAACTGCACACCGCGCGCGGCGCTGCCACCGCTCGATACGCCAGCAACGTGCAAGTATGAAGTCGTGCAGCCCGTGTCGATCTCGGACTATTACCCGGAAGAATCGCGTAGCGAGAATGAAGAAGGCCCGGTAGTGGTCGAGTTCACGTTGAAGGGCAAGGCGGATCATCCCGCTGACGTGAAAGTGGCTGCGAGCAGCCTGTTTCCCAGGATCGATGCGGCCGCCGTGAAAGCGGTGGGCGACATGGTGATGAGCAGCAGCTGCAAGAATTCGCGTTACCGATTGCGGCTGACGTTCAAGCTGCAGTAGTCGTCTGCAACAACCCCGCAAGGCCACCCTGCAGCGAATAGACATGCGCGTGACCTTGCGCGCGCAGCTGACTTGCGAGTGCCCGGCTGCGAATCCCGCGCGCGCAAATGAGCACGTAGCGCCCATCGGGTTGCAGCGACGCAGCGCTCGCGAGCAGATCGGCGGTGGGCACATTGCGCGCCGGGAACGGCAACGGATGGGCGCGGACTTCGTCCGCATCGCGCACGTCGATGAGCTCGCAGCCCAGCGTTCGCGCGCGGGCAAGCTCGCCGATTTCCAACTCGTCGGTGCCCGGTTCGGCTGACGGCAAACGCACGCAACGATCGGCATTGCATTCGGCGCAGCGACGAGTTGCGACCGTGCGGGTCGTCAACGTCTGCAGATCCATCAGCAGCAACGACGACCGCAGCGGGCTCGGCAAGCCGAGGATCAGCTTCATCGCTTCCAGCGCCTGCAAGCTGCCGAACACGCCCGGCACAGGGCCCAGGACGCCGGCTTCGGCGCAATTGCCGACGAGGCCATCGCGCGTGGCCTCGGGCCAGAGGCAGCGCAGGCATGCGCTCCCGCTGTCAGGCGCATAAACCTGCAACTGTCCTTCGTACTGATACACGCTCGCGAACACGGCCGGCTTACGTGCGCGTACTGCGGCATCGTTGAGCGCGAACTTCGTCGCAAAGTTGTCGCTGCAGTCGATGACGAGATCGTATGCCTGCAGCAGGCGTTCGGCATTGTCGTTCGTGAAGCGCTCTCGATGCACCTGGATCGAGACCTCGGAATTCAGCGCCTGCAATCGCTGCGCGGCGAGGGCGGCTTTGGGCTCACCTGCATCCTCGAGCTCGTACAGTGTCTGGCGATGCAGGTTGCTGGGATGCACGACATCGTCATCGACGATGCCCAGTGTCCCGACGCCGGCTCCGGCGAGATAACTCAGTACAGGCACGCCGAGCCCGCCGGCGCCAATCACGAGCACGCGTGCGGCGCGGAGCCTGGCCTGGCCTTCGGTGCCGACTTCTGCGAGGGCGATCTGGCGGGAGTAGTCGGGTGATGCCGCTGCGCGGAGGAGGGGACGCTCGGGCTCGTGATCGTGGCCATGGTGACCAGCGTGTGCATCTTCCTCCCCATGTGCCGCACACCGCTCACAGTTCACCCATCCGGAATCACCATTGACGTAGTGTTCCTTCTTCCAGATCGGCACGCGGTGCTTCACTTCATCGATGATGTAGCGGCACGCTGCGAATGCTTCGGCACGATGACGCGCGCTCACACCCACCCACACCGCAAGCTCGCCGATGCCGAGCGCGCCGATCCGGTGCACGCAGGCAGCCCGCAATACACCGAAGCGGCGAATGGCTTCGTTCACGATGCGCTCGCCTTCCTTGCGCGCGAGCAGCTCGAACGCTTCGTACTCCAGTTGCGTGACGGCATGACCTTCGTTGTGGTTGCGCACCCAGCCTTCGAACGAGGAATAGCCGCCCGCAGCCGGATCTTCGAGCGCGCCGCGAAGCGCCTCGGGATCGATTCGCGACTGGGTGAAATCGAAGGCGTTCATCAGCCGCCGGCCACTGGAGGAATGAAGACGACGCGATCGCCGGCACGCAGTTGCGCGTCCCAGCTCGAGAACTCGTCGTTCACGGCCACTTTCACTTGCTGCTGGGCCAGCTTGAAGGGATGGCGCCGGCTCAGCTCGGCGTACAGCTCCGCGGGGGTGCGAGCGCGCGTTTCGATGGCCTCGTCGCTGCGGCCCGCTTGTTCGCGGAATACGGCGAAGTACTGCACGTGAACCGATTTGGCGTTGCCTCGATCGGCTGTGGACATCGGTGCTGGACCGGAGCTGCGCAAACCGGCTTTCACGGCGTCGAATTCGGCCGGTGTGTTCACGTTGTCGAGCGCCGCTGCCACGGGCAGATCGACCAGCGCCACGTTCGAATGGATGAGGAGCTTGCGCGGACATTCCTTGTTCTTCGCGAACCACTCGGCGACGGCCGTGCGGCTGGCGGGTTCCCAGATCGCGCACAGCGGCTCGGGCATGCCATCGAAGTCGCTGCGATACGCCGTGGCGATGCGGGTTGGATCGCGATGCTCGACGAGGCGCTCGAGAATCGCCGGCGTGAGTTGCGGCAGATCGCACGCCACCACGAGCCACGCGGCTTTCGGATGCTCGTTCAACGCCGCCTCGATGCCGGCGAGCGGACCCAAGCCCGGTTTGCGGTCGACGATCTGCGGCAGGGTGGCACGCAGCGCGTCGCCGCGCTGGTCCGGTCGCACGGAAATGAACGTGGCCGCACAAAACTCACTGACCTGATCGTAGGTCCACTGCAGCTGCGGCTTGCCGTGATATTCCAGCGCCGCTTTGTCGCGTTGCATGCGCTTGCTGGCGCCGCCCGCGAGCACGAGACCGAATAGAGGTGCGACGGGCATCGTGCTCAAGCTCCGATGTCGCGCTTGCCGCCCGTCTTCTCGATCAGGCGTGTGCGTGCGATCACGATCTCGTGCGACAACGCCTTGCACATGTCGTAGATCGTCAACGCTGCGACGCTCGCGCCCGTGAGCGCTTCCATCTCGACACCGGTCTTGTGGTGGACCGAGACGGTGCAGCGGATGACTGCCTCGTCACCTTCCATCTCGATGCGCACCTTGCAGTTCTCGATGCCGAGGGGGTGACAGAATGGAATCAGCTCGTGCGTGCGCTTTGCAGCCATGACGCCCGCGATGATCGCCGTCTGAAACACCGGACCTTTGGCCGTGCTGAATCCCTGGTCGCGCAGTGCGCCCGCCACGCTCGCAGGAAACTGCACGCGCGTTTCCGCGACGGCCGTGCGATGCGTAACCGCTTTGGCGCCCACATCCACCATCGTGGGCTGGTTGGCGGCGTCGATGTGCGTGAAGCTCATACGGTCAACGGCTCACGGTCAACGGCGACCGGCAAGAGGGACATGAGGATCGGCTCGACATTCTGGCCGTAGCCCGTCGCCCGTAACCAGTGGTCTCATTGGTCATCCCCCTATGTAATACATCTCGATCTTGCGCAGCGGCTGCTCGTTCGCCCGCAACGTGGAGCGCAACTCGCTGTAACGGTCGTCGCGCTGTTGCCAGGTCGTGCTGATCAGCTCGAGCAGCTCCGGATCGGTTGCGCCCGAGCGCAACGGTGCGCGCAGATCCACGCCTCGCGAAGCGAAGAGGCAGGTATAGAACACCCCTTCGGAAGACAGGCGGGCGCGCGAACAGGCGCCGCAGAAGGGATTCGAAACCGACGAAATGAAGCCGATTTCGCCGCTGCCATCCTCGAAGACATAGCGCTCTGCCACTTCGCCACGATAGTTCTCTGCGGTAGGTCGCGCAGGCCATCGCGCCTGAATGCGTGCGAGCAACTCACTCGAGGGTACGACGCGATCGGGCGTCCAATGATTGCGATTGCCCACGTCCATGTATTCGATGAAGCGCACGATGACGTCGGTGCCGCGAAAGTGTTCGACGAGATCGAGCGCCGTGTGATCGTTCAAGCCGCGTTCGATCACCGCATTGATCTTGATCGGCGCGAGTCCCGCTTCGAGGGCGACGCGAATGCCGTCGAGGACCCGCTCGACACCGCCGAAGCCGCCGTTCATGAGCTTGAAGACTTCCTCGTCCAACGAATCGAGGCTCACCGTGATGCGCTTGAGACCGTTCGCTTTCAACTCCGCCGCATGCTGGCCAAGCAGCACGCCGTTGGTGGTCAGCGCTACGTCCTGCAAGCCGCGGATGTCGCCCAGATCGCCGACGAGCTCGGCGAGATTCTGCCGCAGCAGTGGCTCGCCGCCGGTCAGGCGTACCTTGCGCACACCGAGTTGCACGAACAACCGCGTGAGGCGGGAGATCTCCTCGAAGGACAGCCGCTCCTGACTCTTCAGAAAGCGGTAGTTCTCGTGGAACGTCTCCTTCGGCATGCAATACGGGCAGCGGAAGTTGCAGCGGTCCATGACCGAGATGCGCAAGTCGTGCAGCGGGCGGCCGAGCCGATCGTGCGGGCGCGGCGTCAGGGACAGAGCTTTGATGGCGGAACGTTCGGTCACGGCTTGGATCCGACTACCAGGCGTAGAAGGGGAGAAGCGTACCGCGTTTCAGGCGCTGCGGGCCGGGTGGAGTCTGGATGAACCCGTGCGTGCCCAGCAGCGAGATGAAGTCGCCCGAACCCTGTGTCGGCCGGGGCCGCGCCCATTGTCGTGCTTCCGCATCCCGCTCGAGTTCGACCGGCAGGAACACGGTGAGCGCGGTCTTCACCTCGTAGTCGGCTTGCAAAACCACGAGACTGGGCGGCGGCGTGGAGGTGCCGAGCGCGGCATCGAGACCTGCGTAGACGTACCGGGCCAAGCAGGCCGCCGTCGAGACCGGATTGCCCGGCAATGCGAACACGGCCTTGCCGGCATCGGATACACCGAACCAGAGCGGTTTACCCGGGCGCTGTGCGACGCCGTGGAAGATCATGCGAACACCCAGCTCGCTCAGCACTTGCGGCACGTAGTCGAAGCGTCCCATCGAGACGCCGCCACTCAGGATCAACACGTCCTGTTTCTCCAGCTGAGCACCGAGTCGTTCACGCAGCACCGGCAGGTCGTCCGGAACATGTTCGTCGGTGAGTTGCTCGTAACCCCGTGCGCGCAAGGCACTCGCCAGCGCATACGCATTGGAGCGGTAGATCTGCCAGTCGGCCACCGGCGCGCCCGGCTCCACGAGCTCGCTACCGGTTGAAATGATCGCGATACGGGGTGCACGACTCACGGCTACACGCGGAAGGCCAGCGGTTGCCGCCAACGCAATCGCCGTGAGACCGACGCGCGTACCCGCTTCGAGCAGCACCTGACCGGCGCGCCCATCCAAGCCGCGCGTATGAATGTTGAGCCACGGCGAAACCTCCACGTCTTCATTCACCACGGCGACACCGTCCGAGATCTTCAGGCGCTCGACCGGAATGACGCAGTCGCAGCCCTCCGGTGCGACGGCTCCCGTCATCACCTCGAAGCACGTGCTCGGGTCAGTCAATTGCAGCGGGGCGGCGCCGGCGGGTTGCGTACCCGCGATACGGAAGGAGCGCCGACCGCCGACAACGGCCTGGCTCGCACACGCGATGCCGTCCATCGTGACGCGATGAAAAGGAGGTTGATCGCGCGCCGCCACGAGGGGCTCGCGCAGCACGGCTCCGTGTAGAGCGGAGAGCGGTCGATGTTCTGTGGGAAGTAGCCGGACGTGAGCGCGTATGGCGGCTTCGGCGGCGGCGGGATCCAGCATGAGTGACAGCGAACTTCCGCGGCTTGGGCGCGGCAGTGTGTCACGTTGGGGAGGAGGAGGCTATCGACGGTGCGGGATCAGGGGCGTGGGACCTGGGGCCTGGGGTAAGAGGATCAATCGCTCTTTAGGACTCCTCATTCTTACCCCACGCCCCAGGCCCCACGTCCCAGGGTCGTTCCTCAGCCGCGAGCCTTGAACGCGCGAACCTGCTCGTTGAACTGCGCGACCTTGCTCTGCAGCTCGTCCACCGCAGAGTTGTACTTCTTCACCTGAATGGTCTTGAGCTGACGGATCTGACCGTCGGCCATGCCACCCGCCTTCGACTTGGTCTCGTCTTCCAGGCAGGCGCCGTACGCCGTGACCGCGTCGTTGTAGGCTTTGAAGTCAGCCGCAGCAGCCTGCATCACATCTGCCGTGGCCGTCTTGCCATCGGGCATCGATGCCGGCGCCTTGGGGAACGCGCATTCCGCTTGCGCTCCTGTGGCCACAAAGCCCACCGCCACCAATAACAATGCAGACAAGGATTTCACGCTCGCACCTCTCACAGTTGATTGCTCAAGTTGTGCAGGCACAAGACATCCACGGTCGCTCAGCAATTTGCTGACGGCGAACCGGCAGGGGAGTCTTGTGTCCTGCTGTTTCCTCTGGCATCGGCCTGTTTGCGGTGCGCTTGAGCCGAGCGATGCGGGTGGAGCAAAAAATGCGATATCGCTCGCACTCTGGGAGGGCGGAATTGCTGCAATGAACAGGAGGCAGTGTCGAGGACGCGCGACGGCTCGGGATCGAGAGTCGCGAAGACGTCGGATTAAGTCACAAACGACATCGCGGGCGGCTGCATGGCGTTTGCCACGCAAGCACGCCCGCGATCGATGGACGGCGCCTGGAAATCAGCCCTTGCTGCGGTTCTTGTAAGCGCGCACTTGCTCGTTGAAGTTCGCGGCGCGCTGTTCCAGTTCCTGCACGGCCGCGTTGTACTTCTTACTGTGAATGGAGTTGATCTGCTGGACCTGCTCCTTGGACGCATCCGGGCCCATCGAAGTGAGCGTGGACTGTTTCTCGTTGTCCAGGCAGGCGAGATAGTCGTTCACGGCTTTGTCATAAGCCTTGACCGCCTTCATGCCCTCGACCATCTCGGCTTCGGTCGCCGTCTTCCCATCCGGCAACGCGGCGGGTGCCTGCGGATAGGTGCATTCAGCCTGCGCTTGGAAGACGACCATGCAGCCGCACAGGGCCAACAGCGCGCATACCTTTTTCATAATTCCCCCAGTGATTGTTCGTCAACACCCGTGAGCACGGGCGAGGTGGCCATGATATGCCTTGTGCCGCGATGCATGGCAATACGTGACAGGGTCGGCGCCGCCTGGGTATAAGGCCGGCACGTTTTTTTTGGTCGCGCCGGGTAACGACATGCATCGTGTGCTTGCTGGTGTGTTCGGTTGGCTGTTGCTCTGTGCCATGGCCCACGCAGCGGCGCCCGGGTCAGCTCCGATCGAAGTGCGTGTCGCGGTGGCCGCGAATTTCAAGCAGACACTGGAGCGCATGGGTGCGGCGTTCAGTGCGAAGCACGGCGGCAGGCTCGTCGTGAGCGCGGGTGCGAGCGGCCAGCTCTACAGCCAGATCGTGCAAGGCGCACCATTCGATCTGTTCTTCTCCGCCGATCGCGAGCGTGCCGAGCGTTTGGAGCGGGAAGGCCTGGCCGTCGCCGGCACACGCTTCACGTATGCGGTCGGCAGACTCGTGGCATGGCGACCGCAGCAAGTGTGGCGCGGCGAGCTTGCGAGCGTCCTGCGTTCGCCCGAGATCGACACGGTTGCCATTGCCAACCCACAAGTCGCGCCCTACGGCGCAGCGGCCCAACAAGTGCTGCAGACGCTGCAAGGATCGACACCGTGGGCCTTCAGGCTCGTGCAAGGCGAGAGCCTGGGACAGGCCTATCAATTCGTGGCGCGCGGGCACGCACAGCTCGGTTTCGTGGCGCTGTCGCAGATCTACGAGTCCGAGGCCGATGCAGGCCGGCCGCTGCGCAAGGAAATTGCGATCGTCGATCCCAGGCTTTACGCGCCGCTCGAACAACAGGCCGTCTTGTTGCGCGCGGGTGAGCGCTCGCAACTGGCGCGTGATTTCCTCGCTTTCGTGCGCAGTCCGGAAGGTGTGAGCATCATTGCGGCCGCTGGCTACGACACGCCGACGCCACGTTGATGTCGCTCGATCCCGCGCCCATCTGGCTGACGCTGAAGCTCGCGAGCGTGACGACGCTGATACTGATCACGTTGGGAACACCGCTCGCGTGGTGGCTATCGCACACGCGCAGCCGGTCGCGTCCAGTCGTCGAAGCGCTCGTCGTGCTGCCCATCGTGTTACCACCGACGGTTCTGGGCTTCTATCTGTTGCTCGTGCTGAGTCCGAACGGTCCGCTCGCGGGGTTGCTCCGCGCGTTGGATCTGCGGCTCGTCTTCAGCTTCGGCGGTCTCGTGATCGGCTCGGCCATCTTCTCGTTGCCGTTCGCGGTATTTCCGCTGCGGAACGCGTTCGAGCGTGTTCCGCCGGGGCAGTTGGAGGCAGCCGCCACACTGGGTGCGAAGCCGGTCGACCGCTTCTTCACGGTGGCCCTGCCGTTGAGCGCGCCGGCCTTTGCCGTCGCCGCGGTATTGGTATTCGCCCACACCATCGGCGAATTCGGTGTGGTGCTCATGCTGGGCGGAAACATTCCGGGGCAGACGCAGGTGCTCTCGATCGCCATCTACAACGAAGTCGAGCAGCTGCACTACGAGCGCGCGCATTGGCTGGCGGGTGGACTCGTCGCGGTTTCATTTCTCGCGCTGCTGTTCCTGCAGCGAGCCGCACGCAGGATACAGCTGGCGTGACGAGTATCCGCGGTGAGCTGCAATTGCAGCGTCAATCGTTCGTGCTCGATGCACGGTTCGATCTGCGTGCTGAGGGTACGACGGCGCTGTGCGGTCCCTCAGGTGCAGGCAAGAGCACGCTGCTGCGGTGTATTGCCGGTCTGGAGCCGACTGTCCGAGGCCAGCTCTGCGTCGACGCCGATTGTTGGCTCGATTCGACACGGTCGCTGCGGCGAGCCGCACACCAGCTGCCCATCGGCTTCGTGACGCAAGCACCCGATCTGTTTGCGCATCTCAACGTACGCGACAACTTGCGCTACGGGCGTCGACGCACGAATGCGACGCAGCCCAGCGAAGCCGAAGTCATCGACAGTCTCGGGCTGCGTGAGTTGCTGGCGCGGCGGACTCATCAGCTATCCGGCGGCGAACGTCAGCGGGTGGCGATCGGTCGGGCCTTGATGCGGGCGCCGCGCGTGTTGCTGCTCGATGAGCCGGTCTCGGCACTCGATGTCGCGAGCCGGCATGAAGTGCTGACGTATCTCACGCGAGTGCTGCACCGGTTCGATGTGCGCACGCTGTACGTCACGCATGATCTGCGCGAGGCCGCGCGCATCGCCGCCGACATGATGTGGCTGGAGGAGGGTCGGGTCACGGCCTGCGGTCCGGCAGCGGAAGTACTCACCGACTTGAAGCTGCCATTCGCAGAGCTCGATGATGCGGCCAGCGTATTGACGGTGCAGATCGAAGCTCATGACGAGCACGCCGCGCTCACTCGTGCCCGCGGCGGCGCGACGGTGTTGTGGTTGCCCCGACTCGATCTGCCGGTGGGTGCTCAGGCGCAGATTCAGATTGCCGCACGCGATGTCAGCCTCGCGCTCTCGAAGCCGCACGACATCAGCATCCTCAATGTGCTGCATGCTCGCATCGCCGATCTGATGCCCGCACGTCATCTGGAAGGGCAGGAACTGGTGCGCCTGGCCGTGGGCGAAGAGTGGTTGCTCGCGCGTGTCACGCGGCGCTCGGCCGAGCTGTTGCAGCTGCAGCCGGGAATGGAAGTGTGGGCGATGGTGAAGGTGGTTGCGCTGGTGCAGTGAGCGTCAGTGCTAGCAGCCTGTCGGACTTAGGTGATCGTAGCGAGGCGGTGGCAGATGGAGGACAGTTTTGCGATCGTTCGAGGCGAATAGCCGTCGCTATTTAACGAGGACGATCGCAAAAATGGACCCAGCTGCCGCCGCCGCAGTAGATCATCCTAAGTCCGACAGGCTGCTAGGCCCATTGCCATGCAGGCCAGATGAGCAAGCTGCCCGCACTCACCATGGAGCCCGCAAGAATCAGTCGAATTTCGCGCCGAAGTTGCCTGCCGGTGGATTACAGGCGGTGTCCGCGGTACAACGACAGGCATGGCGAACTCCTCTTTGATCGCCCGAATCGCGCGTGCCCTGAGCGCCGCGGATGCGCTCGAGGCACTCGAATCCACACTGCCGCCGACTGATTTGCAGTCGCTCCTCCTGCACGTCTTCGCACGACGCAGTGCGCAGCGCGGCGCGGCCGAGCTTCTCGGTCAATATGAGCGCAGCGCGATGGTTCGCCCGGGCGCGGTGAACGCGCGCGAGCTGCTTGCGCTGGAGCAGGCTGCGTACGACTGCGCTCCGCAATTCGAAGCGATCGAGCTCGCTCCGGTGGCACCGCTGGGACTGAACACGGTGCTCGGCCAGATTCATCAGAACAATTGCCTGGCCGCCGTTCGCGGCGTCGAAGTGCTGGCGGATCCAACGACCGTGACGGCACTCGAGTGCGCACGTCGACGCCGCGCCGGACAGCGCGACGACATACGTTTGTGCTCGCGCGCCAGACCGTTGCGCCTGCAACCGCTCGCGATTCCCGAGTACTCGCCGCACTTCGGGTTGTTCTCCTGGGTCACGGCGGGACGCGATCGCGGCGACTATCGCTTCGAGCTCGAGAGTGTTCGCGAGCACCTCCACTGCCACCTCGAACTGCTGCAACGGCTTGCAGGCCTGGGCTATGAGGTTGGCGAGATCGCGGTCGAGGTGAGCCACACGGAGCGGGAGGAGCGCCGGCTTGCCCAGGTCCAGCAAGACGTGTTCGGACCGTTGCTCGAACGCCATCGCACCGTTTCCTTCGCGCTCGACCGCGAACGCGAGCAGGCGTGCAACTACTACTCGGGTCTGTGCCTGCACATCAACGTGAAGACGGCATCGGGCTGGTTCAATCTGTCCGATGGTGGACTGACCCAGTGGACGCAACGATTGCTGTCGAATCGCAAGGAGCGCTTGATGGTGAGCGCGATGGGAATCGAGCTGATCCCCAAGGTTCTCAAGCGCGTCGCCGCGCTTCGTCCGAGCGAATGATCTGCCCCAGACGCGCGACGGCACGATCCATCTGCGCGGTCCATGGATGGCCGCAGTTCAATCGCAGGCAGTGGCCGAACGCCTTGCGTGCGGAAAACATCGGTCCGGGTGCAATGCTGATGTCGGCCTGCAATGCGAGACGATGGACCTGCAGCGCATCGATCGTCGGGTCGAGCTCCAGCCATAGAAAGTAGCCGCCGTCGGGAACGGCGACCCGGCAATCGCTGGGGAAGTGACGGCGAATGGACTTGAGTGCCTCGCCTTGCTGACTTTGAAGCGCATGCCGCAGCCTGGCCAGATGCGCGTCGTAACCTTCCTGCCGCAGCATGAGCGCGATGCCATTCTGAATGGGCATGCTCGTTGCCAGCGTACTCGTGACTTTGCGTCGTTGCACTGCCTGGGCGAAGCGGCCCGCTGCCACCCAGCCAAGCCGATAACCCGGCGCGAGAGATTTCGAGAATGAGCCGCAGTTGAGCACGAGGCCCTTGGCATCGAATGCCTTCGCAGGCTTGGGACGCTCGTTGCCGAAATAGAGCTCGGCATACACATCGTCTTCGATCAGTGGAATGTCATGGTTCGCCAGGAGCTGTACGAGCTCACGCTTCCTGGCAGCGGGGAGCGTTGCACCGAGGGGATTCTGGAACGTCGTCATGAACCAGCATGCACGGATCGAGTGTCGCCCGATCGCCTGTTCCAGGGCGCCGATGTCCACGCCTTCGCGCGGATGCGTGGGAATCTCCAGCGCCTTCATCCCATGCGCTTCGATGGCTTGCAGGCAGGCGTAGAACGCGGGCGCCTCGATCGCGATGGTGTCTCCGGCACGCGCGACCGCCAGCAACGACAAGTTCAACGCTTCGAGCGCGCCAGCGGTGATGACGATCTCGTCCGTCGGGACGCGCGTGCCGAACTGGAGATAGCGGCGTGCGATCTGGCGTCGCAGCTCTTCGCTGCCGGGCGGCAGGCTTTCGACCGTACTCCAGGGATCCAGGTGACGGGCGCTGCTGCCGAGATGGCGGGCCAGCTTTGCCCATGGGAACAGCAGGGGACTTGGAAACGCCGACCCGAGCGGCACCACATCGCGATCGCGCACGGCTGCGAGAATCTGAAAGACGAGCTCGCTCATGTCGACGTGCGTCGTGCGCGTGGAGGGGCGCGAACGTTGCGGCTCGCGCAGCGGCTGTTGCCACTTCCGACTGACGTAGTAACCCGAGCGCTGCCGCGTTTCGATCAGGCCCGCGGTTTCCAGGACTTGATACGCCCGCATGGCCGTGGCGGGACTGATGTCGCGCTCGCGCACGAGCTGACGGATGGATGGCACCCGATCGCCGGGACGCAGCGTGCCTTGAGTGATGAGTCCGCTCAGCTCATCGGCGAGCGCACGATATAACTTCATGCCGCCATTCTAGCGGCTGAACGCCTAATGCCCGACGGCGTGCGGCGAGAGCAGGCCGAGGTACCAGCCGATCATGAGAAACGCGAACAGCGCAACCGACAGTCCCACGCGCACCGTGAGTGCTTGCACCATGCGCTTGGAATCGGTGGGGCCGCTGCTCATCGTGAACAGCGCGTGTCCGAGACTGGCGACGATTGCGAGCAATGTGATGATGATGAGGGCTTTCATTGGGATGCCGATGGCTGCGTCTCGCCGCCCGCCTGCTGCGCGCGTTCCTGCGCCTGTTCCTTGCGGATCGTGTGGATCAGCATGCCGAAGCAGGTACCGATCATCAGGATCAACGCGATCATCAGGAAGGCGAGGCTGCCGGCCAGTCGGAAGGCTTCGTACACACCGCCGACGAGACCGATCGGCGTCGTGATGAGCAGCAGTGGTTTGGCGATTCGCATCGTGGTGGGAGAGAGGGTTTATGGATCGGGTGCAAGGATAGGGGCGGGCTGTAATGCATAACAGATGCAGATGGGGGTGGAAAAAAGCAGAGCAGATTGGGCTTTGCGGCGTGCGCTTGCGTGCGTGCCCCCACCCCAACCCTCCCCCGCTGCGCAGGGGAGGGGGTAAGAGGTTCGGTGCTCATTCGTCGCTTCTGACCCCCTCCCCTGCGCAGCGGGGGAGGGTTGGGGTGGGGGCAAACGCCGCGTTGATCCACCCCATCAACCATCATCCTCCCGCACTCCCGAGCCGACGTCCTACTTCGAATCGACCGCCGCTGGCTCGCCGGGGTCTTCTGTGTGCGTCGTCAGTGCTCGCGCCTTCGGCGCAAGCCAGCGCTCGAAGTCATCCACCAAGGTGAAGGCGGCTGGAACGATCACCAGCGTCAACAAGGTTGAAGTGATCAAACCGCCGATGACAGCCACGGCCATCGGTCCACGGAAAGATGCGTCGCCATGGAATCCTGCCGCGACCGGAATCATGCCGGCCACCATCGCGACCGTCGTCATGACGATCGGCCGGGCCCGCTTGTGACACGCTTCGAGAATCGCCGTCAGCCGATCCTTGCCGGCACGCATCTCCACGATGGCGAAGTCCACGAGCAGGATCGAGTTCTTCGCGACGATGCCCATCAGCATCAGAAAACCGATGATCGCCGGCAACGAGAGCGGATGACCCGTGAGGAGCAGGGCGAGGGCGGCGCCGCCGATCGACAGGGGTAGTGCAGACAGAATCGTGATCGGCTGGAACACACGGGCGAACAACAGCACCAGCACCGCGAACACCATCAACACACCCGTGCCCATCGCGATGCCGAAGTTCGAGAACAGTTCCTTCATGAGCTCTGCATCGCCGATGTCGACGCGGCGGACGCCCGGTGGCAGGTTCTTCATGAGGGGCAGCGCTTCGATCGACTTCATCGCCGTACCGAGCTGGATGCCGTTCAAGTCGGCTTCGACGGCCACGCGCCGGCTCTGGTTGTAGCGACGCAGGCGCGTCGGTCCTTGGCCGAAGTAGATGTCCGCGACTGCTTTCAGCGGTACCGCTGTGCCGGACTGTGTCGGTACGGGCAGGTTCTCGAGCGTGGTCAGATCCGTGCGTGCGTTCTCGAGCAGGCTGACGCGAATCGGTACTTGCCGGTCCGTGAGCGAGAACTTCGCTGCGTTTTGCGGCAGGTCTCCAAGCGTGGCGATGCGGATGGTCTGACTGATGCTCATGACCGTGACGCCGAGCTCTGCAGCCAGATCGAGGCGCGGCTTGATCACGATCTCAGGCCGTTGCAGATCGCCGTTGATGCGCGGCTCACGTAACCCGGGAACCGTTCGCATCTGATCGACGAGCTGATGCGCGGTGCGCTCCACGAGCGCCGAGTCATCGCCGGTCAGGAAGATCGTGATGTCACGGCCCATGCCGCTCGCGTTGCTCTGGAAGTTGATGCGCGCATCCGGAATCTGCCTCAGCTCGCGCAGCACGCGCCGTTCCCAGTCACGCTGCGTCACCTCGCGTGCTTCGCGCGGCACGAGCGAGACGTACAGCGTCGCGCTGCGTACCTCGCCGGTCTCATCGCCGCCGGCAAACTCGACGACATCGGTGACTTCCGGCTGGCGCGCGAGGATCTGGTAAGCGGCGGCGGATACAGCGGCGGTCTTCTCCAGCCGCACGCCTGGCGGTAGCTCGATGCGCAACGCTGAGCTTGCGAGATCGGGCGCCGGGATGAATGACGTCGGCACCTTCGACAGCGCGAAGAGAGACAGCGCGAAGAACACCACGCCACCCAGCAGCGTGGCGCGGCGATGGGCCACACACCAGCGCAACACGTGCAGGTAGTTCGACATGATCGGCCCGTCGCCCTTGTGCGGAATGGATTCGGCTTTCAGCGTGTACGCAGCGATCACGGGCGTGATCAAGCGCGCCACCAGCAGCGAAATGAACACCGCAATGGAGACGGTCAGGCCGAATTGGATGAAGAACTGACCCGTGACGCCACCCATGAAGCTCACGGGCAGGAACACCGCAATGATGGTTGCCGATGTCGCCACGACAGCGAGACCGATTTCATCCGCCGCATCGAGCGCTGCACGAAAGCCGCTCTTGCCCATCCGCATGTGGCGCACGATGTTCTCGATCTCGACGATGGCGTCGTCCACGAGCACGCCGGCGACGAGCGACAATCCCAGCAAGCTGATCTGATTGAGCGTGAAGCCGAGCCATTGCATGAACGCGAAGGTCGGAATCGCCGAGAGCGGAATCGCGAGTGCGGCGATGCCGGTCGAGCGCCAATCGCGCAGGAAGAGCCAGACGACGATCACGGCGAGTATCGAGCCTTCGATGAAGGCACCCAACGCGGAGGAATACATGCTCTTCGTGTAATCGACCGTCGTGAACACCTGTTTGATGTTCACGCCGGGAAACTCTTTCATGAGTTGCGCCAGCTCCTTCTGCACGTGCTCGAGCACGGCGACGTCCGAGGAGCCCTTTGCTTTGAACACGCCGAACATCGTGGCGGGGCGGCCGTTCAAGCGGGAGATGCTGCGCAGCTCGGCGATGCCGTCGTGCACTTCGGCGATGTCGGCCAGGCGGGCGATGCGTCCGCCGGGCAACGAGATCTGGGTCGCAGCCAATTGCGTCGACGATTGCGCCGCGCCCAACACCCGAATCGATTGCTCGCCGCCACCGACCTGTGCGCGCCCGCCAGGTGCATCCAGGTTCAATTGGCGTAGCTGTTGATTCACTTCCACGGCGGTAAGGCCGAGCGCCTGCATGCGTGCGGGATCCAGCTCGACTCGGATCTCCCGGTCGACGCCGCCACTGCGCTCCACCTGCGCCACGCCCGAGAGGCTGAGCAGGCGCTTGGTCACGGAGTTGTCGACGAACCAGCTCAGTTCCTCAGGGGTCATCGCCGTCGTGCTGACGGCGAAGTAAACGATCGCACCGCCTTCGACGTCGACACGCTGAACGAGCGGCTCATCGATGCCGTCCGGCAACTCGCTGCGCACTTTTGCAACGGCGTCGCGCACATCGTTCACGGCGCGATCGATGGGTGTGCCGATCTGGAACTCGATGTTCAAGATGGCCTGGCCCTCCAGGGCAACCGAGGTGAGGCTCTTGACATTGCCGACGCTCGCGATCGCGCCTTCCACTTTCCGAATGACCTGACTTTCGAGCTCCGGTGGTGCTGCGCCGGGCTGTGAGATGTTCACCGCCACCAGCGGATAGGCGATGTCCGGCGATAGATTGATGGGCAGGCGAATGAACGCTGCAATGCCGCTGAACAACAGCACGAGAAACAAGACGAGCGGGACGACGGGATGGCGGATGGCCCATGCGGAGATGTTCTTCATGAGCTATCCCTGTTCCGTGACCCTGACTTTCTCGCCTTCGCGCAAAAAGCTGCCGGCCGTGCTGACGACGCGCTCGTCACCCGCCAATCCTTCCGCGATCACGATGCCTTCCGGGATGGTTTCGGCCACGCGCACGTTGCGGCGTTCCACGGCATTCGAGCGATTGACGATGAGTACGTAAGTGCTCTTCGTATCGGACAACACGGCCGTTTGCGGCAGCACCGCTCGTCGGGTGGAGTCGATCGTGACGCGGCCGCGCGCGAACGCGCCGGGTCTCAGCATCGGATGCGGCTGGAGCGCGATGCGCACTTCGCCGAGACGCGTCTGCGGATCGATGACCGCGCCCAACAAGCGGATCTTGCCTGCGAAGGGCTGCGCCACGCCGGCGAGTTGCACGACGGCGGATTGGCCTACGACGAGCCGTGGCAGATCCTGCTCGGCGACCTGGCCGCGCATTTCGATCTCGCCACCTTGTGCGAGACGAAAGAGCGCTTCCCCTGGTGCCGCAGTCTGGCCGACCTCGGCATTGCGCGTGAGCACGATGCCATCTGCGGGCGCGCGAATCTCTGTGCGTTGCAATCGTGCTCGAGCTTCGGCCAATTGCGCTGCGGCGACCTTCACTTTCGCTTCATCGCCCAGTGCGCCGGCGGCCAAACGCTCTGTTTGCGACGTCGAGAACGCCCCGGAGTGACCGGCCTGTACCGCGCGCTTGTATTCGGCCTGCGACCACGCGAGCTGTGCGCGCGCATCCTCCAGAGCGGCTTGCAGGCTGTTTACCTGTGCCAGCACCACGGACTGATCGAGTTTCGTCAGCAGTTGACCTCGTTCGACGCGGTCACCCGCTTCGACGAACACGCCGGTGATACGGCCGCCTTCTCCTTCTGGACCGATGCGCATTTCATAGCGGGCTGCGATGCTGCCCGTGAACGCGACGGCGGAGGTGACAGGCCGCAGACCGGGCACGAGTACGGACACGCGCAAGGTGTCGTCCTTCATGCTGTCGCTCGCGACGGCGGGCGACGAGGAACGTCCGAGCCACACGATGACACCCAGCACGAGCAAGACCGCAATGCTTGCGGCGGACCACAACACGCGTCGCTGCGTCGCAGCCGTCATGACGCAACTCCCTGTTTGGCGACTGGATCCGAGTTCGACGCAAGCGGACATGGAAAGTGCCGCCGCATCGACTGATGACATTGCAGGTTCATTGAGATGTCCGCTGGAGACGAGCGGATCGACGAAGTAGTACTGGGTGCCCGCACGCGCGTGACGCGGATACTGCTAGCCCATCTTCGTGACCGCAAGCTTAGATGCGGGCAGAGACGCTAAAGGTTGCACCGTGTGTTGTACACAACGCGAGATGCCAGTCGCGCCAGTGAGCGGGAGCACGGCCAACTTGCATACAGCGGCCCGACTAACCCGCGTTCCCCACCATCGATCCCACGAGGGTCGTCAGCACCATGGCCAATGCGCCCCAGAACGTCACTCGTGCTGCTGCACGTGCTGGCGGGGAGCCGCCCGCTCGTGCCGCCAGCGCACCCAACATGGCGAGGAAGGCCAGCGCCGTGAGCGCGACGCTGACCGTCACGCTCTCGGCAGGTGATAGCAGCGCAATGACCACCGGCAAGGCTGCGCCTGTGCCGAAAGCCGCCGCAGAAGAGAATGCTGCTTGAATCGGTTGCGCCTTGAGCGCTGCGGAAATTCCCAGCTCGTCACGAGCGTGTGCTCCCAACGCATCGTGGGCCATGAGCTGTTCGGCCACCTGGCGCGCAAGGTTGGCTTCGACTCCACGCTGCGCGTAGATCGCGGCGAGCTCCTTGCGCTCTGCCTCGACATCGGTGGCAAGCTCGCGTCGTTCGCGTTCCAGATCCGCATTCTCCGTGTCGGCCTGCGAGCTCACCGATACGTATTCGCCAGCGGCCATCGACATCGCGCCCGCAACGAGACCGGCAATGCCAGCGGTCACGACGGCGCCCCGTGTACCGCCGGCCGCGGCCACACCCATGATGAGGCTCGCTGTCGAGACGATGCCGTCGTTGGCGCCCAGGACGGCAGCACGCAGCCAGCCGGTGCGATCGGTGCGATGGCGTTCGCGATGTCGAGGGGGCATATCGAAACTCCTGCGAGGCAGCGCGGAGCTTACCAGCAGCCGGCACGCTCTCTGTGCGACACTGCGGGGAAAGAACTCGCACAACCGCCATGGCTGTCAAACTGCTCTATCGGTCGCTCTACTTTCAAGTCGTGATCGCGATTCTCCTGGGGATCGCGCTGGGCCACTTCTATCCAGAGCTCGGTGCGCAGATGAAGCCGCTGGGAGACGGCTTCATCAAACTCATCAAGATGATCATCGCACCGGTGATCTTCTGCACTGTCGTTTCCGGCATTGCCAATATGCAGGACGTCAAGAAGATCGGCCGAGTGGGCGGCAAGGCGCTGATCTACTTTGAAGTTGTTTCCACCTTCGCCCTGGTGATCGGCCTGTTCGTGGCCAACATCATCCAGCCTGGCCATGGCTTCAATGCCGATCCCGCCACCCTGGACACCAAGGCCATCGCCCAGTACACGGAAAAAGCCAAGCACCAGTCCACCGTGGACTTCGTGATGAACATCATCCCGAATACCGTGTTTGACGCTTTCGCCAAAGGCGACATCCTGCAGGTGCTGCTGGTCGCCATCCTGTTCGGCTTCGCGCTGTCCCTGCTGGGTGAACGCGGCCGTCCGGTGACCAAGCTGATTGACGAGGTGTCGCACGCCTTCTTCGGCATGGTCAACATCATCATGAAGGTGGCTCCGCTGGGCGCTTTCGGCGCCATGGCCTTCACCATCGGCAAGTACGGCATCGCCTCCCTGCTGCCGCTGGCCAAGCTGATGGGTTCGTTCTACCTGACCTGCTTCCTGTTCGTGTTCATCGTATTGGGCCTGATCGCCAAATACACCGGCTTCTCGATCTCGCGCTTCATCTCCTACATCAAGGAAGAGCTGCTGATCGTGCTG
>DATELY010000157.1:0-48496 GCA_035276085.1 Steroidobacteraceae bacterium | reverse complement strand
TGAGATCGCCAACGACCGACGCGATCACCACACCGGCGCACAAGGCGAGAAACGGCCCAGTGCGCACCTCCAGCAACCACGAGGCCACCAGCGCCACGGCGCTCGCCGCGAGCAGGCCGCCCAACACACCCTCCCAGGTTTTACCGGGGCTGACGCGCGGGGCGAGCTTGAGGCGACCCAGATAGCGACCCGCGAAGTAGGCACCCACGTCGGCAGCGATGACCAGCAGCAGTAACAGCAATACCAGTACCCGCCCGTGTTGATGCGACAGGCTCAAGCGCGCCAGCGCCGTCCATGCCGGCACGAGAATGAAGAAACCCGCCAAGGTCGCGAGCAATGCGGTCGCCTTCGGGTAGGTGGTGATCCAGACGAATGCCACGAGCCACCAGGCCGCTGCGATGTACAGCAAGGTCTGTAAGCCGGCATCCGAGTCGGAGAAATGCCAGCTCGCAACCATCGCCAGGGCAATCGCGGCGAAATACACGATACGTAGCCGAACGTTCGCAAAGCCAGGGAACGCCGTCCATTCCCAGGCACCCATCAACACCAGCGCGCTCAGCAGTATCCACGTCGCCACCGGCGGTAGCACGGTCAACGTGACGAGCACGATCGGTGCCAGGATCAGCGCGGTGAGGATCCGCTGTCGAAGCACTAACGCGACTCCGCCTGCGCCGGAGTCAGGCCGAAGCGTCTCTGCCGCGTGCCGAAGTATGCGAAGGCCCGCTGCAGCTCAGTGCCCTCGAAATCAGGCCAAAGGACATCGGTGAAGTACAGCTCCGTGTAGGCCAAATTCCACAACAGGAAGTTGCTGATGCGCTGCTCTCCGCCGGTGCGGATCAGTAGATCGGGATCGCGCAGGTCCGCCAGCGCCATTTCAGCGGACAGGGATGCTTCATCGATGGCCTCGGCCACCAGCTCTCCGCTCGCACACCGGCTCGCCAGCGCACGCGCTGCATGAACGATGTCCCACCGCCCGCCGTAGGCCACCGCAATGACGAGCGTCATGCGGGAATTGTCACGCGTGAGGCGTTCTGCGCCTTCCATCCGTTCGCGCAATGCCGGCGACAACTGCTCGAGCTGGCCGATGAAGCGCATGCGGATCTGGTTGCCGTGCAACTCCGCGACTTCGTTGTCCAATGCCTCCAGGAAACGGCCCATCAGCATCGAGACTTCTTCCTTCGGACGCTTCCAGTTCTCGCTCGAGAACGCAAACAGCGTCAGTACTTCGACCCCTGCCTTGACGCAGTTCTCGACCGTCGCGCGGACGGACTTCACGCCCATCGCGTGGCC
Source organism: Steroidobacteraceae bacterium (assembly GCA_035276085.1). Lineage (GTDB taxonomy): Bacteria > Pseudomonadota > Gammaproteobacteria > Steroidobacterales > Steroidobacteraceae > DATELY01. The sequence continues at coordinate 47,206 of DATELY010000157.1, read as the reverse complement.
TGCCGTGCGCGGCAGGGCGCGTGCAGCGGCCCATCGGCCGTTGCCATCCATGATGATGGCGACGTGACGGGGAACATCCGGTTGACGGGTGGCACCCTTGACCATGAGGCAGCGGTTAGCGGTTGGCGGTTGGCGGTTGGACGGAGAGACAGGGCGAGCGGCCGCAGGGCGCGGAGCGTTCCGAACCAACCGCCAACCGCCAACCGCCAACCGGTTCCCTGCTCATACCTGCATGAGCTCTTTTTCTTTTTCGGCGAGCACCTGATCGATCTCGGCCACGTGCTTGTCGGTGAGCTTCTGAACGTCCTCTTGCGCACGGCGGTCATCGTCCTGCGACACGAGCTTTTCCTTGAGCATCTCTTTGAGCTCATTCATGACGTCGCGACGCACATTGCGTACGGCGACACGGGCATTTTCGGCCTCGTGACGCACGACTTTCGTCATCTCGCGACGACGCTCCTCGGTCATCGGCGGCATGGGCACACGGATCACGGTGCCGGCGGTGGCTGGCATCAGGCCGAGATCCGACTTCATGATGGCTTTCTCGATCACCTGCACCATGTTCTTTTCCCAGGGTGTGATCGTGAGCGTGCGCGCATCCTCCACCGCAACGTTGGCAACTTGTTGCAGCGGCACTTCGGATCCGTAGTAGTCGACGCGTAAATGCTCGACCAAACCCGGATGTGCTCGACCGGTGCGCAGACGCTTCAGTTCATTGCGCAGCGACAGCACACATTTTTGCATGCGCTCGGTGGCGTCTTTTTTTACGTCTTCCAACATGGGGCTCTCCAGGCATGCGCGAGCGCGAGCTCGCGACGCAATCACATCGAATTGGTTACGAGCGTGCCGACATCTTCACCGCGCACGATGCGCAGCAGCTCACCCGCCTTCGTGAGATCGAATACTCGCAGCGGCAGGTCGTTGTCGCGGCACATGACGATCGCGGTCGCATCCATCACGTTCAAACGATCCGTGAGCACCTTATCGAACGTCAGCCGCGCGTATCGGGTTGCAGCGGGGTTCTTCATCGGGTCATCGGAATAGATGCCGTCCACTTTCGTCGCCTTGAGCAACAGGTCGGCGTTGATCTCGATGGCGCGCAGACTCGCCGCCGTATCGGTGGTGAAGAAGGGGTTGCCAGTGCCGGCGGCAAGGATGGTCACACGACCCTTCTCCAGGTGCCGCACCGCGCGACGGCGGATGTATTCCTCGCAGACCTCGTTGATCCGGATGGCAGACATCACCCGCGCATACAATCCCAGCGCTTCGACCGCATCCTGCAGGGCAAGGGAGTTCATGACCGTCGCCAGCATGCCCATGTGGTCGCCGGTCACCCGATCCATACCCGCGCGCGCCAGACCCGCGCCGCGGAAGATGTTGCCGCCGCCGATGACCACGGCGACCTGCATCCCCAAGCTCATGACCTCGCGAATTTCGTTCGCGATGCGCTTCAGCATCTTGGGGTCGATGCCGTAGTCCTCCTCTCCCATCAGCGCTTCACCGGACAGCTTGAGGAGAATCCGACGCAGACCCTGGGGCTGCGCGGGACTGGGTTGCGAGGGGTCGTTGGCTGGGCTCAGTGCCATGCAGTTCGCCTGGGTGTGTTGCGTCAAGCCATTATAAAGAACCCCGCCAGGGGCGGGGTTCTACGAATCGAGCGCTGAATGTCATCGAGAGCCACCCCGGGTACAGGGATGTACCCCCGCCGCCGCAGGTGGCGAGCGACGAGCAAAAATCATACTTTTTGCTCGTCGCAACGAGGGTCGCGACTGGCCGCTCTCGCACGTCCTGTGCTCCGCGGCATTCGTGCGTCCTGCACAGCAGAGTCCGATCCCTCGATTATCAAGAGCCACGCACCTGCTTCATCACTTCAGCGGCGAAATCCTCCTGCTTCTTTTCGATGCCGGCGCCGACTTCGAAACGCAGGAACGAGCTGACTTCTCCGCCCGATGCCTTGAGGTACTTCTCGACGGACTGGTCCGGATCCTTGACGAACGGCTGGCCCAGCAACGTGATCTCGTTGAGCCACTTGCGCAAGCGGCCCTCGACCATCTTCGCAACAATCGCTTCAGGCTTGCCCTCGCCCTTCGCCTGCTCCATGAGAATGCTGCGTTCCTTCTCGACTTCGGGAGCAGGAACTTCATTCGCTGAAACGCGGACCGGGTTGCTCGCCGCGACGTGCATGGCGATATCGCGCGCCAGCGCCTCGTCGCCCGACTTCAACGCCACCAGGGCACCGATGCGGGAGCCGTGCAGGTAGCTGCCGACCACGCCGGCGGCCTCGATCTGACCCACGCGACGCACCGTGATGTTCTCACCGATCTTCGCGATCAGACCGCGACGTGCTTCCTCGAAGCTGCCGCCGCTCGGCGCCGGCAATGCCAGTAGCGCCTCGACGCTTTCGGCCTTCCCGGCGAGCGCAGCCTTGGCCACGGCGGCCGCGTACTGCTGGAAGTCGCTTTCACGCGCAACGAAATCAGTCTCGCAGTTCACCTCCACGATCGCCGCCCGCTTAAGGTCCGGCGAGCGCTCGAGGACCACGACGCCTTCGGCGGCCACGCGGGTCGCCTTCTTGTCGGCCTTCGCGAGACCCTGCTTCCGCATGAGCTCCGCAGCGGCGTCCAGATCGCCATTCACTTCGACGAGTGCCTTCTTGCACTCCATCATCCCGGCGCCGGTGCGTTCACGCAGCGCCTTCACTGCTTCAGCCGTCACAGCCATGAGTTACTCCGCCTCGGTACTAGCCGGCTTGGCTTCAGTGGCTGGCGTGGCTTCAGTGGCTGGCGCGGCTTCGCTATTGGCTGGCTTGCGCAAGGCCGCACGTCGGCTCGCCATGATCTCTTCCGGTGATGCATTGTCCGTATCGATGTCATCGAGTTCCGGCACTGGTGCATCCGCCGCCTCAACCTTCTCCGCCGGGCGACGACGGGTTGCTGCCTTCTTCTTGGCGGCCACCGGTTTGCCGCGACGATTGACCGGTGCACCGGTCTTCGGCTTGGGCCTGCCCTCCTCGTCCAACTCGACGAACTCGTCTTCGCTGACCGGCACTTCGGGCGCCGCCGACTTACCTTCCAGCACCGCATCGGCAATGCCCGCGGCATACAGCTGGATGGCGCGCATGGCGTCGTCGTTGCCTGGAATCACATAGTCCACATCGTCCGGCGCGCAGTTGGTATCGACCACGGCGACGACCGGGATGCCGAGCTTCTTGGCTTCATGCAGCGCAATGCGTTCGTGGCCGACGTCGATGACGAACAGCGCATCGGGCAGCGCCTCCATTTCCTTGATGCCGCCCAGGCTGCGTTCGAGCTTTTCGCGCTCGCGGCGCAGTGCCTGCGCTTCGCGCTTGCTGTGGTGGTCGAGCGTGCCGTTCTTGGCCATCTCGTCGAGCTCGGCGAGCCGGCGGATGGACTGACGCACGGTCTTGAAATTGGTGAGCATGCCGCCGAGCCAGCGATGACTGACATAAGGCATGGCGCAACGCTCGGCTTCCTTGCGGATGGCCTCGCGCGCGGAGCGCTTGGTGCCGACGAACAACAAGCGACCGCCGTCGGCGATCACCTGACGCGCAAAGCCCGCCGCCTCGTTGTACAAGGGCAGCGACTTCTCGAGGTTGATGATGTGGATCCGATTACGTTCCCCGAAGATGAAAGGCGCCATCTTGGGGTTCCAGAAGCGGGTTTGGTGTCCGAAATGGACGCCCGCTTCCAGCATCTGTCGCATGGACATGCTGGCCATCTGTAAAGCTCCTGTGGGGGTTGTGCCTCCACGCATCCCATGTCGCGACTTCGGGAATTCAAAGAGTATTCCCGGAGCACCCCGCGACACGTGTCGATACGTGTGAGAGATTCGTTGCGAAAAAAACGCGCGCTTTATACCATGACTTTCAATACCCTCCAACGGCTCCCTTCAATTGGATCGGGCGCGTCATCTTGCGTCGCTCGAGCGGGATGCGCAATCTCCAGGCAAATTCGACAAACGGCACCGCGGACCGCTCGCCAATGACTCAACCTGCCAGTGACACTCGGGAGGCCTCGCGCGTTGCACCTTCCATGCGCAGCCCGACGCGAGCCAGCATCAAGACACCCGCCGAGCAGGAACAGATGCGGGTGGCCGGACGCCTCGCCGCCGACGTGCTCGACATGATCGGTCCCTATGTCCAGCCGGGGATCACGACGGACGACATCAACGCGCGCGTCCACGATTACATCGTGAACGTGCAGCAGGCCATCCCTGCCCCGCTCAACTACCGCGGCTTTCCCAAGTCCGTCTGCACGTCGGTCAACCACGTGGTCTGCCACGGGATTCCGAGCGACAAGCGGCTGAAGCACGGCGACATCATCAATATCGACGTGACCGTCATCAAGGATGGCTGGCACGGCGACAGCAGCCGGATGTACGCGGTCGGCAAGGTCGCACCGGCGTCCCAACGGCTGATGGACGTGACCCGTGAAGCCATGTGGATCGGGATCCGGCAGGTACGGCCGGGGATTCGGCTGGGCGACATCGGCCACGCCATCCAGACCTTCGTCGAGGCACAGCACTATTCGGTCGTGCGCGAATACTGCGGCCATGGCATCGGCCGGATCTTCCATGAGGATCCGCAGATCCTGCACTACGGCGAGCCCGGCACCGGGGAGGAACTGATCCCCGGCATGATCTTCACGATCGAGCCGATGGTGAATGCCGGCAAGCGGCACGTGCGCCTGCTCCCGGATGGCTGGACGGTGATCACCAAGGATCATTCGCTGTCGGCACAGTGGGAGCACACCGTGCTCGTCACGCCCGAGGGCCATGACGTCCTGACGCTGGGCGCCGCCGAACGCTGATGCCGGTCATCACCACCGAAGATCTGGAAGAGCTGACGACCACGGTGGGCGATCCGCCGTGGGACTACCTCATTTCCCTGCCCACCACACTGGCGAAGGCCGAGCGCACTATCGCGAGCTTCCGGGAAGCGCTGGTCGAGGGTGACAACCGGCTCATCGACCGGTTTCAGCACGACGAACCCGTCGAGCGGCTGGTGCGCGATCGGGCGCGTCTCGTCGACACGCTGCTGCGCGCTGCCTGGAGCATGCATTTGCAGGAGCATGCACGGGACATCGCGCTCGTCGCAGTGGGCGGCTATGGCCGCGGCGAGCTGAACCTCTGTTCCGATATCGACATCATGGTATTGCTGCCGAAGAGCGAGAGCGTGCGCTGGCAGCCGGACCTGGAACGCTTCCTCACATTCATGTGGGACATCGGTCTGGAAGTGGGTCACAGCGTACGCACCATCGATGACTGCCAGCGCGAGAGTGCCGCCGACGTCAGTGTCGCGACGACGATGATCGAGGCGCGGCTGCTGAGCGGACCGGAGCAACTGTTCGACGCCATGCGCCGCGCGCTCGGACCCGACCTGGTCTGGCCAACGAAGGACTTCTTCGAAGCGAAAGTGGCCGAGCAGGTCACGCGCCACCACCGCTATCACGACACCGCGTACAACCTCGAGCCGAACGTCAAATCGAGCCCCGGCGGTTTGCGTGACATTCAAACGATCGGCTGGGTCGCCAAGCGCTACTTCAATGCCGATTCGCTCGATCAGCTGGTCGACCACGGGTTCCTGACCAAGAGCGAGCTGCGCAAGCTGAAGACGGCGCAGGCGTTCCTCTGGAAGGTGCGCTTCGCCTTGCACGTGATCACGCGGCGCCGCGAAGACCGTCTGCTGTTCGATCATCAGATTCGGCTGGCGAAGATGTTCGACTATGAGGACGCCACGTACACGCTGGCTGTCGAACAGTTCATGCAGCGCTACTACCGCACGGCAATGGATGTCAGCCTGCTGAACGAAATGCTGCTGCAGCTGTTCCGGGAAGCCATCCTGACCGATCCGAACGTGGCCCCGCAGCCGGTGAATGCGCGCTTTCAGATCCGCAATGAATTCCTCGAGATCGCAAGCGACGACATCTTCGATCGCTACCCTTCAGCGCTGCTGGAGCTGTTCGTCGTGCTCGAACAGCACCCGGAGATCCGCGGCGTACGTGCGTCGACGATCCGGCAGGTCACGCGTCATCTCTGGCTGATCGACGAAGAGTTTCGCCAGCATCCGCGCAATCACCGGCTGTTCTCCGAGATCCTCGGCGCTCCGGTAGGCGTGACCCACGAGCTGCGACGCATGAACCTGTATGGCGTGCTGGGCCGCTACATTCCGGCGTTCGGCCGGATCGTCGGACGCATGCAGTACGACCTCTTCCACGCGTACACCGTCGACGCCCACACATTGTTCGTGGTGAGCAACCTGCGTCGGCTCGCGATGCCGAAGTACAACCACGAGTTTCCCGAGCTGTCGCGCATCATGCAGGCGCTGCCGAAACAAGAGATCGGCTACATGGCGGCGCTCTTCCACGACATCGCCAAGGGCCGGGGCGGCGATCACTCGGAGCTCGGTTCGGTCGACGCCGAAGCGTTCTGTCTGGAGCAGGGTCTATCGCGTTACGACGCACGGTTGGTGGCGTGGCTCGTGAAGCACCACCTGGTGCTCTCGGTGACGGCCCAAAAGAAGGACATCAGCGATCCCAAGGTGCTGTTCGATTTCGCCAAGATGGTGGGCGATCAGACGCACTTGGACTATCTGTACGTGCTCACGGTCGCGGACGTGCGCGGCACGAATCCGAAGCTCTGGAACAACTGGAAGGCATCGTTGTTTGCGGAGTTCTACGAACGGATCAAGCAGGCACTGCGTCGCGGCTTGGAAAGCCCGATCGACAAGGACGAGCTGATCCACGAAGTGCAGGCAGAAGCACGCGAGCTGCTGCAGAAAGACGGGCTGGCCAAGGATCACATCGACGATGTCTGGGGACGTTTCACCGAAACGTACTTCCTGCGGCACACCCCCGACGAGATCGCATGGCACACGCAGTTGCTGGCCCCTCGCAAGCTCACGGATCAGACTCCGCTCGTCTCCGTCCGTCTGGAATCGGGGCGCGGCGGCAGCGCCGTGTTCACCTACACGCCGCATAACGAACGCACGTTCGCCCGCACGACGGCGGTGCTGGATCAACTCGGTCTGAGCATCGTGGATGCGCGCATCACGCCCACGAGCGATGGCTTCAGTCTCGACACCTATCACGTGCTCGAGGACACCGGCGGCGAGATTGGCGAGCAGGCACGCATCGCGGACATCGAGCATCAACTGGCGCGCGCTCTGGCGAACTCGGCCGATCGGCCGCTCACGGTGACACGCAGAGCGCCGCGCCAGGTGCGGATGTTCTCGACACCCACGCAAATCAACTTCAGCGTCGACTCCATCAACGAGCGCACGATCATGGAGCTGATTGCGGCCGATCGTCCCGGCCTGCTGTCGGAAGTGGCCAAGGTCCTGGTGGCACTGCGCGTCGACATCTATACATCGAAGATCGTCACCGTCGGCGAACGCGCGGAAGACGTGTTCTATCTCACCGACGAACGCGGCCAGCCGCTCAGCGCTGAAGCTCAGCAGGTCCTCGAGGAACGACTCGTCGCAGCGCTCGACGCACGCAGTTAAACTGCAGCACGCTCATCTGAGCTTTCGACGGGTTCTCGAAGGCACCTCATGCATCCGCACCTCGGCAAACTCCGACCGTATCCATTTGAACGCCTCCGGACGTTGCTGGCGGGCGCGGTCGGGCCGAAAGGTCTGCCGCACATCTCGATGTCCATCGGCGAACCGCGGCACACGCCGCCTGCGTTCGTGGTGGATGCGCTCAAGCAGCATGCAAGCTCCCTGGGTTCTTATCCGGCCACCCTGGGCGTACCCGAGCTGCGTCAAGCCATTGCGGCCTGGCTGACGCGCCGTTTTGCATTGCCTGCGGGCAGCGTCAATGCCGAAACCATGATCCTGCCGGTCAATGGCACGCGCGAAGCGTTGTTTGCATTCGTGCAGGCGGTGGTCGATCCCTGCGGTGACGCGATCGTCGCGAGCCCCAATCCGTTCTATCAAATCTACGAAGGCGCGACGTATCTCGCCGGGGCCGAGCCGTACTTCATGAATGCGGATGCGGAGAATCGCTATCTGCCAGATCTCGACGCAGTGTCGCCTGAGGTCTGGCGGCGATGTGCGGTGCTGTTTCTCTGCTCGCCCGGCAATCCCACGGGCGCGGTTGCCGGGGTCGACTACCTGCAACGGGCGCTCGAACTGGCGGATCGGTACGACTTCGTGATTGCGTCCGATGAGTGCTACAGCGAAATCTACTTCGACGAGACGAAGCCGCCGGCAGGGCTGCTGCAGGCAGCACTGAAATCCGGGCACTCGCAATTCGAGCGCTGCATGGTGTTCCACAGCCTGTCGAAGCGCTCCAGCGTGCCGGGACTGCGTTCGGGTTTCGTCACCGGCGATCCCGCGTTGATCAAGCCATTCCTGTTGTACCGGACGTACCACGGTTGCGCGATGCCCGTTCACCATCAGCTCGCGAGCATTCCGGCCTGGAGCGACGACAAGCACGTGATCGAGAATCGCGCGCTGTATCGACGCAAGTTCGAAGGCGTACTGCCGCTGCTGCAGGACGTCATGGACGTGTCCATGCCCGATGCGAGCTTCTATCTCTGGCCCAGAGTGACGGACGATGAGCGCTTCACGCGCGAGCTCTTCGAGCAGCAGCATCTCACCGTGCTACCGGGCAGTTACATCGCGCGCGATACGGCCAGCGGCAACCCCGGGTGCGGACGCGTTCGCATCTCGCTGGTCGCCGGGGTGGATGAATGCCTCGAAGCCGCCCGGCGCATCCGGACGTTCCTGACGCAACGGCGATGAGATAGAGTTGCGTGGAACTAGTCTGCTGGTCAGCTGGCTTGCTGGCCAGAGACAGCACACCGGTTCTGGCCAGCAGTCCAGCAAGCCAGCTGACTACATCCCATCGTTTGCTTCGAGCCACCATGACCCAGCACTCCGCATTGATCTCCACCATCAGCTCTGCCTTCGAGCGTCGCACCGAGTTCAACCCCAAGAATGCGCCACAGGACGTACGTGCTGCGGTTGAGAGCGCGATCGATCTGTTGGATCGCGGACAGGCGCGTGTCGCCGAGAAAGTCGAAGGCGCGTGGCGCGTGAACGAATGGCTGAAGAAGGCCGTGTTGTTGTCATTCCGCTTGAATGACAACCAGCCGATGCCCGCTGGCTTCACGCAGTTCTACGACAAAGTGCCGCTCAAGTACGCCAGTTACGATGAAGCGCGATTCCGCAGCGAGGGCGTCCGCGTCGTTCCGCACGCCGTCGTGCGTCGCGGTGCGTACGTTGCGCCCAATGCGATTCTGATGCCGTCCTATGTGAATCTCGGCGCCTATGTGGGCGAAGGCACGATGGTGGATACCTGGGCCACCGTCGGCTCCTGCGCGCAGATCGGCCGCAACGTGCATCTCTCGGGTGGCGCCGGCATCGGCGGTGTCCTCGAACCGCTGCAGGCAAGTCCCACCATCATCGAAGACAATTGCTTCATCGGTGCGCGCTCGGAAATCGTCGAAGGCGTGATCGTGGAAGAAGGCGCCGTGATCTCGATGGGTGTATTCATCGGCCAGAGCACTCGCATCTACGATCGGGAGAGCGACACGATCATTCGTGGCCGCGTGCCCGCAGGTGCCGTCGTCGTGCCGGGATCACTGCCGTCTGCCGACGGCAAGTACAGCCTCAGCTGCGCGGTGATCGTGAAGCGCGTGGATGCGCAGACACGGGCGAAGACGAGTGTGAACGAACTGCTGCGCGATTGATCTCTTCCGCTCCCTCCGCTGCGCAGCGGGGGAGGGTTGGGGTGGGGGCTGCGGCGCGGGGCCACCAACTTTCTCTGCCCCCACCCTGTCCCTCCCCCGCTTCGCTTACGCTGCGCAAGGGAGGGGACGCATAGCCAAGCAGCGAGGCTGGTTCTCAACTCGCCCGTTTGCGATGTCGCATGTCTTCACCGCTCAGCGTGAAGACAACCTGCTCGGCGATATTCTTGGCGTGATCGCCGATGCGCTCGAGACCTTTTAGCGCAAACACCGTCTCGATCGTGGCACCGAAGTAGCGTTGGTCCTGCATGGCCAGCGTCATCAGCTGACGCAGCGCAGCTGCAAACTCCGCATCGAGCTCCGAGTCGCGACTGGAGACGCCGCGTGCAAGCGCCGCGTCGAACTCATCGAGTGCGCGGATGGCGTCGCGCAGCATGCCCACCGAGAGATCGGCCATGTGCCGCAGATACCGCGCCACAGCGAGCACGGGGCCGGACGGCTCTCCTCCGGCGATGCGGCCCGCAAACTTCGCGATCTTCTTGGCTTCATCGCCCGCGCGCTCCAACTCCACGGTGATGCGCGAGATCGCCTTGGCCAGCCGCAGATCTCCTGCCACCGGTTGATGCAAGGCAATCAACCGGAAGGCCTCGCGATCGATGTCGCGTTCGTATTCGTTCAGTTGATCTTCGCGCGTGAGCACCGTCTTCGACAGCTCGACGCTGCCTTCGAGCAGCGCGCGCATGGCGATACCGACCTGATCGATGGCAAGCCCGCCCATGCTCACGACTTTCAGCCGCAGCTCGGCCAGCGCCTGATCGAAGGCTTTCGCCGTGTGTCCCTCGGCCGGATCTCCAGTGCCCATGACGCGGCTCACGCGCAACTAGCCGTAGCGACCCGTGATGTAGTCTTCCGTCGCCTTCTTGCTGGGATTCGTGAAAATCTTGGCGGCCTCGTCGAACTCGATCAGCTCGCCCAGGTACATGAAGGCGGTGTAGTCGGAGACGCGCGCCGCTTGCTGCATGTTGTGCGTGACGATCAACACCGTCACCTGATCGCGCAGCGTGGAAATCAGTTCCTCGATCTTCGCCGTCGCGATGGGATCGAGCGCCGAGGTCGGTTCGTCGAACAGCAGGATCTCGGGTGTCGTGGCCAGTGCGCGCGCGATGCACAGACGCTGCATCTGACCGCCCGACAATGCCAATGCCGAATCCTGCAGGCGATCCTTCACCTCATCCCACAACGCGGCGCCTCGCAGCGCTTTCTCCACTTCCTCGGCCAAGGCAGCGCGATTGCGCATGCCGCGCAGCCGCAGGCCGTAGGCGACGTTTTCAAAGATGGTCTTGGGAAACGGATTCGGCTTCTGGAACACCATGCCGATGCGCAGGCGCACTTCGATGGGATCCACGCCCGGTCCGACCAGGTTCAGGTTGTCGGGATGCAGCGTGATGCTGCCTTCGTAGCGGGTTTCGGGCTGCAGATCGTGCATGCGATTGAAGCAGCGCAGGAACGTGCTCTTGCCGCAACCCGATGGACCGATGAGGGCCGTCACCTGTCGATCCGCGATCGGAATCGTCAGATTCTTCAGCGCTCGATGCGGACCGTAGTAGAAGTTGAGATTGTCGACCGCCGCCTTGACGTTCAGCGTACGCACTTGTCGCGTGTCGTCCACCGCGATCGAGATGCGCGGCGTCTGCGAGTTCGGGGGGTTCTGTCTCATCTTGGTTTCGGAGTGCTGGACGCTGCCGTCCGGTCGAGCACGCGTGGTGCTGGTTGATTCCATGAGCTCACCTGTCGGATGCGTGCGTAGGTTACCAGTTGATCTTCTTGCGGAAGCGATAGCGGATCCAGATGGCGACGCCATTCATGAGCAACGTCATGGCCAACAGAATGGCTCCCGCAGCGGCGGCATTCGCCTGGAATGCCTGATCGGGCCGCGACACCCAATTGAACATCTGAATGGGCATGGCGGTGAAAGGATCCTTCAACCACTGGAAGGAAATGAATGGCGGTTCACTGCTGATCGGAGAGGCAGGCAGAAAGGCGATGAAGCTCAACGCACCGATGGTGATGATCGGAGCCGTCTCGCCGATGGCGCGCGAGAGGCCCAGGATCATGCCCGTCAGGATGCCACCCGTGGAGTACGGCAGCACGTGGTCTTTCGTGACTTCCCACCGCGTCGCACCCAACCCATACGCGGCCTCGCGAATCGCCTTCGGCACGGCGCGGATCGCCTCGCGCGTCGCAACGATGACGATCGGCAGGATCAGCAGCGCCAACGTCAATCCAGCCGCCGCGATGCTCTGCCCCAGATTGAACTGATACACGAACAATCCCAGCGCCAGCAGGCCGTAGACGATCGACGGCACACCGGCCAGGTTCGTCACGTTGATCTCGATGATCGCCGAGAACCAGTTCTTCGGCGCGTATTCTTCCAGGTACACGGCCGCAGCGACTCCGACCGGTACGGCGCAAACCGCCGTGACGAGCATGATGAGGCTCGTGCCCACCCAGGCGCCCAAGATGCCCGCGCGTTCGGCGTGTCGCGAGGGGAAGTTCGTGAAGAATTCCCAGCCGAAGCGCGGTGCGCCATCGATCACGAGGTCGATGAACAGCACGCCCAGGATCATCAGGCAGATCAGCATGACGAGCAGACCGACGATCACGAAGATCTGGTCGTAGAGCTTGCGGCGACCGACGTCGCGACGCAGCGATTCGAAATTCGAAACGGTCGCAGTGACGGCCTGAGCACTCATCAATAAGCCTCACGGAAACGGCGCGTGAGCGAGAAGCCCACGACGTTGAAGACGAGCGTGATCAGCATGAGCACGAGACCGGCGGCGAAGATGCTCTGATAGCCGATGCTTCCATGCGGCAGATCGCCCAGACTCACTTGCACGATATACGCAGTGATCGTTGCAGCCGGCTCGCGCGGATCGAATGTCAGGTTCGGCTGCATGCCCGCGGCGATCGCAACGACCATCGTTTCACCGACCGCGCGCGAGATGCCCAGGATGAAGGCCGCCGCGATGCCGGAGAATGCACCGGGCACCACCACTCGCAGGGCCGTCTGCAGCCGCGTCGCACCCATCGCGTACGAGCCCTCGCGCATGTATCGCGGCACCGCCCGCATCGCATCTTCGCTCACCGAGCTGACGTACGGCACGATCATCAATCCGATCACGAGCCCGGCGCTCAACATGTTGAAGCCCGGCAGGTCGGGCAGGATGATCTGCAGTAACGGTGTCACTGCGCGCAACGCGAAGTAACCGAATACGACCGTTGGCACGGCACCCAGCAATTCCAGAATCGGCTTCACCGTTTCGCGCACGCGGTGCGTGGCGAACTCGCTCAGGTAAATCGCGATGATGATGCCGAGAGGCACCGCGACGATCAGTGCGACCATCGTGGTGGTCAGCGTTCCCGCCACCAACGGCAGAATGCCGTAGTGCGGATCGGAGAACAGCGGCGTCCACATCGTGTCCGTCAGGAACTCCTTGATGGACACGTGCGCAAAGAACGTGCTGGATTCGTAGAGCAGAATGGCAACGATGGCGAGTGTCGTGAACACTGCGACGAGACCGGATGCCAGCAACAGGAATTCAATGGCGCGATCGCGCAATTTGCGATAGCGCAGCCCAGCTTGAAATGACGGCGATGTGTATGTGGCGGTCTGGTTCACCTGCGGCCCCTTCTCTCAATCGATTCGCTCTGGACGAGCTGTTCTTATTGATCCGCCGCGGTGTCCGCAATGATCTGGCCGCACCGGCAGCAACGCGAGGGCGCTACTGTAATGGCTCGGATTGCAGTCGTCGATATCGCGTTGTCGGACAAAAGCCTGCCGCAAGGGAGGGCGAGCGCACCCGATCGTTGCGCTCGCCCCGGCGACATCACAGCTTGCCTTCGCGCGCAAGCAGCTTCTCGATGGTGATTCCGACTTCAGGCACGCCGCCGAAGACGCTGCCCATCTTCTTGTTGTTGAAATGCTCCAACGCCACGCGATAGGAGTCCGCCGGCAGTGGCACATAACCCACTTCCTTCACCAGGTCTGCACCTTCCTTCAGGAAGAATTCGACGAACTCGCGCACCTCGGCGCGCTGTGCCGCCGTATCGCGCACATACACGAACAGCGGACGCGACAAGGGCTGATAGCTGCCGTTGATCACGGTTTCCGGGCTCGGAGCGATCGGCCCCTTGCCGCCATCGATCGGCACTGCTTTCAAACGATCCTTGTGGGCCGTGTAGTACGCATAACCGAAATAGCCCAACGCATTTTTGTTGTTCTCGACGCCTTGCACGAGAACGTTGTCGTCTTCACTGGCCGTGTAGTCGCCGCGGCTCGCCTTGGCCTTGCCGTTCACGGCTTCCGTGAAGTAGTCGAACGTGCCGGAGTCGGCGCCGGGGCCGAACAACATGAGCGACTGCGCCGGCCAGTCGGAGCGCACCTGATTCCACTTCGTCACCCGGCCCTGAGCACCCGGCTCCCACATCTTCTTGAGGTCGGCGGGCGACAGCGACTTCACCCACGTGTTCTGCGGGTTCACGACGACCGTCAAGGCATCGAACGCCACCGGCAACTCGATGTACTTCACGCCCGCGGCGCGGCACGCCTCCATTTCTTCCTTCAGGATCGGGCGCGATGCATTGGAGATATCGGTCTCACCACGGCAGAAGCGCTTGAAACCGCCGCCCGTGCCGGCGATTCCGACCGTGACGCGAACCTTACCGTGCTTGCTGATCTGAAATTCTTCCGCGACCGCCTCGGCGATGGGAAACACAGTGCTCGAACCGTCCATCTTGATGACGCTTTCGGCCGCAGCGATGCCGGGAGCGCTGACTGTCGCCAGGGCCGCGAGCACAGCCGCCACACTTGATTTCTGCCACAACTGCATGGAGGTAACCTCGGTACGATGAGTAAAGCCTTCAGAGGAGATTGGCTCGAGGCCTGGGACCTGAGACCTGGGGTTCACTACTCGAACCACAGGTCCCATGCCTCAAGCCGCAGGCCCATTGCTCGAGTGGGCGGAGAGTCTGGAACCCTTCGATGACAATCGTGTTACACAGCGCGCACCGGTCTTTTCACGCAAGCGCCTTACCTGCCCAAGGCCTCGATGTGACAGTTCCGTGACTCGACGCGCCCTTGATGCTCCCGGCACGCGTTCGCTATAAGTCCGCCCCCACTTGCCTGCAGCCCGCTTTCGGAGCCTTCGACTCATGTCCGACGCCTTGGCCCTGACTCAGGAACTGATTCGCCGCCCCTCCGTCAGCCCGGAGGACCAAGGCTGCATGGACATCATCTGTGCGCGGCTCGAGCGGCTGGGCTTTCGCATCGAGCGGCTGCGCTTCGGGCCGGTCGAGAACATCTGGGCGCGGCATGGGGACAGTGCACCCGTCCTGTGCTTTGCCGGACATACCGATGTCGTGCCAACGGGCCCGCGCGAAGAGTGGCAGTCGGACCCCTTCGAGCCCGTCGTGAAAGAGGGCGTGCTCTACGGGCGCGGTGCGGCCGACATGAAGAGCGGGCTCGCGGCAATGATCACCGCGACCGAGCGTTTCATCGACCGCTCCTCTGCGCATCGCGGCTCGATTGCGTTCCTGCTGACCAGCGACGAAGAAGGGCCTTCGGTCGATGGCACGAGGCGCGTGATGGAAGTGCTCGAGGCGCGCAAGGAAAAGATCGACTGGTGCGTCGTCGGCGAGCCCACCAGCAGCGAGGCGCTCGGCGACACCATCAAGATCGGCCGGCGCGGCTCGCTCTCGGGCAAGCTCACCGTGCATGGCATCCAGGGACACGTCGCCTATCCGCACTTGGCTGACAATCCCGTACACGCGGTAGCACCGGCTTTGGCCGAACTGGCCAGTCGCGTGTGGGACAAAGGCAATCAGTTCTTCCAGCCGACGACGTTCCAGATCTCGAACATCAGCGCCGGCACCGGCGCGCCGAACGTCGTTCCAGGCGAGTTGCGCGCGCGCTTCAACATTCGCTTTTCGACCGAGCAGACCGTCGAGAAGCTGCAGCAGACCATCACGGAAATCCTGGACCGCCACAAGGTGAACTACACGCTGGAATGGTTCGTCTCAGGCCTGCCCTTCTTCACGGCGCCGGGCGAGCTGTCACAAGCGGTTGAACGCGCCGTACGTGAAATTGCCAGTCGCTCCGCCGATCTCTCGACCACCGGCGGCACCTCCGACGGTCGCTTCATCGCCCCCACGGGTGCCCAGGTCGTGGAGCTCGGCGTGATCAACGCCACCATCCACAAGGTGAACGAGGCCGTGCGCGTGGCCGATATCGACACCCTCTCGAAGATGTATGAGCGCGTCCTGGAGCTGCTGCTGCGGGAAACGAATTAACCATGTAACGCGCAGGTCACGGGCTGCGTTCTCGTCCCCTCCCCTGCGACAGCGGGGGAGGGTTGGGGTGGGGGAGTTTGAGAGAGCGATGCGCTCGACGAGCGGCCCCCATCCTGTCCTTCTGATGTGCAGGACGCACGAATGCCGCGAGCGCATGGATGCGCAGGAGCGGCCCCCGCTTCGCAAGGGAAGGGACGCAACTTGCAGGTCTTGGCTTCTGGACGCTATCGAGGCGAGCGACTCCTGAAGTTCACCACCACGCCCCACACGCCCAAGCCGACGAGCGAGAACAACACCCACCACGGCATGGACAGCCCCAACAAGGTCCAGTCGACCTTGCCGCACTCGCCTGAGCCGGTGAGCACCTTCTTCACCACCTCGACCACCGGCATGATCTCGAGCATGTAGTCGAGGCCGGCGCCGCAGGCTGCCACCGAACCCGGCGGCTGGGCCTGGATCCAGACATGACGGGCTGCCACGCCAATGCCCGCCGAGGCAGCGAGGGCAATCAGCACACCGTAAACACGCGCACCCGTTCGACCCGGGTTGTGAACCGCGGCGAGCAAGAACAAGACGCCGACACTCAGCACGGCGACGCGCTGGAAAATGCACAGCGGGCACGGCTCGAGATGCAACACGAACTGCGCGTACAGCGCATAGCCGAGCAATGCCAGGCAGGCAGCGACACCAATGAAGTTGCCAGCGCGCCCGCTGGCCAGGTTCCCGACAGCCACAGGCGCTCAGCCCTGGGCGTGGTCTTGCATGCGTCCGGCGCGCGAGCGTAAGTGGCGCTCGACATCGTCGAGTGCGACGTGGCGGATGTCCTTGCCCACGACCATGTACACCACGTATTCGCACACGTTCTTGGCGTGATCGCCGATGCGCTCCAACGCGCGCGCGACCCAAAGCACGTCGAGGGCGCGGCGAATGGTCCGTGGGTCTTCCATCATGAACGTGATGCACTGGCGCTGGATCGCTTCGTACTCTTCGTCGATCACGCTGTCCTTCTTCGCGATCGCCACGGCCGACTCGGGATCCAACCGCGCGAAGGCGTCGAGCGCTCCATGCACCATATCCGCAACCAGCTGACCGAGATGCTTGATCTCACGATAACGGTCCGCCGGGCGCTCGACGGCGGCCAGACGCGAACCGATATAGCCGATTTTCTCGGCTTCATCGCCGATCCGTTCGAGGTCGGTGATGGTCTTGATGATCGCCACCAGCAACCGCAGATCGGAGGCGGCCGGACTACGGGTTGCCAAGATACGGCTGCAGTCATCGTCGATCGACACTTCCATGGCGTTCACTTTCTGATCGCCACGCGCAACCTGCTCACCCAACCGCGAATCGCCTTGCACCAGGGCGGTCACGGCCTGCTTCAGTTGCTCCTCGACCAAGCCGCCCATCTGCAGGACGGCCGTACGTACCCGCTCCAACTCCTCGTTGTAGCGGCTATGGATGTGATGAGAGAGATCCGATTTGTCCATGGTCAGCCCCTCGCGGGCGCGGTGAGGTCGACTGGAGTGTAGGCGGGCTTTGGGAAAAGTGTAAGGCGGAATGGGCAGACGGCGTAATGGCGGAAGGAGGATTCGGGCTCCTCCTCACGCCATCACGCCATCACGCCAATCAGAACTTCACGTTGAAATCGACTTGCAGACGATCGTAGTCGATGTCGGTCTGCGGCACGCCGGCGATCGGAGTCGTGCCCACGTCGACATTGCGCTTGGTCATGAAGTAAGTCGCGTTGAGCGTCCAGTTCTTCACCGGCGCATAGCCGGCGCGGAAGATCCAACCTTCGCCGTCCGTCACGCCACCAGCGAAGTCCGAATCGATCAGCTGACCGAACAACGCGTCCTTCTCGAGTGACTCGTAAGCCACACCGAATTCCCACGTGCGATAGTTGCTGGCCTTGCCGAACAGCACACCCGCCGCCCACGCCGTATCGAGGTCATCGGGATCGCTGTTCTTGGCACCCAGTGCCCACGCCTGGAACGGATAAGCGCCCAGCATCGTGTTGAACTCGGCGCTGATCTCGGTGACGTCGTAGTCGTTCACGAGCACGGCGCGCGTTACGGCCGTCGCGCCAGAGCCAAAGGTGACGTTCGTGGTCGTGTTGCCATTGGCCAAGCCACCTGCGACCGCAGTGGTGGTGCCCGGAACCGCCTGCCAGAACGGGCTGCGGCCCTGGCCGCCACGCAGATCGTAATAATGCGCAGCGAGCACGAGGTTCGAGCTGCCGATCGGCAGCTTCACGCCAGCCTGTGCGCCCATCAGATTGATGTCCGACGTGATCGTGGATTCGTTGCCGCTGATTTCGTTGAGCCAATAGTAGTAAGCGCTGCCGAACCAGATACCCTGGTTGAGAGTGAACGCGAGGCCTTCCGGGTTGATGTCGTTGTCCCAGAAGAAGCTCTGGCCCGGTTTGAAGAACGGCTGTTTCATCTTGCCCGCGATCAGATCGCCCCAGCTGGCGAACTTCCAATCGACGTAAGCCGTGTCGAGATAGATCGCCTTGCGGGAAAAGCTGTTGGACAGCGTCTGGTTGCTCGAACGCGGATCGCCGCCCACGGTCGAGTCTGCAGTGCCTTCGCTGGTCGCGAGACCGAAACCGGCAGTGATCGTGTCCGTCGCCTTGGCCGTCACGTTCACGCGCGCGCGAACGCGATCGCGGTAACGGTCGGCGGTATTCTGCACACCCGAAGCATTGAGGGTCTCGTCACTGATCCCTTCATAGCGATAGCGAATATCGCCAGTGATGGCGACCTTACCGGCCCAATCCGCGCCCTTCACCTTGCCGGAATCGGCACTCACGGTGGCAACGTCTTTGCGAATGCCCTTCGTCTCGGATTTCAAATAATCCGTCTGCGACTTGAGGTTTTCGTTTTCCTCCTTCAGCGAAGAATTTTCTTGTTCGAGCTTGTCGACGCGCTGCATGAGGGACTGCAGCTGCTCGCGGATCTGACCGAGCTCGGATGCGCCCTGGGCTTGGCTCGCTGCGGGCAAATAGGACAAGGCGGCCGCCACGGCGGTCGCAACCAGCATGTTCTTCACGATACCTCTCCCCTTATTCGGGTTGGTGTGTAACTACGAAAGCAGGATGTGGCGGCGAAAGCGCGTTGCTTCGCCGCAAGCCAGTCGTCGGACGCACGTTATACGGAGGGGTTGTTACAGAAAGGTTGCAGTGGTGGCCGCTCGATGACTGCGGCGCGAAGATGACAAACAGATGAATGAGGGGCTGTGACAGCGTGCCTCGTGGATAGCACAGGGACGGCTGGCTCGCTGGCTTGCTGGCCAGAAGTTCTGTCAGGCTTCTGGCCAGCCGACCAGCAAGCTAGCAAGCGCAATACCACGATCTTCAAATCAGCTGTTACAGGCCTAGTCAGCTGCTTTGCGATTGTGATCGCCGACCGCGGTCAGTTGCGGACGCGGGATGATGCGTGCACGAGGGAAATGACACGTAAAGGTGCTGCCCTCGCCTTCCTTGCTGTCGACCTCGAGGGTGGCTTCATGCCTTTGCAGTGCATGCTTCACGATCGCAAGGCCGAGACCCGAGCCACCCTTGTCGCGTGCACGCCCGCTGTCGATGCGATAGAAGCGCTCGGTGAGACGCGGAATATGTTCGGGCGCAATGCCAACACCCGTATCGCTCACGGCCAGATAGCCGCCTTTTTCATCCGTCCACCAGCGCAACTCGATCGAGCCCTCGGCCGGTGTGTACTTCACGGCGTTCGTGACGAGATTATCGACGACGGAGTGAATCTCACTTTCGGCGCCGCGCAGCCAATCGGTGCTGTCGACCTTCAGTTGGAACGTGCGGGGCCGCCGTTCGAGGCCGAGCACCTCCTTGCGCTTGAGCGCCATGAGACCGGCGATGTCGATGGGCTCGCCTGCATCCTGTCGCACCTGCGACTCGAGTTTCGACAGCTCCAGCAGGTCCTTGAGGATCTCGCCCATGCGTTCGGTCTGCCGGCGCATCTCCAATATGGGCGCATTCCAGGTCGGGTCGAGCGAATGATCATCGGCCAACGAATCCAGATAGCCGCTGATCACCGTCAACGGCGAACGCAATTCGTGTGAAGCGTTGGCGACGAAATCCTTACGCATGGATTCCATGCGCACCTGCCGACTGACGTCGCGCACGATCAGCAGGCGGCGTTGCGCATGCGGCGTCGTCACCAGATGCAAGGACAGCCACAGATCGCCCGTGACGGATTGCTGGATAACGACGCCGCCCGCAGCGTCTTCCTGCTGTAGATACGCACCAAAATCGGGATGCCGAATGAGATTCTCGATGCGCATCCCGAAATCGCGCTTGCGGCGCAGCTGCAACCAGGTGGCTGCGGTGCGATTGAACCAGAGGATTTCGTTTTCAGGTCCCAGGAGAATGGCACCGTCCGGCATTGCGCTCGTGAGTCGGCGAAACTCCCGCAGCAGCGCTACAACCCGCGCCTTGTGATACTGCTTGCGGCGATAAATACGGGCGACGATCGAGACCACCTCGCCCCAAGGACCATAGATATCGGGCGGCGCCACGACACGTCTGCGCCGCAGCCAGCGTTCCAGACGCAAGAGGTTGAAAGCTTGCAACAGGGCATAGCCGCCAAGACCGATGGCAAGCGCCAATGCAATCCTGTTCGCGATCGCGCCGATGAGAACCGCCACCGACACCACGACGGCCAAGCGCCACAGCGCCTGCCACACGATGGGTGAAAACAATTCGTGGCGGGGAGAGTCCTTGGCCATGTTGGTGCGTCGTTTGGCGCCCGGGAGGCGGCGCGCAGCATGCGATCTATCAGCGCCGCCAGCAAGCCTAGCAGCCTGTCGGGCTTAGGATTGATCTACTGTGGCGATCACCTAAGTCCGAGAGGCTCCTAGTCGGCGCGCGTCGAGAAGCGATAGCCCGAGCCCCGGACGGTTTGAATGAAACGGTCGTACTCGAAAGTCTCCAGCGCTTTGCGCAAGCGCCGAATGTGAACGTCGACGGTGCGCTCTTCGACGTAGACATTCCCGCCCCACACGCGATCGAGCAATTGAGCACGGCTATACACGCGCTCAGGATGAGTCATGAAGAAGGACAGCAACCGGTATTCGGTGGGGCCCAGCTGGACCGTGCGATCGCCAACGGTGACGCGATGGCTGGCGGCATCGAGCATGAGACCTTCTGCTTCTATGATCTCGTCGTTACTGCCGCTGGGCGTGCGTCGTAATACTGCATTGATGCGGGCGAGCAACTCGCGTGGCGAGAACGGCTTCGTCACGTAGTCATCGGCGCCGCCGTCGAGTCCCAGCACCTTGTCCTGTTCCTCGGCACGCGCCGTGAGCAGGATGATCGGCAGCTCCTGCGTATCCTTGTCGCGCTTCAGTGCGCGCGTGAGCTCGAGCCCGCTCATGTCCGGCAACATCCAGTCCACCAACACGAGATCGGGACGACGGTCGGCGATGCTGGCGCGAGCCGACGTGACATCGACGGCCTCCCGCACTTCAAAACCGTGACGGCGCAATCCAAATGCAATCATTTCCCGGATGGGGCGCTCGTCTTCGACGATCAGGATCTGTTTACCGGACATTGGATCGCAGGTTGCCAATGATGTCGGGACGATTACAACAACGGATTATTACAATCCGATGAAGCAGCGCGTCGGCATGCCGTCATCGAACTGCAACAACTTGATCGCGCAAGTAGACCGGCATTGCATCTTGTGCACGATGGACACGTCCAGCCCGTACTTCGGGCACGGCCAGGGTCGCGATGTCGCGAGCGTGCGGCAGCGCCTGCGGATACTGCGCTACGCCAGCATAACGGGTCGCCAATTCCGGGTATGCGGCCAATGCAGTGCCCGCGACCGCGGCGAGGCGTTCCTGGCCGAAGTCGATGGCATCGGGACGGGACAGGCGTTCTTCGATGATCGGCTGCATCACGCCCTCACCTGGTTGGTGGTATGCGCACCAGTAGACCTCGTTCATCCGCGCATCCATGCACACCAGCACGGTCCCCGAGTCCGCGTGAGGTTGCGCGACCGCGGCCAGATTGGAGATGCCGACCACCGGTCGGTTGGCGCCATAGGCGAGCCCCTGCACGACGCCGATCGCGATGCGCACGCCGGTGAATGCGCCGGGGCCGCGGCCGTAGGCCAATGCGTCGAGATCGCGCAGGCTCAGCGAGCATTCGCTGAGCACTGCATCGACCATCGGCAAGATCAGTTCGGCATGACCGCGTGGAATCACGGTGTCGCGCACGACGACCGCACCGTCGATCCACAGCGCAACCGAGCAGCGCTCCGTTGCGGTGTCCAGCGCGAGCAGCTTCATGGCAGCCGGCGCCGCGTCGACAACGGCGCGCCCACCTGCGCCAGGCGATCGAGCAGGAACGTCCGCACTTCCTGCAGATCCCGCGTGCGCCGCAAGGGCGGCAAGCTGTCGAGGAAGACACGCCCGTAGCCGCGCGACTGCACGCGCTGATCGCAGAGCATGACGACGCCGAAATCGTTGACGTCTCGAATCAGTCGACCGACACCTTGCTTCAACGCAATGGCCGCTTGCGGCACCTGCTCTTCGAAGAACGGATTGCCGCCTTGCTGCTCGATCGCCGCCAGGCGCGCTTTGAGCACGGGATCGTCAGGGGCAGCAAACGGCAGCTTGTCGATTACCACGACGGAAAGCGCGGGACCCTTCACGTCGACACCTTCCCAAAAACTGCTCGTACCCAGCAGCACGGCATTACCGTGACGACGGAACTCCTCGAGCAGCGTCGCACGTGGCGCATCGCCCTGCACCAGAATCGCGAAGGGAGCTTTGGCGCCATACCGCCGTCGCAACAGATCCGCCGCGACACGCAGCGCTCGATGACTAGTGAAGAGCAGAAACGCACGTCCACCGCTCGCATCGAGCACAGGCGCGGCTGCCTCGATGACTTGAGCGGTATGCCGCGAAGAACTCGGCGCATCGAGACCCTGAGGGAGATACAGCAGCGATTGCTGAGCGTAGTCGAAGGGACTGTCGAAACGCGCACTCTGCGCCTCTCGCAAGCCAATGCGACCCAGGAAATGCGAGAAGTCCTCGCCCACCGCCAACGTGGCGGAGGTGCAAATCCACGCCGCAGTGTGCGCATCCATGAGTTGGCCCAGCTGCGTGGAGACATCGACGGGCACGTAGTGCAAGGAGACACCCGAGCGATGTGCCTGTACCCAGCGAACACTTGCCGGTCCCTCGCTCGGCTCGAGATCGAACGCATCGAGCCGCGTGGACACCTCCTGCGCACGTCGACGAATCGCACTCAATGCGGCGACCGCTTCCGCGGGAGCGGCAAGCGCATGCACGACGTCGCGCAAACAGTCCTTCAACTCATGCAACGCGTCGAAGAAATCGCGCGAGCAGTCCGCGAGGTCGCGACGCTCGGTCGCGCTACCGAACGCATCGGAGAGCTCGAACGAGCGTCGCTCCAACGTTTGTGTAAGCGTTGCTGGAAGCCCATGAGTTACGGGTGCGATCATCGCTTCCGCCGCCAGATCCAAGGCCAGCGATTGCACCTGACGCATCGACACCGCAAAGCCGAGAAAGGCTGTGGCGATCTCCGGCAGCTGATGGGCCTCGTCGACGATCACCGCGTCCGCACCCGGCAGCAGATCGCCGAACCCCTCTTCCTTCAGGACGAGATCCGCCATCAGCAAATGATGGTTCACGACGATGATGTCCGCTCCCATCGCCCTGCGTCTCGCTTCCACGACGTGGCAGCGGTCGAACTCCGTGCACTCCGGACCGAGACAGTTCTCGCGGGTGGAAGTCACCCACGGCCACACGGGATCCTGTTCTGCGTGGCGCGTCATCTCGATGATGTCGCCCGAGCGGGTGCTCAGCGACCACTCACGGATGCGCGGCAATGCCATTGCCACCTCGCGCTTGAGACCACGGGCGCTCGCTTGCTGCTCGGCCAGTTGCAACCGATGCAGACACAGATAGTTGGCCCGCCCTTTCAGGAGCGCCACGCGCACCGGCAAACCCAGCGCCCGCGCGACCGCAGGCAGATCGCGATGGAAGAGCTGATCCTGCAGGTTGCGAGTGCCGGTGGAAATGATCACCCGGCGACCGCTCAAGAGCGCTGGAACGAGATATGCGAAGGTCTTCCCCGTCCCCGTTCCAGCCTCCACCACCAGTCGTGAGCGCTGCTGCAGCGCTTGCGCCACGTGTCGCGCCATGGCGATCTGTTCCGGACGTTCAGTGAAGCCATCGATCGTCCGGCCGAGCGGTCCATCCGCCGCAAACAGATCTTCGATTTCGTCGGGACGTCCGCTCACTGGAATATCGCCCTGAAGCGGGCCAGCGCCACTGCCTGGGGCGCAAGGGGATAACGCAGCCGCCAGCGAATGTGGGTGTAGTCGCTCTCGGTGGCTGGCCGCTCGTCGCCGGTCGCATCGCGTACGCGAAGCTGCGCACCGCGACCGAACGTGCGACCCCCATCAACCGAATAACTGACTTCCGCGGACGGCCCTGTGGCCGAGCCCCGGACGTAGACCGTATTCGCCGGCACCGGCCAGGTGACCGTGACCTCGGGCGCCACGATCGCGGTCGTGTTGCGAATGTGCAAAGTAAAAAACACTTCGTCGCCCTGCTGCAGCTCTGTGGCCGGCTTGAACCGCCAGATCGTGCGCCCGTCGGCCGTCTGCACCTGCTCCCGCACCTCCGCCACGGCTTTGATTTCAACGGGTGCGGGCTCGTCGATACCCCAGGCAGATCCCGCCAGGAACAGGCAGGCGAGCACACTCGTTATGCCAAAAGTCCGTCGCCTGGGCGCCCCATAACCGGAGCACCTGGTTGAAATTCCGGCAGCGCGCGTTGCTTCGCGCTTCGGAATCGGGACTGATCGGTATAATCCCGCGCCTGTACGCACCTCCCACCTCGGTCGCACCCACCTTTGGGGCCAACTCATCGCCGGGCCGGTTTCGTGTGCAGAGACTGTCCGGGTCGGGATGGCCCGGGCGATCGTTCAGCGCTGCTTCGCTCCTGCTCGCGTAGGGTGAGCGCACAATGAAAACAGTTGATATTTGAGGAAATCATTCCAATGAGCACGTCCAATGCGGCGTTGAAATCCTGGGTAGAACAAGTCGCACGCCTGACCAAGCCGGACTCGATCCATTGGTGCGACGGTTCGGAAAGCGAAAACGCCGCGTTGATCGAGGCCATGACGCGCACCGGCGATCTTATCAAGCTGAATCCCACGACCCATCCCAACTGCTATCTGCATCGCTCGAATCCCTCCGATGTGGCCCGGGTGGAGCACTTGACGTTCGTCTGCACACGCAATCGTGAGGACGCCGGCCCGAACAACCTGTGGATGGACCCGCAGGAAGCGCACCAGAAGATCGATTCGTTGTTCGAAGGTGCGATGCGCGGCCGCACGCTGTACGTGGTGCCGTATTGCATGGGCCCGATCGAGTCGCCCTTTGCACGCTGCGGCGTCGAGATCACAGACAGCCCCTATGTCGTCGTGAACATGCGCATCATGACACGCATGGGCGCCGCCGCCCTGCGTCGCATCGAGCGCGACGGCACGTTCGTCAAAGGCCTGCATTCGCTCGGCGATCTGAATCCGGACCGCCGCTTCATCATGCACTTCCCCGAGGAACTCTCCATCCAGAGCATCGGCTCGGGCTACGGCGGCAATGCATTGCTGGGCAAGAAATGCCACGCATTGCGCATCGCGAGCTACCAGGCTCGCACCGAGGGCTGGCTGGCCGAGCACATGTTGCTCATGGGTGTGCAGAGCCCCGAAGGTCGCACTCACTACATCGCGGCCGCTTTCCCCTCTGCTTGCGGCAAGACCAACCTCGCCATGCTCGTCCCCCCCAAAACGATGCCGGGCTGGAAGATCTGGACCGTGGGCGAGGACATCTCCTGGCTGAGCATCGGCAGCGACGGCCGGCTGCGCGCGATCAACCCGGAAGCGGGTTACTTCGGCGTCGTGCCCGGCACGAACCGCAAGACCAACCTCAACGCCTACGACATGATCCAGCGCAACACGATCTTCACCAACGTTGCGGTCACGGCCGACAACCAGCCCTGGTGGGAAGGCCTGGACAGCGGCACACCGGTCACCGACTGGCAGGGCCGCCCCTACCAGAGCGGCAACGGTCCCGCCGCGCATCCGAACGCGCGCTTCACTGTGGCGGCGACGCAGAACCCCATCTATTCGCCCGCGACGGAAGATGCCGAGGGCGTGCCGATTTCGGCGATTCTCTTCGGTGGCCGCCGTCGTGAAGTGGCCCCGCTGGTCTATGAGGCGCGCGACTGGGCGCACGGTGTGCTGGTGGGTGCCGGCATGGCATCCGAGACCACGGCTGCGGCTGTGGGCCAGGTCGGAGTCGTCCGCCGCGATCCCATGGCGATGAAGCCGTTCGCCGGCTACAACTTCGCTGACTACTGGAAGCACTGGCTGTCGTTCGATGCACGCATCAAGCAGTTGCCCCGCGTCTTTCACGTCAACTGGTTCCGCCAGGATCGCAACGGCAAGTACCTGTGGCCAGGTTACGGCGACAACTTGCGCGTGCTGCGTTGGATCATCGATCGCTGCGAAGGCAAGGCAGCGGCACAGGAGACGCCGATCGGCTTCGTTCCCCGTCCTCAGGACGTCGACACGAACGGCCTGAATCTCGCGCCGGACACGATGGAGACGCTGCTGTCGGTTGATCCCGCGGCGTGGCGCGGCGAGATGGCCGCCATCGGCAGCTATCTGGATGAATTCCGCGATCGCCTGCCGCAACGCCTGCGCGAAGAGCACGCGCAAGTGACGCGACGCTTGGGAAGCTAAGACGTCATTCCTCGCAGGTGTACTTCAGCGCCTGCGGGGAATTCGTTTCCGGCGCGCGGCCAAAACCAATGAAGCCTTCCCCTTTGAGCTGCATGGTGTCGCGCCGGACGAAGGACTCTTCGCCTTCGCGCGACGTCACGAACGTGCCGTTCGTGCTCTGATCCACCAGGAAGAACTTGTTGCGCGTGAGCTCGATCTTCGCGTGCAGGCGTGAGATCAGGTTGCCCTTGATCACCAGATCGTTCTCTTCCGCGCGACCGATGGCGACGCCCGCGCGATGCTCATCGAGCACGATCTCCTGGTTCTGATACTTCAAGCGCAGCCGCTTGAACCTGCGGTCGCGATTGATGGCACCGAGCGCGATGGCAGGCAACATGCTCGTGGCATCTTCCTTCTGCCACAGCACCTCGTACAGCTCGTCTTCGCTGGATTTGCCACGCAACGTTGCTACGTCGATCTGACGCACGGCGGAGCGCCACTCGGGCGCAAGCCGCTCGACCATCGAGCTCGTCACCATGATCTGCCCGGCCTTGGCCTGGCTGGTCATGCGATTGGCGGTGTGCACGGCGGCGCCGAAGATGTCCCGGTTCTCGAGGACCACCGACCCGAAGTGGCCGCCGATGCGGATGGCGATCGGCTGGCCTTCGATGTTGAGCTCCGCGTGCATGCGAATGTCATGCTGCATGCGGCTCGCGGCGTTGACCGCATCGTTCGCCGTGGGAAAGGTCGCCATGACCTCGTCGCCGATCGTCTTGATGACGGTGCCCTGGTTCTGCTCCGTCGCGTTGCGCATGATCTCGACGCAGGTCAGGACGAGCTCACGGGCACGAGTGTCACCCATGACTTCGTAAATGCGGGTGCTGCCCACGACGTCGGCAAACAAAATGGCGAGTTCTATGTCTTTTCCCATGACCTACCAAGGCATGCTCGCCTGGGGAGTCGAGCCGTCACGCCGCATTATATACAGTAACGACGTGACATAAGTTTCCCGACCCTGATCCTCAGGCTGCCGCCACGATCCGCATCGCTCCCTGAAGAATGTCCGCGCCGCTGCGAACACCGGTCGCCTGCTCACTCAAGTAGCGGCGCCAGGACCGAACGCCCGGCAATCCCGCATACAAACCATGCAAGGGCCGCAACAGGGGAGCCAGTCGCTCTCCGCGGCCGAGCGCATCGTCCACATACCGGCCGTACTGCGCCAAGACGCTCTGCCGCGCGGGTAGTGGCGCATCCGGCGCGACCAGATCCCGATGCAGCTCTGCCAGCAGGTACGGGTTTGCATACGCTTCGCGCCCGATCATAACGCCGTCGAAGCGCTCGAGCTCGCACAGAATCTGGGCCCGAGTCTGCAGCCCGCCGTTCAAGATAAAGCGCTGCCCCGGAAATTCGGCGTGCAATCGGGCCACGTCGTCATACCGCAGCGGCGGAACCTCACGATTTTCCTTCGGGCTCAAACCACGGAGCACGGCAATGCGAGCGTGCACGATGAACACGTCGCAACCTGCTGAAGCCACGGTGCGGACGAAATGCGAGAGCGTTTCGTAGTCATCGACGTGCCCATCGGGCCGGGGCTCGATGCCGATTCGGCACTTCACCGTCACCGGCACAGCCACTGCCGTCCGCATCGCTTCGACACATTCCGCAACCTGTTCAGCGCTGCCCATGAGGCAGGCACCAAAGCGGCCGTTCTGCACGCGATCGCTCGGGCAACCGCAGTTCAGGTTGATCTCGTCGTAGCCGAAATCCGCTCCAACGCGCGCCGCCTGAGCGAGCTCACGCGGGTCGCTACCGCCCAACTGCAGCGCAACCGGATGCTCTGCCGGATCGTACGAGAGCAGCCGCCGCCCATCGCCTCTCACGATGGCGCCTGCCGTGATCATCTCCGTGTACAGCAGCGCGCTCGGACTCAGCAGCCGCATCAGATAGCGGCAGTGCCGGTCCGTGTAGTCCATCATGGGGGCCACGGCAACGCGGCGGTCTAAGCTATTCATCTGACGTAGTTTTGAGAACAGTGTTCGTGTAGTCAACGACCGTGACTTGTTACGCGAGAAGTTCCTGTTTTTCAAACAGTTTCCATTGCGTCCGCGCTTCGGAAACAAGATCTGTGGCCTTGGCTCGAGCTCGCGGCTACACACAATGCGGTGGCGGCCTCGTGCCGCTTCATATTCTTTCTGGTCGGACTGCGGGAAGCGGGGCCTCGGCTTCGGCAACCGGGAACTTCCAACGCCGTTTGGCACTGCTCAGATATGAGGTGGTCCTTTCTGAAACGCGGTTGGAGAGTAGTCAGTTCAATGTCGGATTTTTCTCGCGATCGAGAGCGCATGGTGGACCTGCAGATTGCCGCGCGCGGCATACACGACCGTGCAGTACTCGATGCAATGCGTTCCGTACCGCGCGAGGCGTTCGTCGAGTCCGGTTACGCGGGATTGGCCTACGAAGACGGGCCCTTGCCGATCGGCGCAGGCCAGACGATCTCCCAGCCGTACATCGTCGCGCTGATGATCGCGGCGGCAGCACTGAAGCCCGAGGATCGGGTACTGGAGGTCGGCGCGGGCTCCGGATACGCCGCAGCCGTGATGAGCCGAATTGCACGCGAGGTGTATGCCATCGAGCGCCATGAACCGTTGGCGCTGGCCGCGCGGCGACGCTTGGAGCGGCTCGGCTACGACAACATCCAACTTCAAATCGACGATGGCACTCGCGGCTGGCCCGAAGCGGCCCCGTTCGACGCGATCGTCGTTGCCGCGAGCGGGCCGGAGATTCCGACCGCTTTGCGAGAGCAATTGGCCATTGGCGGGCGACTCATCATGCCCGTCGGCGGGCATCGATTCGGGCAGCGCTTGCGCAAGCTCACACGCAATAGCGCGACGGAATACCACGAAGAGGATCTGGGTGGCGTCGCTTTCGTGCCGCTGATCGGCGAGCAAGGGTGGCCAGAGGATGGGCGGCGTTCAACGAGCTGATGAGCGCAGCGGTGATCTCGCGTGCCTCAATCGAGACACGAGTACATGGCATCGATGAGTGCGCGCGCTCGTGGATCAGCCTGCCGCGGGCTGCCCAGATACTGATTGGGTACATAGCCGAAGCCGATGCGCGCCTCGGGATCGGCAAAGCCGACAGAGCCTCCGCGCCCCGGATGGCCGAACGCGACCGGGCTGTGCACATAGGGAGTATCAGCGGTCGGCAACCAGAAGCCGAGGCCGAAGCGACTGATGACCGGAATGACTGCGTCGGGTCCATGCGCGTGTTCGGCGGTTGCAGCGGCAATGGTCGAGCGTTCGAGAATCTGCACGCCCTCGAGAGAGCCGCCAACGGCGAGTGCCGCATAGACACGAGCCACACCCGATGCCGTTGCATAACCGTTGGAAGCGGGAATCTCCGCCGCGCGCCACGCACGCGTGTTCATGCTCTGTGGCGGTCGAGGCGGATTCAAGAAGGCGCGCGCCCCTACAGAGTGCGGGTCGCGGAGCAGATCTTGGAAGAACGATTGATCAGCCCCCGTGGGCAACGGCTCCGGCAACATCTCCGCCGCTCGCGCGTCCTCGCTCTCCGGCACGCCAAAATAAAAGTCAGCGCTCAACGGAGCGCCGATCTCCTCGCGGAAGAATCGCCCGATGGATTTGCCACTCACACGGCGCACGACCTCACCGAGTAGAAAGCCGAAGGTCAGCGCGTGATAACCGTGACGACTGCCGGGCTCCCACCAAGGTGCTTCTTCCGCGAGTGCGCGTACGAACGGATCCCATTGATACATCGACTCGGTGGTCATGTCTTTGCGAATGGCGGGCAGACCGGCACGATGGCTCATCAGCCAACGCACGGTGATCGACTCCTTTCCCGCTGCAGCGAATTCGGGCCAGTAACGACAAACCGGCGCATCCAGCTCGACTCGATTGCGCTCGATCAAGCGCAAGAGGCACAGGCTGGCCAAACCTTTTCCGGTCGATGCGACACAGGCAAGCGTTCCTCGCTGCCAAGGTCGTGTGCGCGTCGCGTTCGCGTGACCGCCCCACAAATCAACGACACATCGACCGTCCACATAGATGCAAAGGCTCGCGCCCAGCTCGCCGCGCCGAGCGAAGCTGTCTTCGAATGCAGTGCGGACCCCACTGAATTTCGAATCGCACGATCCCTGAGTTCGGTGCATGAGCATGATCTTGCTGAAGTCGTTCCTATGATGCCCCAGAGGCGGATTGTCCTGCGGGGGAATTCCGTTTCAACTGTGACAGCCCATCGTTCAAGTGCGAGCGTTGGTGTTGTATGGGCGTGTCAGAATTACACGGGCGTCGCTTATGAGGGAACCGTGGGCGGCCGCGAATACTAGCCAGTTGTCCATCGCGCGGCGCACGACCCGAGGGATGAAAGGTTCCTCTCTGGCCGTAGCCCGTGGCCCGTAGCCCTTTCTAATACTGGCCAAAAAAAGGCAATTGCACGATGTCGAGAACATGCGCAATAGCGTGCCGCGGCTGGTCGATCGCATCGCGCCGGTCGAGTCAGGTTTGAGCATCGGACTGTTTCGCTGTCCGCTTGCGATGCCGAATGGATTCAACCTCGAGGCATCGCTACAAAGCACTGCTGAAGCGACCCAGCGTGTCGCCCATCCCTAAGTCCGACAGGCTGCTAGGGTGGAATGGCGCTAAGTTAAGGCGATGCCAGCAGGTCGTGGGGCTTGGGGCCTGGGACATGGGCCAGAATCTAAAGGACTCCTCTCTGGCCCAAGCCTCACACCCCAAGCCCCAAGCCCGCAAAGAATTTGCATCTGCGTCTTAATTTAGTGCCATTCGCTGCTAGGGTGGGCTCCCTAACTTTCGCTGCACGTGAGGTTTCATTCACCAGCCATTCCGCCGGAGGATGCACTCAGTCCAAATCCATGATTGAGGTGACGTATGTCGGAGTCCGTCGGTTCACTGCTCAACGACGTGTTGGAGAACAATCGCAAGGCGCTCAAATCCGTGATCGAAGCCTATCGCCTGGGCGGTGTCCGGCTGGCACAAGGGATCGGCGTGCGCTTGGAGCGCGCACTGGAAGAGCGTGCGGGCCGCTTCAACAAGAATCTGCGCGTGACGCTCGTCGACAGCAGCGGCAAGGTGCGGAATTTCTGCAGCCAGCGCATCGAAGACGTCTCCGCCGGCGCCGACAAGACCGTGAACAAGTTCTACGACACGGCCATCTCCGCCGTCGAGAAAGTGGGCGAGCGCGTCGTCGCCGTCGAGAATCCCTACGCGCAGAAGTACCTGGGCTATGTCGAGAAGGCGGCGCTGCCGAGCGTGAAGCTGGCGCGTGAGCTGTCCGTCCGTATGGCTCGAGGCGCCGAAACGGCCTATGAACGCATTGCGCCGAAGCGCAAGCCTGCGCGCACGTCCGTGACCAAGGCGAAGCGCCGCGCCACACGCGGCCGAGCCAAGCGCGCTTGATCGATCGACCGTCGAAATACGAGGGGCGCGATGCCGCGCCCCCATCCTCACCTCTGCGTAATCCCGCGATGGCCACTCGAGCGGCTGGGGCCTTAGCATGTCGTGTCATGAGCTCAGCTCGACGCCAGGGGCCCGCAATTGAGCCGGATTTCCATTCGCCGCCAGCACACGCTCGCTCACGATGACGCCGTTGCAGCGGCAGACTCGATTGCCGCGCAGCTGAAATCCGAATACGGCATGCAGTCCCATTGGGAAGGCGACACGCTGCATTTCGAGCGCGCCAGCGCCACAGGCACGTTGCGCCTGGCACCCAAAGAGTTGCAGCTGGACGTTCGACTCGGATTTCTCCTCACGGCCTTCAGCGATTCGATCCACCGCGCGATCGAACGCACGCTCGACGAACAACTATCTGCCCAGCGCGCGCGCCCTGCACGTCGCAAAGGTTGAACCATGCCGAAGCGTCCGAAGTCATCACGCCCCGCTGTCCGCCGTCGCTCACCCACCGATCACCCTGCGCACGACCGCGCTTCAGCAGGATCGCCATCGAGCGGCGTGACCTCACAAATCATGGACGCGCAACGAAAGCTCTGGGAAGTCGGCGCAAACGCGCTGGCCCGCGGCAGCAAACTGGGTGGGCCGATCAGTCCGGGCGCATTGGCCGAATCGCTTCAGGGTGGCATCAAGAAGCTGGAAGAGGTGTTCGATCAGCGCGTGCTCAATTCGCTCTCGCATGCCGGCATGCCGTCACCGCAACAGCTGCGTGAGTTGATGGCGCGCGTCGACCACTTGTCGGCGGAGGTCGAGCGACTGCGCCGTGCCCGTCCCGCCAAGCGGACGAAGAGGTAGCGCGATCTGCCAAGCGGCCTCGCAATGAGCCACCGTGACAGCACTCGCAACCGCATCCTGAGCACGAGCCTCGAGCTCTTCAACGCCAGCGGCATCGGCAAGACGTCCCTGAACCGCATTGCCGCCGAGCTCGATATCAGCTCCGGCAATCTGCACTACCACTTCAAGACGAAAGAGCAGATTGCGGACGTGCTGATCCGCCGCTTTCAGGACCGCATCGAGACCATCATCGCCCCCAGCGCGACGATCACTGCGCTGGACGATTTGTGGCTGGTTCTGCATCTTGCGCTGGAGACCTTCGAGGAATACCGCTTCATCTATCGCGACGTCGATTTTCTCGTGCGCGAATCAGCGCGCATCGCGCAGCGGTTACAGCTCATCACGGTGCATTGCGTGGCAGCGGCTCACCAGATGTGCTCGGCGCTGGCGAAGGCGTCCGTGATCCGCGCCAAACCCGAAGAAGTGGACGATCTCGCGGTACAGATGGTGCTGACCGCAACGTGTTGGTACACCTTCGCCCGCTTGTGGCAAGCCGGCCAGCCCGAGGGTCATACGGCAGGCCGCGCGGCTTATCACGTGCTCACGCTCTTGACGCCCTATCTTGCCGATAACGCGCGTCTGTACATGACGTATCTGCGCAGCAAGTATCTGGGATGACTCACGTCCGCTACTGACGGTTGTCGTAGAGGTATTCACAGAACGTATGCACCGCTGAAACGGTATGGCGCGTCCACGGCGTGTTGAACAAATCCCACGCGTGTTGCGCGCCTTCGAGCGATGCAAAGACGACCGGTTGCCTGGAAATGGCGCGCAACGCGGTGACGAACGCCGCCGCCTCGCCGATGGGAATCAGACTGTCGTGAGTCCCGTGGGCGACGAGCATGGGTGGCGCGCGCTCACCGACCAGTGCGATCGGCGAAGCCAGATCCCAACTACGCGGGTCATCCGCATAAAGGCCCGGCATGACCTTGGTGCCGAGGAAATCCATGAGGAATTCCTTGTGCCGCACGACGCCGCTGCGATCGATGAAATCGAAGCGACCATACAGCGGCACAACGCCGGCGAGCATGGTGTCCACCGTTTCGAACCCGGGCTGATACTCCGGTTGATTCGGCGTCAAAGCGGCCAGCGCCGCGAGATGCGCGCCAGCGGATCCGCCCGACGCAACGATGAAGGAGGGATCACCGCCATAGGTCGGTGCATGTTGCCGGACCCATGCGATCGCACGCTTCACATCGATCAGCGAGGCGGGAAAGCGGCTCGCAGGTCCGAGCCGGTAATTCATGCTGACGCACAGCCAGCCGCGCTGAGCCAGCGAGTACAGCAGCGGCAGGCCCTGCTGCGTCTTGTGGCCCATCACCCACGCGCCACCGTGCAACCAGAGAAAGACCGGCGCCGCCCGCCGCACTCGAGGCACTGCCTGATAGACGTCGAGCAGATTGCGGATGCCGGCGTCACCGTAGCGCACGTCCGATGACACCGTCACACCGGGTCGTCGCAGTCTGAACGGATTGCGCGAAATCGGGTTCTCCATCCGGGGCTGAGCATTGCCGCGAAAGCCGGGTCCGAGCGTCTGTTCCAGCGCGCGGTCGAATGCCGCGTGAGTCGCATACGATCGAACCTTCACGATGCACACTGCATAGGCCCCGATGGCTGCCGGCAACAGCGACAGAAGCCCAAGCCGAGACTGAAACACACCGTGTAGTCCCGCGACGAGCGTGACGATCGCGCCGATGAACAACAACGTTCCCGGAAAGTGGAATGCAGGAAATCCCAATGCGAACCACACGGCCGCGCCCCGACGATGCAAGGGACTCTTGACGACTGCGCTTACAGCCATGAACGCTGCAATCAGCGTGAGTGCAAGATAGCTTCCAGCGGAGATGATCACGCCGTGCCTTGTGGCGGACGATCGAACTCAGACGCGGGCGAACGTGTACGCGCCATTCACGATGCGAGGAGCCGATCGCGCAGCTCGCGCTTCATGATCTTGCCGGTTGCGCCCAAGGGTAGCGGATCTTCACGCAGCCAGATGCGGCTCGGCACCTTGAACGCAGCGAGCTTCTTCGCCGCATGCTGTTGCAGATCCGCAGCCGTGACGTTCTGTGCCGGATCGATCTGCACCACTGCACCGACCTCTTCACCCAAAACGCGATGAGGCAGACCAACCACGGCGGCCCCTTTCACGCCCGGATAGTCCATCAGCGCGGCTTCGACTTCCGCGCAGTACACGTTCTCGCCGCCGCGAATGATGATGTCCTTCTTGCGATCCACGATGTAGATGAAACCAGCCTCATCGATGCGGCCGATGTCGCCGGAGTGGAACCACCCATCGGTGAAGCTCTGCGCCGTCGCTTCGGGCTTGTTCCAATAGCCTGCAACGACATTGACACCCTTGATCCACAGCTCGCCCAGTTGCCCGCGCGGGACTTCCCTGCCCTCGTCATCGACGGCGATCACATCGCAGATCGGGACGGCAACGCCGGCGCTATCCGCTCTGCCGCTGTAATCCGCACCGTGGAGGCCGCTCACGACAGAAGAAGCCTCCGTAATGCCGTAGCCGGTACCGGGCAGCGCAGCCGGCATCAACTCCGCAACGCGGCGGCGCAGTTCCGGCGGCGCGGGCGCACCGCCGTATCCCACGGAGCGCACCGATGACAAATCGCGTTCGCCGATATCGGGATGGTCCACCAGCTGCCAGATCATGGTCGGCGTCGCGGTGAGCACGGTCACGCGCTCACGTTCGATGGCCTCGAGCGCCCGCTGCGGATCCCACTTGTACATCATCACGATCTTGCTGCCGGCGACGAGCGCGCTCAGCAGCACACCATGACTGCCGACGACGTGAAACAGCGGCACTGCCAGCAGGAGCACTTGCTGCACGTTCTGCATCGCGGCCAGATCCTGCGGCGAGCCGCCTTCGCGCAGCAGCGCACGCACACCGAGAAACCCCAGCGTGAGCGCCATGGAGCACATGTTCCGATGAGTGCCGAGCGCTCCTTTGGGAAAGCCCGTCGTGCCCGACGTATAGAAGATGGTTGCCGGATCGTCTGGCCCGAGCGATTCGACGTTGGGCAACGTGGGATCCGAAGCGTGCCTGGCGAGCAACTGCTCAAAGTCCGCCCAGCCCGTAGCGAGATTCTTGCCGCGCGCCACGATGAGGCCGGCAAGGCGCGACAAATCGAGCTCCTGCGACAGCCGCAGAGCACGATCGCCGTCGGCAATCAGCAGTCGTGCGCCCGAATCGGTGAGTCCATACGCCAGCTCCGGACCCGTCCACCAGGCATTCAACGGCACGACCACCGCACCCGTCGCAGCGACAGCCCAGAACGCAATCGACCACTCGGGATAGTTGCGCATCGCGAGGGCAACGCGATCGCCCTTGCGAATGCCAGAATCGTTCACGAGTGCGTGCGCGAGTGCGACGACGCGGCGATGGTGCTCATCGAAGGTGAGCGACTCGCGTTCGTAGACCATGTAGGTGCGATCCGCAAACCGTCGCGAGCCTTCGAAGATGTGACGCAGCGTGGGCGGGGCATTCTTCCAGCTCGTTACATCGACGCCGCGAATCCGCACGCGCTCGGTCTCGAACGTCTGACCGGGCGCGGTGAGTTGTGTCGCAATCTGACTGAAGGTGGGGGCTGCCTGAGTCATGCGGGATGGGCAACCGAATGGGCCTGTGCCACCCGCTCGGCAGGCGCGACCCGATGCTGATACTGGGGCGATCCGAGCCCATAGACACGCTCCAGCTCAGTCAATGCTTCGCCCGTGTACACGGCCAGATGTTGGAAGTGCGGCAACAGATCGCGACAACCCAGGAAGCCGAGATTGATCGTGTGGTGGTAGCTGCGCGCGGTGATGTTGAGCGCGTAGCCTTGCATGATCACGGCGCAGGGATACATCGCCTCGACTTCCGCTCCCTGGAAGTACAGCTTCCGTTTCGGGCCAGGAACATTCGATATGGGCACGTTGCCCATGAGGCCGACCGGTTTCGCACGCCGCGACACGCGCCCGCGGGCGAAGGGCAACATCACGATTGCGTTGTAGATGTCGATTTTCCACTTCGGCATCGCAAAGAGATTGGCCTTCGCCTGACGCGAGGAATCCATGATCGCCATGAGCCTTTCTTTGGGATCGGCAATGTGCGTGGCCAATGTCGTCGTGATGAGCCCGACGACGCTGCCGAGTGTTTCCTCGGCTTTCCGCTCCAGTGCGACCGGCACAGACCCGATGAGCGACTTCTTGGGTAAGGCATTCAATTCGATCAGATAGCGCCGAATCGCTGCGCTGCAAATTTCCAGGATGATGTCGTTGATCGTTCCGCCCGTGACCTTCGCCAGCGCTTTGAGACGTGCGATGTCGTAGGACTGAGTCGCGTAGCGCCGCGATGGCGTCAGCGGTCCATTCAACATGCAGCGCGGCGCAGCATACGGTCCCACGAGTCCATCCGTGCGACGCGTGATCTGCGCGACCGCCGTCCGTGTGAGCGCGCGGAACAATCCCGGTGAGTCTTCTTTCGCGCCTCGGCTCGAAACCGCCTTCGGCTTTTTCGACGACGCTGCGGTTGGTGCGGCGCATTCCGCAGCCCATGGCGGCGGAGGCATCGGACCGTCGGGCTGTTCCGTCATCGCCGACATATTGATGCGCACAACAGCGCCACCATCCGCGAGCGCGTGGTGCATCTTCAGGTACGTGGCGAAGCGCTCGCCTTCCAATCCCTCGATCAGATGGAATTCCCACAACGGACGCGAGAAATCCATCTGGTTGCTGTGCAAGTGCGAGATCAGGATGCCGAGTTCGCGCTCGCCACCGGGCCGCGGCAAGGCCGAATGCCTCACGTGATAGTCGAGATCGACGTGCTCCACGGTGCGCCACCCCAAGGGGCGTTTGAGCGTACCTGCGAGCACATAGTTGAATGGTGCGGCGGTGACGGGGTAATGCCTGAGCCGCTCATACAGACCGTGGAGGAAGTCGGAGGCCGCTCCGTGTGGCAACTGATAGATGTTGAGCGATGCGGTATGCGCCGGTGTCTGCTGCGATTCCACACGCAACAGCAAGCGATCGAACGCGCCAATCGGGACGACTTTGTTCATGGTCACCGATCCTGCCGTTTGCACGCCAGGGCGTTGCCGGCTATGAGATTACGCTCACGACTCCATCACATCGCTCTTGTAGAACGGAAGAAGGCAGAGCGGCACCCTGGATTTTCCCGTACTGTTTCCTTAACGAGTCCAGTGGCATCGAAAGATCCATGCCTGTTGATTCCACCCACGCATCAGAGCCGATGGGGTTTTAAGGACGCGGCGCTGCTCTGCACGTCGGTGGTTCAGTGAGGCGGCCGACGAATTGCACACGCACTCGCGCGAGCGACGCGCTCAGACGCGACAACGACGATCGCGTGTCAGCGCGCCCGCGCAGCGGCCCTCGCGCCTTGCGTGGCGCTCTTCTTGCGACGCGGACTTGCGGAGGTGCGAGCACCGAGCTTCCTGAGCTTGTCGAATGCGGCGCGCGCGCCCTCGACGAAAAGGTCCTTCTCCTTGATGGCGCCTGCGTCGCAGTGGTAGCCGAACAGGAGATACTTGTCAGTCGACGAAACCGTGATCGTCAACGCCGTGACGCCGCCGAGCACGGGCGCCATCGGTACGCCGGACGCGACGGGCGCACCGGCGAGATACAGCGTCACGGGCGAGCCGGGCACATTGGTGATTGCGATGTTTCCCAACGTCACCTTGCTCGTGAGATTCAGCTCCGCCACGGCGAAACAGAGACTGTCGATCACCAATGGGGAGAACAGCTCCATGAGTCCGCGGCCGTCCACGCGCGCGTGTGGAGGTTTCGAGCGATGTTGCGACTTGATCAGCACGGTGTCGCGGGCGATGGCCTTCAGCCGCATGGAGAGGTTCGGGATGGTGTTGTGCAGATTCACTCGCGCGATGGTGAGAACGTTGCCAGGCCCTTTCTCTCCTTCCCTGCGCGCATTCATCGGCATGACGGCGATGAGATCGAAGTCCGCTTTCTCGTGGGTCTTCTTGAAATAGTGTTCGAGCGCCGCCGAATTCAATACGAGTGCGAGATCGTTGATACTGCATTCGAAACGCTTGCGAATGCCGAGCGCAGCGTCGATCGGCAGCTCGACATATGCGACGAGCCGCTTGAACGAACCCTTTCCCGAGTTGAGCGAGGTCCTCCTGACTGGCGGCAACGGGCTCAAATCGGTCTCGACGCTTTCCTTCAGCCCGAGCTGCTTCGTCAGCACCGAGGCCAGGGATTTGACGAGCGGCAACCCTGATTTCAGCAGGTACCGGGGTGTCTTGAGGCAAATCCGCTCTGCGTTCTCGAGCAGCGCCGCTGACAGCAACGACAGCGGTTTACCCTCTTCGGTCACCTGCCATTTCTTCTTTTGCGACTTCTCGGGATTCAGTGGCTCGAGATCGTAAAGGCTGCTGAGTGCATCCTGCGCCCCGAGGCCGTCCATCACGGCGTGATGAACATGGATGGCCAGCGCCATCCGGCCTCCGGCGAGGCCATCGATCAACTCGTAGTGCCACGGCGGCTTCGTCAGATCGAGAGGACGTTCCGAGAATGCCCCCAGCGCCGCGGTCAGTTCGTCGTAACCGCCAGGTGGCGGCAGCGTGTGCACGCTGATGTGGTCGTGAACGTCGAACCTGGCATCATCGACCAGGCGCACGCTGCCGATGCGCAAAGGATCCTGGACGATCTTCTTGCGCATGAGCGGAATCTTCTCCATGCGCGCCGCGATGTGGTCGGCGATGATGGCAGGCGTCAGTCGATGCGGCGCCAGGGTGGGGTCGATGATCATCACACCGGCCAGATACAGCGGCGGCAAACCCGCTTTTTCCGCCTTGTAGAACAGCTGATCGAACAGCGATAGCCTGGTCATCGCGGCCCCCGATGTGCTGCAGTCGCGTCAGCAGCGATCGCAGCTGGCGCGCGGTCTGAAGTGTGACCATAAGGCCGGCGTTTCAGATTTCGGCGCCATCCGGGAACACTCTGATAGGAATATGCCGCGATTCGCGCAAGAGCCTCGACCGGCTGGGAACTACACGTCAAGGATTGAAACGGTGGGCCGGTCCGAACTGCGACTCGCCATCGTTCATGCCGACTAAGCGGATTTCACCCACTTCAATCCTGGTGTCGAACGGGTGATGCGGCTCAAGCTCTCCACGGACCGGGGCGCCGCGACGTAGTAGCCCTGAGCGTATTCGACGCCGATGTCAGCCAGGCACTGCAAGACTTCCTTCGTCTCCACGCGCTCGGCAATGGTCTTGATCTTCATGGCGCGGCCGATCTGCGCAATCGCCTCGACCATGCTGCGGTCGACATGATCTGTCG
This sequence comes from Steroidobacteraceae bacterium, assembly GCA_035276085.1. GTDB lineage: Bacteria > Pseudomonadota > Gammaproteobacteria > Steroidobacterales > Steroidobacteraceae > DATELY01. The sequence goes on along the minus strand of DATELY010000157.1, from coordinate 6,730 downwards.
TCATGTTCTGCACGAACTGGCCATCGATCTTGAGGTAGTCGACCGGCAGGTTCTTCAGGTACATGAATGAAGACAGTCCCGAGCCGAAATCATCGAGGGAAAACTGACAGCCGCGCGCACGGAACTCGCGCATGAAGTGCACCACGTTCGGCAGATTGGAGATGGCGGCCGTTTCGGTGATCTCGAAGCACACGGCGCCCGGGCTCAGGTCATAGCCCTGCAACTCGTTGATGAGGAACTCGAGGAAGCGATCGTCATTCAACGATGTGCCGGAGAGATTGATGGAGACCGTGTACGCCTGACTCGAATCGCCGTCGCTGCGGTAGTGCGCCAAGGTGCCCAATGCATGTCGGACGACCCAGCGATCGATCATCGGCATGACGTTGTAGCGCTCAGCGGCAGGAATGAACTCGGCGGGCTGCACCATCTGTCCATTCTCATCCCGCATGCGCAGCAGCAACTCGTAATGCCCGCGCCCGTCCGGGTTGTTGCCGATGGCGACGATCGGCTGGTAGTACAGCTCCAGGCGGTTCTCTTCGCAGGCCCGAGTCAAGCGCGAAACCCACTGCATTTCGCGATGCCGTTCCGGCGCAGCGCCGTGCTGATACATGTGCACGCGGTTGCGTCCGGAATCCTTGGCCGCATAGCACGCCACGTCTGCCGCACTCATGAGACTCGTGATGCTCTCGCTGTCCTGATTGATCTCCACGATGCCGATGCTGACACCGACGTTCATCGCACCGTCCTGCCACACGAAGCGGAAGTCGCGAATGGCCTGACGCAGGCTATCCGCGATGGCCGCTGCCTTCTCCGCTGTGCAATCCTGCAACAGGATGCCGAACTCATCGCCGCCGAGGCGCGCCAGTGTGTCCGTTGCGCGCACACGGGTTTGCAGAAGACCGGTGATCTGCTTCAGCAGTCGATCGCCGGCCTGGTGTCCGCAGGTGTCGTTGACGACCTTGAATTGGTCGAGATCGAGGTAGAGCAGCACGTGAGCGATGTTCGGGTTCGCGCGCACGGACACGAGTGCCTCGTTCAGTCTCGTCTCGAACTCGCGCCGGTTGATGAGGCCGGTCAATGCATCATGGCTCGCCTGGTAGGCCAGCGCGCGGCGCAGCCGCCGCTCCTTACTCACGTCATGGAACACCATCACCGCACCGATGATGTGTCCGGCGCGATCGCGAATGGGCGCCGCCGAATCCTGGATGGAGATTTCCACGCCGCGCCGATTCACGATCACCGTCTGGTCCGACACACTGATCACGCGACCTTCGCGCAGGCAACGATCCACAGGATTCTCGACGGGCTCGCGTGTGACTTCGCTGAAGATCTGCATGATTTGATGCAGCGACAATCCGGCGGCTTCGCGTGTGGTCCAACCGATCAGGTCTTCGGCAACGGGATTCAAGTACTCCACCCGGCCGTCGGCATCGGTCGTGATCACCGCGTCGCCGATGGATTCGAGCGTGATCTGCGCTTTCTCCTTCTCCTTGAATACGGCCATTTCGGCGCGTTTGCGCTCGCTGATGTCGGAGATCGTGCCTTCATAACCGATGATGCAGCCTTCCTCGTCCCGCACCACGCGCGCATTCTCGATGACGGTCAATGTCGAGCCATCGACTCGTCGCAACTGAAACTCTGCATTGCGCACTTCGCCATCGCGCTCGAGGATCTGGATGATCGCGTCGCGGTCGACCGCGTTTGCATACAGCGAGTGCGTGGCGCGTGCGAGCAGTTCCTGCGGCGAGGAGAGTCCCACCATGCGCGCCAGGGCGGGATTCACCGAGACGAAATGTCCATCGCGCGTGGAGCTGTAGACGCCTTCGATGACATTGTCGAACAGCCTGCGGTAGCGTCCCTCGCTGGCGCGCAATGCCTGTTCGGCGTGCTGGCGTTCGATCGCGATGCCGGCAAGCTGGGTCACTCGCCCCATCAGCTCGAAATCGCGGCGCAGCGGGCTCCGTGGCACACGGAAGTACAGGGCCAGCGTGCCGAGCGTGCGGCCGTCGGCCGCGTGAATGAGCGTCGACCAGCAGGCACGAAAGCCCGCGTTCAACACGGCTTCGCGGCGGTTCTCCCATAGTGCGTCGCGGGCGATATCGGCCACGATCACCTGGCGTTGCAGATACACGGCCGCGGCGCACGAACCATTGCGTGCTTCGACCGGCACGCCTTCCATCAACGCCCGGTAGCTCGAAGGCAGGTTGGGCGCCGTGCAATGGGTGAGACGCGTCCCCTGCTCGTCCAACAGGCGGATCGCGCACACCGCATCGCTCGCGACGCGTTCGACCAGCTCCGTGATGGACTCGAGCGTGACCTGCAGGTCGACGTTCGCCGCCATGCGCTCGAACACTCGCTTCTCGCCGGCGGCCAACGTTTCCGCGCGCTTTCGCTCCGTGATGTCCGTGACGCTGCCGCGAACCAAACGCGCTGTCGATGGCAGGCGCACACAACGCACTTCGCACGGAATGTCCGCACCGACCGCATCGCGGAACACCCATTCGAATACCGGTGTCGATCCGGCATAGGTTCGTTCCAGGAACTCGAACATGGCGCCCGCCGATAGCGAGCCATCCGGCTGCGTCGGCGGGCTGAGCCTGGCCTCGCTTCCCAGCAGGGTTGCACGATCCATCTTGAAGAAGCGCATGGCGTTCTCGTTCAAGTCGACCAGCCGCCGCTCGTCGAGATCCATCACGAGGATGATCTCGGGCGCATGTTCGACCAACGTCCGATAGCGCGCCTCGCTCTCACGCAGCGCTGCGTCGCCGTTCTTGCGTTCGCTGGTGTCTCGCAAGCAAAGCACGTAGACCGTGTGCCGATTCACGACGATCTTGCTGACAGCGAACTCGGCAGGGAATTGCATCCCTTTGGCATGCAAGCCGAGTGTCTCGTGCGAGGCGAGATCGCTTTGCGTGTCTTCCAGACGCGCGGCCAATTGATCGAGCAGGCCCGCGAGCCGCTCCGGCGCAGCCAGGCGTGGCAACAGGAAACTCAATGGACGGCCGACGATGTCGCCTTCCGCATGTCCGAATACGCGCTCGCCGGTCGCGTTGAGACTGAGAATGCGCCCACCGTCATCGACGGTGATGATGACGTCCTTGACGTGATCGAGGATCGCCTGCAGCTGATTCGACGTGCTCTCTTTCAGCTCGCGCGTGAGCGTGTGCGCCTCTTCGGACATCAACTGCATCGAGCGCACGATGCCGCGACGCTCGTCATCCGTCTGGGAATAGGTGCGCGCGACAGCGTCGAGCAACTTGCTCAGATCAAGTTCCCCATCCGCAGCAGTCGCTTCCTTGAGCTGCTTGTCGAGCAGTCGGTGCATCGAGCGCCTTCCCCCTGTCCTCTCGCGTGAGCGCACCGAACGGCCGCATCGGTCCTCGTCCGGGAAATCCCGAAAACTGCCTGCGGTTATGCCCGCAGGTCCCCGCATCGTAGGTCGGCGTGTAAGCGCAGGGGTGTGAACCAGATCCGGTTTTGGGGCAGACAGGGGCTGGGAAAACTGAGACTTACGTTGGGGTTGTGAACGTCCCTCCCCGTTTCGCAAGGGAGGGGACGCGACATCAGGCTTCTTCTTCCACCCGGCCCGCGCGCTTGCGCTCGGCTTCCTTCAGAGCGCGCTTGCGCAGACGGATCTGCCCCGGCGTCACTTCCACCAGCTCATCGTCGGCGATGAACTCCATGGCCTGTTCCAAGGTGAAGCGGATCGGCGGAGTCAGAATGATGTTCTCGTCGCGTCCCGCTGCACGGATGTTCGTCAGCTTCTTGGCCTTGAGCGGATTGACGACGAGATCGTTGTCGCGGCTGTGGATGCCGATGATCTGACCTTCGTACACTTCATCGCCGTGGGCCGTCATCAAGCGCCCGCGCTCCTGCAGATTGAACAGCGCATAGGCCAGCGCCTTGCCTTGCGCGTTGGAGATGAGGACGCCGTTCTGCCGCTGTCCGATCTCGCGGTCGAGCACGGGACCGAAGTGATCGAAGATGTGATGCATGAGTCCCGTCCCCGAGGTCAGGGTACGGAAGTCCGTCTGGAAGCCGATCAAACCGCGCGAGGGAATCACATAGTCCAGCCGTACGCGGCCCTTGCCATCGGCCTGCATGCCCGTGAGCTGGCCGCCGCGTTCGCCGATCGCCTGCATGACACCACCCTGCGCGGTTTCATCCAAATCGATTGCCAGCGTTTCGTAGGGCTCCATCGCCTGACCGTCCACTTCCTTCACGACCACGCGCGGGCGCGATACGGCGAGCTCGTACGCTTCGCGTCGCATGTTCTCGAGCAACACACCGAGGTGGAGCTCGCCGCGTCCGTAGACCTTGAATTTGTCGGGATCGTCCGTTTCTTCCACACGCAACGCGACGTTGGTCATCGCCTCGCGCAGCAGGCGCTCGCGAATCTGGCGACTCGTGACGAACTTGCCTTCGCGGCCGCAGAACGGAGACGTGTTCACTTCGAACGTCATGCTGATCGTGGGCTCATCCACCACGAGCGTCGGCAGCGCCTCGACATTCGCCGGATCGCAAAGCGTGTCCGAGATCTGCGGGTGTTCGATGCCAGCGAAGGCGACGATGTCGCCGGCGCTCGCTTCCTCGACTTCGACGCGATCGAGGCCCAGGAAGCCGAGCACTTGCATGACGCGCTCGTTACGCACCTTGCCTTCGCGATCGATGACCGCGACCGGCATGTTGCGGCGAATGCGGCCGCGCTTGATACGCCCGATGCCGATGGCGCCCACGTAGCTCGAATAGTCGAGCTGGCTCACCTGCAATTGCAGCGGGCCGTCGGGGTCGACGTCCGGCGGCGGGCAATGCTGCACGATCGCCTCGAAGAGCGGCGTCATGTCCTGCGCGAGGTGGGTAGGCTCACGGCCCGAGAAGCCTTTGAGGGCGGAGGCGTACACCACCGGAAAGTCCAACTGCGCTTCGGTTGCGCCCAGGCGATCGAAGAGATCGAACGTCTGGTCCAGCACCCAGCTCGGGCGCGCCTCGTCACGATCGATCTTGTTGATGACAACGATGGGCCGCAAGCCGTGCGCGAAGGCCTTCTGCGTCACGAACCGCGTCTGCGGCATCGGCCCGTCGACGGCATCGACGAGCAGCAACACGGAGTCGACCATCGACAGCACGCGTTCGACCTCGCCACCGAAGTCAGCGTGGCCCGGCGTGTCGACGATGTTGATGCGGTAGTCCTGCCAGCGAATGGCCGTGTTCTTGGCAAGAATGGTGATGCCGCGCTCGCGCTCGAGCACATTGGAATCCATCACACGATCAGGGACGGCCTTGCGCGCATCGAGCGTTCCCGACTGCTTGAGCAACTGATCGACGAGCGTGGTCTTGCCATGATCGACGTGCGCGATGATGGCGATATTTCGAAGCTGGGACACGGAAGGGGCAGCCTGCGCGGTAGGGGGAGGGGAAAAGAGCCGCGCATTGTAGGGGGCCAGCGTGACCCGCGAAAGGCAATTCGCCCCGAAGGAGCAGGAACAGCGACGGAATCGTGCGTAGGTGTTCCGTCCTCAGTGCCTACAGCATCACTTTTCCTGTGCCTTCATCGGCTCGATCGGCTGTCCTTTTGCATCTTTCGGCGGCGCCGGCTTCGGTTTCTGCTCCGCACTGACCGTACCCACCAGCAGCGGCACCGAAAACGTGCGCCCCATCTGCGAGCCGGCGGATTCCATCATCACGGTAACCGTCGCGTAGAAGATCCCCGTGTGATCCGGCAACAGCGAAAAGGCATGCTCGTAAGCCTTGCCGCTTTCCGGTTTGTCGATCGTGCCTTCCAGGCTACCCGCGAGCGTCAACCCTTCCATCCCGGTGATCTTGTAGGTGAGCCGATCGGCCGCCGCGCTGGGAATGAGGGCCAGCTTCACCTCGGTCGGCACACCGGCCTCCGGCTTGCTGCCCATGTCGTACTTCAGATCGACCGCGGCACCGGGCTTACCGCTCGTGACCGCGCGCGCCATTTTCAGAGTGGGGTCTTTGAGGGCGGCCAGCTCCCGTTGCAGAGCGGGTTTGGGTGTGGGGGTAACGATGGGCTCTTCGGGTTCCTTCGAGCAAGCGCCTAGCAGAAGCAGGCCGATCCACAGGACACAATGCTTGTTCATCGAATACATCCCCCGGACGCGGCCAGTCGGCTGCAACTGCGAACCAGATGATTGTGAGTTCGACATGCTGTCATTTCGTCACTATCCCGTCACATTCAACGTCATGCAATGTGGAATCGAGCTGCTACCTGTCGCGTCAAAATTTGCATAGGCGAAATCGTAGGCTTCGATGACGTAGTCACCTGCAGCGAGCTGTACCTGCGATATTGAGTCACTCAGGCCTGTGTTAGCCGCCGTAGCAACCGGCACACCCCGACGCCAGAGCACGAGGTCGGGATCTTCTGTGGGCGCAGTACCTGAGACAAAGATCGTGACCAAGGCGGACGAGGGCAATGTCAGGCGCAGCAAGCGCCGATTGTTGAGCTTGTTGCCCTTGCCGAACCGCGCGTCGGTGCAGAAGGACTTCTGCTCACCCAGACTGATAGGCGTGTACAGCGGTAGCGCGTCGGCATTGCCCCCGTCGTTCGTTTCCGGTGTCTGCTCGACGAACTCACCGCGGCCGCGAATCTCTTCAGTAGTTTCGAGCGTGCTAAGCGCCGCCGCATCAGACTGATTCTGCGCTTGCAGACCCCTCATGAACGAATAGATCGTCGTCAACGCAGCAGTGTCCTTTTGGGGACCCGTCA
>DATELY010000156.1:0-3476 GCA_035276085.1 Steroidobacteraceae bacterium | reverse complement strand
CTGAAGTTCAACATCAAGCTCTACGAGAATCAGGACGCCACCTCGCTCGACCATCGCACCCTGACTCCCGAGGACTTCTACGCCACCATTCGCTACCTCCTGAAGCTGCGCCGCAACATCGGCATGGTCGACGATATCGACCACCTCGGCAACCGCCGCGTGCGCGCGGTCGGCGAGCTGATGGAGAACCAGTTCCGCATCGGCTTGGTGCGCATGGAGCGCGCGATCAAGGAAAAGATGAGCGTGTATCAGGAAATGTCGACGGCCATGCCGCACGACCTGATCAACGCCAAGCCCGTGATGGCTGCCATCCGCGAGTTCTTCGGCTCCTCGCAGCTCTCGCAGTTCATGGACCAGACCAACCCGCTGTCGGAGATCACGCACAAGCGCCGTCTCTCGGCACTGGGGCCGGGCGGCCTGTCGCGCGAGCGCGCCGGATTCGAAGTCCGCGACGTGCACCCCACGCACTACGGCCGTATCTGCCCGATTGAGACGCCGGAAGGTCCGAACATCGGCCTGATCAGCTCGCTGTCGTGCTTTGCGCGGATCAACGAGTACGGCTTCATCGAGTCGCCGTACCGCAAGGTGCGCGACAGCCGCGTGCTCGACTTCGTGCAGATCACCAACGCCGGTGAGAGCGGCATGCGCGTCGGCGATCACCTCGAGAAGAGCGAGGCGATCAAGCTGAACGACCAGCTCAAGAAGGACAAGAAGCGCCCCATCGAATGGGAGCCCTACTCCTTCTACCTCTCCGCATGGGAAGAAGACCGCCACACCATCGCGCAGGCGAACGTGGAGCTCGACAACAATCTCAAGATTGTCGAAGAGCTGGTCAACGCCCGCCGTCAGGGCAACTTCGTCCTCGTTAACCGCGGCGAAGTGGACTACATCGACGTCAGCCCGAAGCAGCTCGTTTCGGTCGCCGCATCGCTGGTTCCCTTCCTCGAGCACGATGACGCCAACCGCGCGCTGATGGGCGCGAACATGCAGCGCCAGTCCGTTCCTCTGCTCGTCTCTGAGGCGCCGCTGGTCGGCACCGGTATGGAAGGCGTCACCGCCCGGGACTCAGGCGCCGTCATCCTTGCCAAGCGCAATGGCCTTGTCGATTCGGTCGACTCTGAGCGCATCATCGTCCGCGTGGAAGGCGAGCATCACCCCACGCAGCTGTCGCGCGAAGTCGGTTCCGACATCTACCAGCTCATCAAGTTCAAGCGGTCGAACCAGAACACCTGCATCAACCAGAAGCCGATCGTCCGTCAGGGCGATCGCGTCCTGAAAGGCCAGGTCATCGCCGACGGACCCTGCACCGAGCAGGGCGAGCTCGGCCTCGGCCGCAACGTGCTCGTGGCCTTCATGCCGTGGCGCGGCTACAACTTCGAGGACGCGATCCTCATCTCGGAAAAGCTGGTCCGCGAGGACTACTACACCTCGGTGCACATCGAGGAGTTCGAGATCGAGGCGCGCGATACGAAGCTCGGTCCGGAAGAGATCACCCGCGACATCCCCAACGTCAGCGAGCATGCGCTGCGCGATCTGGATGAGAGCGGCATCATCCGCATCGGCGCCAAGGTCCACCACAACGACATCCTGGTGGGCAAGGTCACGCCGAAAGGCGAAACCCAGCTCACGCCGGAAGAGAAGCTGCTCCGCGCTATCTTCGGCGAGAAGGCCGGCGATGTCCGCGACGCCTCGCTCACCTGCCCTCCAGGCATCGAGGGCACGGTCGTTGACATCCGCATCTTCTCCCGCAAAGGGCAGGAGAAGGATGAGCGCGCCCGGCAGATCGAAGGCGAGCAGGTGGCTCAGCTCGAAAAGAACCTCTCGGACGAGATCCGCATTCTCACCGACGAACGCCTGAAGCGTCTCGAAGCGATTCTGGGCGGCAAGGAAGTTCTTGCCGACCTGCACGACGAGCGCACCAACAAGCGTCTCCTCGGCAAGGGCGCCATCCTCGACCGCGATGCCATCGAGCGCATCTCGACGCGTAACCTCAAGCGCATTCGCTACAACGATAAGGATCCACGCGTGAACGAGCAGATCGACGAGATCGAGGAGATGACCTCGCGTCAGATCGATGTGCTGCGCAAGATCACCAACGAGAAGATCGCCAAGCTGCAGAAGGGCGATGAGCTGGCCCCCGGCGTCATCAAGCTGGTCAAGGTCTACATCGCCATGAAGCGCAAGCTGTCGGTCGGCGACAAGATGGCCGGCCGCCACGGGAACAAGGGCGTCATCTCGCGCATCCTGCCCGAAGAGGACATGCCGTATCTGCCCGACGGAACGCCGGTGGAGATCGTGCTCAATCCTCTCGGCGTGCCCTCCCGTATGAACGTGGGGCAGATTCTCGAGACGCACCTGGGCTGGGCCGCGCACGAACTGGGCAAGCAGGTGGCGGCTCTGGTGCAGCAGCACCAGAACGCGACCGAGCTGCGCAAAGTCGTGCAGGAGAAGTTTGCCAACACGGCTCTGCTGCGCCAGCTGCTCGATCTGGACGACGATCAGCTGCTGCGCGTCTGCGCCGGCATGGACAGGGGCATCTGGTTCGGCACCGCGGTCTTTGACGGAGCGCGCGAAGGCGAAATCAAGGCGCTGCTCACTGCCGCCGGCCTGCCGACCTCCGGCAAGACGGCGCTCTACGACGGCATGACCGGCGACGCGTTCGAACAGCCGGCGACCGTGGGTTACATCTACATGCTGAAGCTTTCGCACCTGGTGGACGACAAGATCCACGCGCGCTCCATCGGGCCGTACTCGCTCATCACCCAGCAGCCGCTGGGCGGCAAGGCGCAGTTCGGCGGGCAGCGCTTCGGTGAAATGGAAGTGTGGGCGCTGGAAGCGTATGGCGCAGCTTACATCCTGCAGGAACTGCTCACCGCGAAGTCCGACGACGTCTTTGGCCGCACCCGGATCTACGAGGCCATCGTCAAGGGCGAGGCAGCGATCGAGCCCGGCGTGCCGGAATCGTTCAACGTCCTCATCCGCGAGCTGCAGTCGCTCTGCCTCGATGTGGAACTGATCAAGCAATCCACCGGCGAGCCGTCGGAGAACGGGAAGAAAGCTCCCGCACCCGCACTTGCCGCCGCCGATTGACGAATGGCTTTAGCCGTTAGCTCCTTAGCGGTTCGCTAAGAGCTGCGGCTGGAGCAAAAAGATTTGGAAGTATTGACCGCGCCGCATGAGACTCGCGACGCCAACGAAGCCCGAAGCACAAGGCGAATAGCTGAGAGCTGAGAGCTGACAGCTAACCGCCAGGGAGGAATACCTTGTACCGTTCCAGCCCGTTCGAAATGACCAGCCCGATCACCGACTTCGATGCGATCCGCATCTCCCTTGCTTCGCCGGAGAAGATTCGCTCGTGGTCGCATGGCGAAGTCACCAAGCCGGAAACCATCAACTACCGCACGTTCAAGCCGGAGCGCGATGGCTTGTTCTGCGCCCGCATCTTCGGCCCGGTCACCGACTGGGAGTGCCTCTGC